>NZ_CP117430.1:2196990-2510846 GCF_030687395.1 Pseudomonas wuhanensis | reverse complement strand
TTTCTGTACTGGGGATCGTATGGGCAACACCGGCGTACACCAGTCGGGCCTCTTCATGCCCAGAGATGACATCGATACGAAAGCCCAGGTGCCGCTCCGCGCTGGCCAGAAACAGTTGGGCATTATCGGCTTCGCGGACGGCACTGGTCGCCACTGCCCGCACGCGACCGGCCTCAAAGCCGCGCAGTTTTTTGCCAAATCGCGCGAGCGCTTGCCACCCCCGATCCAGCGCCAACTCGTCCAGCGCCCCGCCCTGAAACCCCTCCGCCAAACGGACAGGCTCTCGCAAGGTTTTCACTTCCTGGATCATGAACCCCTGATTGCGCCTGACCGACTGGCCGATCATCATGCGAAACGCATTGGACCCCAGGTCAATGGCCGCAAACAGGGAGGCGTCTCCTTTCATTAGGGGGGATTCCTGGCAAATTCATCAGCCCGCAGACGGAATTCCGTCTATGCGCTCAAGACGGTTTGCGAGGAGCTTGCCATTCGTTCGATGACACCGTGATGACACCCTCTAGCCTTTTCAAAAGAACAGACACCGGGCAAACCTGCCTGGGTAACCGCAACATTGCGGCATACACGCCCTGACCCTGCCAGGCCTCGCCGCTGAATCATCAAGAATGACCGTCCGTAACTCTGCCCCGGCAGCCTCGAACCCTTCGCTATTCTTAACCACACACCACCGCTGGCACGGCTGAAGCACGGCTTGCGGCATCATCGTCAGGAGTAAGGATCCGGGTAAGGAGCACGCCACCTCAACAGAGTATCGAGTAATGAAAATGCTACTGATGGTCGAGTTTCCCCATGAGCCTTTCAACGCGCTTGTCAGGTCGGGGAAGGTCGGCGAAATCATGAACCGCGTGCTGGAAACCATTAAGCCGGAGGCGGCTTATTTCACTGAACATGATGGAATGCGAAGTGGGATTTTTCTGATCGATATAGAAGACCCTTCCGAAATTCCCGGCTATGCGGAACCCTTCTTTCTCAACTTTCAGGCCAACTGCAAATTCCGAGTGGTCATGAGCCCACTAGAGCTGCAAAACGCCGGTCTGGAGGAGCTCGGTAAAGCATGGGCGTGAGGTGTTATCAATGAGAGGGAAACCTGTGGCGAGGGAGCTTGCTCGCGCTTGAGTGCGTAGCGCTCACAAAAATCGGCCATTGCGGTCGGACTTTTTTGGGGCCGTACGCTGCCCAGCGCGAGCAAGCTCGCTCGCCACACAGGCAGCGTATGTCGCTTACTGAACGGTTTTCAGCTTGATCACATCACCGGAGATCTTGGTGGTGTAACCGGTCAGAGCCCAAGCCCAGAACCAGTTTTCCTGCACTTGGGTGTTGATCATCGCGTCGCCGCCCCGGGCTTTGATCGCGGCGTTCTGAGCGCGGATGAAACGGTTGTTCTGCTGGATCGGGATGAGACCAAACAGCAAGAGGCCAGTGGCGGTCGCTTCACTGTGGCCAACAACGGTGTACTGGCTGCTGTCGTACTGCTGAGTCTTCATCGGGGTGCCGGTGCAACCCGCCAGAACCAGACCGAACAGGGCTACGGCAACAACTTTGCTGAGATAATTCACTGAGACACTCCATTAGAAATACCCGGGATCCGTCTCTCGGGCGGCGCATACTTTAACGGATGAAGTGGCTCATTGATATCACCTGTACAGCCTTTACGCGGTAAACATTTTGATGAGGCATAGATTATTGCGGCTGAAATGTCTGAAGGTAGGCCAACAGGTTTTCGATCTTCTCCGGATCGCTGAGGCCCCAGAAAATCATCCGGGTTCCGGGGACCACTTCTTTTGGCGCTTCGATGTATGCGGTGAGTGTTTCGCGGGTCCAGATGACGCCTGATGATTTCATCGCGGTTGAATACTGGTAGTCCGTGGTGCTTCCCGCAGGACGCCCGAAAATGGCATTGAGGTGAGGACCAAAAGAACCCCGCGCCGAAGTCCCTACTTGATGACAGCCGCCACAGATACGGGTAAATAGTTTCTGACCGGCTTCGGCATCCCCCGCCGCTTCGGCTTGCATGCTGAATAACCCGGTATTGAGCATCAAGGCGAAGGTAAGGATGGCGGCGTTTTTCATGTGGCGCTCCAAATCAGGTGTTACTGGCAGCAAAAACGGGTGGCTATTTCATCATGACTGGCTGCTACACCGAAGCCTTGAAGTTAATCTATAACTCGCTTCGTCCCTTTAACGTCGTTGCAGGAGAGCCAGAATGAAACCCGTCGAACCCTTTTATCGGGACGCTGGCGTGGGTCCGGGCGTTGTCTGCTTTCATGCCAATGCGAGTCACTCGGTGCAGTGGCGTGGACTGCAAGATCACCTGGCCGCAAAGTTTCGGGTCTTGGCGCTCGACTCGTTTGGCGCCGGCAAGAGCCCGGCGTGGCCCACCGATCGAATCGTCACCCTCAGTGAAGAAGCGCGTTTCGCCGAGCCGGTGCTCGCCCGCGCCGGCGAACCGCTCATTCTGGTCGGTCACTCTTATGGTGGGGCGGTGGCGTTGATCACAGCGTTGCAGAACCCTGGCCGGGTGCGCGCCATGGCGGTGTATGAGCCAACATTGTTTGCCCTGCTCGACGCCGAATCGCCCCCACCCAATGACGCGGATGCCATCCGTGAAGTCGTTGCAGACGCCGGACTGGCACTTGAGGCGGGTAACCTGGACGCAGCGGCCCAGCACTTCATTGACTACTGGATGGGTGCCGGAGCCTGGGAGCAAACCCCGGAACAACGCAAGCCCTCCATCGCCGCTGCGGTGGCCAATGTGCAGGGCTGGGCTCACGCGCTGTTGACCGAGCCGACGCCATTGCAGGCGTTCCGTTCGCTCAACCTGCCGGTGCTTTTCATGGTCGGCAAGGACTCACCGGCATCGTCACGGGCAGTGGCGCGGCTGCTGACCGGCGCACTGCCGAACGTTGAAGTGGTCGAGCTCGAGGGGCTCGGTCATATGGGGCCGATTACGCATCCGGAGATCGTCAATCAGGTCATCGAGCAATTTATTGAGCGCAGTTGACCTGATTCCACGCCACTAAAGCGCAGGACGCTGCAATTTGACCCACTCCTGCACCGTTGGCCGCTGCCATTGACGCTGCGCGTATTCCACCAGTGCGGATGGCACGGCGTCACCGTTGAGTATCAGCCGGTTGAGCATCAAGGCCAGGTCCACATCGGCAATCGACCATTGCCCGAACAGGTACTCACGACCGTCAGCCAGCAGCGCTTGTGCGGCACCGATCAGCTTGCGCGCGGCCGACTCGGCCGCGGGCGACAAGGGCGCTGATTTGAGGCCATAAAACACCACCAATGTGGATCGCTCCTGCCGAATGGGCAGCAGATCACTGCGCAGCCACGCCTGGACTTGTCGTGCCTTCGCCCGTTGCGTCAGCTCTTTCGGGTAAACCGGCGTCTGAGGAAAAACGTCTTCCAGGTATTCAGTGATCGCCGACGATTCAGACAAGGCAAAGTCGCCATGCACCAGCGTCGGTACGCGCTGGGTCAGCGAGAGGCTAGCATAATCTTCGGACTGGTTTTCGAACGCGTCGAGGTCCAGTGGGCTCAGTTCGAATTCGATGCCTTTTTCGCGAAGGGCCACGAAAGCCGACATCGCATAAGGGCTGGTGAATTGAGCATCAACGTACAGGCGCAGGCGGGAATCATTCACGGGGTCATCTCCATAGGGTGAGCAGACACGCTACGAGATCCAATGCCATAAAGAAAATGCATGATTTTTATGGGGACATTCTTCAGCGGAATACCTGATTGGCGGGCAACGCCCGAAATGACTGACTCAGCGCATGAATGATCCAATTGCGCTTTTCACATGAAAAAAGTCATTTGTGCACCTATCTCGCCCACATTCTCCGCCCTAAAGTGCACCGCTCTACCCAGCCTTACTCGGCGTACCTATGAATCTCTGGTTTCGACTGTTCCTCATGCTGTTTCGGCGCCCATGGCGCAAGCCGGTTGATGGACTGGCCACTACTGTTATCCGCATGCGCGTCTGGCCGCTCGATCTTGACCTTAACCGACACGTCACCAATGGCCGGTATTTCACTTTGGCCGATATAGGTCGCATGGATTTCGTCCTGCGCAGCGGTGCCTACCGAGTGGCCCTGCGCCATAGAGCGGTGCCGATTGTTGGGGATACCTGGGGCAAATTTCGGCGGGAGCTGAAGCTGTTCGAATCGTTCGAGATTCATACCCGAATACTCGGCTGGGACGATAAGTGGAGCTTTATGGAACACCGCTTCGTGAGCAAAGGGCGAGTGATTGGCGTCGTTATCATGCGAGGGCTGTTCCGCGCGGCGAAAGGTACGGTCTCACCTGCCGAGTTTGTCCGGGAGCTGGGCTTGGCTGAACAGTCACCCGAAATGTCGACGTGGCTGACAGCCTGGTCGCAAAGCTGCGACGATATGAGCCGCCAGCTCCGAGAGGAAGAAGGTTTGGCGACTCAACTCCGTCCTGCCTCTGAATCCGACCAGGCGGTCAAATAGTAGCTAATATTCATCTCAATCCCCCTGCCAAGGACTGCAACCATGAGCCGGCTCGAACTACTGACCAAATGGAATCGCATGATCGTCCGGTTGCAGATTGAACACGAAATCAGTGCCCGGGATTTCGAGAAATTCAGCTGGAAACTGGGTATCCCCTGCGTTGTTCTGTCGGCCATCGTCAGCGCCAGCGTCTTTGGCTCGATCAGTGACTCCTCGCCCGTATGGCTCCAATACGTCGCCGGCGTCCTGTCACTCTTGACCCTGGTGTTGAGTTCGGTCCAGACCTTCCTGAACTTTGACACCCGGGCTGCCGGGCACAAAGACACCGCCGAGAAACTCGGGGCAATATCACGTGAGATTCAGGACGAAATCGCCAGCGGCAAGGACGAGGCTATCCTGGGCCCAATCGTTTTTGACATCCGCAAGCGCATTGATTCGATTCTTCTTGATGCGCCGACCTTGCCCAAGTCGACGATCAGGAGACTGGGGGATGTTCGCGTCTACACAGAGCCACCGCCAGCAGGGCAAGACACCGTCCCGGCTTGATAAAAGGCCAGACTTGGTCCGCAGCATCGTGAAAGGAGGCGTTTGAAATGCAGCTCATCACGTTGAAAATCGACAAGCCGGAAACGACGAACTTCATTTTGGGTCAGACGCACTTCATCAAGTCCATCGAGGACATTCATGAAGCGTTGGTCAATGCCGTGCCTGGTATTCAGTTCGGCGTGGCCTTTTGTGAAGCCTCCGGTAAATGCCTGGTGCGATGGTCTGGCACTGATACCGCCATGATCGAACTGGCGCAGAAAAATGCGCAAGCCATTGCCGCGGGCCATTGCTTCATCATTTTCCTGGGCGACGGTTTCTATCCATTGAACGTCTTGAACAGCGTCAAAATGGTTCCAGAGGTGTGCCGTATTTTTTGTGCAACGGCCAATCCCACTGAAGTGATTGTTGCCGAGACGGAACAGGGGCGCGGGATTCTGGGCGTGGTGGATGGCTTCTGTGCCAAAGACATTGAAGGCGATGAAGACATTCTGTGGCGCAAGAACCTGTTGCGGCAGATCGGCTACAAGTTGTGATTTGAGTTCTGGTTTTGAGTCAGTGAGAAACCTGTGGCGAGGGAGCTTGCTCCCGCTTGAGTGCGTAGCACTCATAAAAATCGGCAATAGTTGTCAGATTTTGGGGCCGCTGCGCAGCCCAACGCGAGCAAGCTCGCTCGCCACAAAGGCAGGTATGAGCGCTTAAGTGAACAACATTACGAGACCTTGAGACTCACCTGCCCGAATTCTGCACAAGTTGCTCAACGAAGAACTCCACATGCCCTCTCGGATGAGTCGGCAATGGCCAGGTGTCGACGTTGTGAGCCAGGGCCTGGAAGGCTTGGGCGCATTTGGAACGGGGAAATGCTTCAAACACCGCACGCCCCTTCTGCACGGCTTTGTGCGCACATTCATCGTTAGGTATCGCGCCGACGTATTGCAGCGTGACATCCAGGAACATGTCGGTAATCTTTTCCAGCTTGGCAAACAGATTGCGGCCTTCCGCCGGACTTCCCGTCATGTTGACCAATATGCGAAAACGGTGCAGACCGTAGTTCAGGTTGAGCAGTTTGATCAGCCCGTAGGCGCCGCTGATTGAGGTGGGTTCATCGCACACGACCACCATCACTTCCTGCGCCGCGCGGATGAAGTTGACCACTGAGCCACCGATACCGGCGGCCGTATCGATCACCAGCACATCCAGCTTATCGCCAATATCGCTAAAGGCCTGGATCAGCGCACGGTATTGCGCAGGCTCCAGATGAGTCATGCTTTGCAATCCAGAAGAGGCCGGGGCAACACGAATGCCTCCAGGCCCTGGCATCAGCACCTCGGACAGCTCGCAACGCCCTTCGATGACATCAGCCAGTGTGTAGCGCGGCGTCAGCCCCAACAGAATATCGATATTCGCCAAGCCCAGATCGGCGTCGAGCAATACGACGCGCCGCCCCATTTTTGCCAACGCCAGCGACAGGTTAACCGCCACCGTTGTCTTGCCCACGCCACCTTTACCGCCAGTTACAGCGATAACTTGCACGCAATGCACATCATCCATTTTTTCATCCCTTCCTTGCGCATCGTGTGCCAGTACGTCATGGCCACCGTCCAGATGCCGCAAGAATAGCTGAAAAGCGCCAAATAGCCGCGTTGCATTCCGACGAGAGGCACTTCGCCACCTGTCATCGAGCCTTTTCAACGAAAACGCCGCTAATGGGTTGATTCAGATAATGACACTGCGTTCCTGAATGCTTGCTGGCCGATGGACCGATAGAGGCGGCTGAACTGGCGCCAGGCGCTCAGGCGCCCTGCTCACCCAGAGATGAAGAAACGACCAGGATGTCTAAATCCAGACATCATTGATTGCGGTTCTTTCTCCCTCCTGATCGCCGGTATTCAGTACTCCACGCGGCTCGATCAGTAACATTTTCACCTCTCGCTCAGCATAAGGCTTGTGTTCGACGCCCTTGGGGACGACGTACATTTCTCCCTGCCTGACCACGACGGCCCCTTCTCGAAGATCAATGCGAAGCTCGCCTTCGAGGACGATGAAGGTTTCATCGGTGTCGGCATGGGAATGCCAGATAAAGTCGCCTTCGATTTTCACCACCTTGAACTGGTAGTCGTTCATTTCGGCAATGACTTTGGGTGCCCATTGCTCGCTGAACAAAGCCAGTTTTTCGGCAAAGTTAATCGCGGTGCAGGTTGTCACGCCGGGTTGGGAATTCATTTGAGTTGCCCTCATTAGCCAAGTTATCGAGGCCTGACTTTAGGAGAGGATCAGCACTGCGTATTGCATGATTGTGCAAGTCGATCGCCTTTAAACAAGGCCCAGCCTTTTCATCCATCGACCAGGTGAGACGCCATAGGTCTGGGTGAACTGACGCGTCATATGGCTTTGATCGAAAAAACCTGCTGATACGGCGGCTTCCGCCATCGAGTGGCCCCCGAACATCAGTGCTCTTGCCAGATCGAGACGTCGTTGAGTCATGTATCGATAGGGGCTCGTGCCGTACAGCGCACGAAAATCACGGCTCAGGCTCCAGCGGTCTCGACCACTGGCCTGCGCTAACTCCTCCAGGGTAATGACTCGATCCAGCGACTCATGAATCAGCGCACGCGCACGTTCGGCCGCTGCAAAGTCAAACGACTTGCGCCGTCCGCGTTGCCCCGAGATCGCATCCAGTGCTTGCGCGAGATCGTAAATGGCATCGTCTTCTTCCAGGGGCTCGATGCAAGCGTCGAGGTTTTGCAGCAGCACCTGGGTCGCGGCATAAAGCCGTGGGTCGCTGGATAACCCGCCCTCGATGAAGGGCAAGGGTTTGCCGCCTAATACTTGCTGAATCAAGGCGGGCTCGATGTAGATCATCCGATAATGAAAACCCGCTTCGGTACCAGCTTCACCGTCATGCACCTCGTCCGGATGCAAAACAATGGTTTTCCCCGGCAGACTGTGACGCTTGGTCTTGCGGTACTGGAAGCTTTGTACACCCGACAGCGTTCGTCCGATGGCGTAGGTGTCGTGGCGATGCGGCGTAAACCCATGGCCGCCAAAAAAGGCTTCAATACGCTCCATCTTCAACGGCTGAGCCGAGCGCTTTACCCAGTCTTTGTCACCCCTGGTTTTCGTCATGTCCCTGTACCCCCTGAAGGATGTCAATACGGTACCAGCCAGCGTGGCTGATGTCCCCGGCGGACTGACCCGTGCAAGTCTGAATCAGCCCCACGGCGGCGCCGTCAAATTTGTCTCTTCCCCTCGTGAACCAGTCTTCAGACCCGCAGTCTTAGCCGTGCCGTAAAAGAAGCTCACCCAACGAAGCGCTCCTACGGTCATTGCTCGCCCCTATCCCACTTTACCGTCGTTATCTCATCAGAGTTGTTCGTTCATGCGCCCAACCGTCCGCTGCTGTCGCTTTATCTCGCTGTGCCTGATGCCTTTGCTCCCGCTGCTCGCCAGCCCCGCCCATGCCAGTGGGGAACGGCAACTGGTGGAAGTCATCAACGACTACCGCGCCGATCCCGATCGCTGTGCGGGCCGTACGGTCAAGCCGTTGCGGCCGCTGTCGCTGAAATCGAACCTGGCGCTGCCGGTCGGCTATGGCGGCGGTTTGCGGAGTGCCTTGAAAGCTAACGGTTATCAAGCGGTGACCGTGCGCACCATCCGCGTGGTCGGCGCGCAGGATGCCGATGAGGCGTTTGACATGCTTGAGAGCGACTACTGCGGGGCGCTGCTCGATACCCAGTTCGCCGACATCGGCGTCACTCGCTCCCGTAGCGAATGGCAGGTGGTGCTGGCGCAACCGGTGCTCGACGGACGTGTCGGTGATTCGCGAGAAGCGGGCAAGGCGTTGCTGGCACAGGTCAATGCGGCACGGGCCAAGCCGCGCCTGTGCGGGCGTCAACGCTTTGCCGCCGCACGACCGCTGACCTGGAATGCCGCCCTGGGGGCCGCCGCGCAAGGGCACAGCAAGGCGATGGCCTACGGCAATTACTTCGCCCACCGCGATCCTGACGGTGATATGCCATTTGATCGGGCCAAAGCCGCCGGCTATCGAGGCCGGCAGATCGGTGAAAACATCGCCGCCGGGCAAAGCTCACCGAACAAAGCGATGGCCAGTTGGCTGGCCAGCCCCGGGCATTGCGCCAACTTGATGAACCCGATGTTTACCCAAGTGGGCGCAGCCTATGCCGCAGATTCGCGCAGCGATGAGGGTGTTTACTGGACGATGCTGTTTGGCGCGCCTTGAGTGCATTCCATACCCCCTGAAATGCCAGTCGGTAATAACAAACCCTGTGGGAGCGGGCTTGCCCGCGATGAGGTCAGCAGACTCAACATCAATGTCGCCTGACACACCGCCATCGCGGGCAAGCCCGCTCCCACAAGGATCTGAGCCGAACACCAAATTGGTGAACCACAGGTTCCGATGGTGTTCTTCGGACTCGGGTCATGCTTCAAATACTCGACGGCACCGCCACGCTTTGCCGCCCTTTGAAGGCCAGCGAAAAACAGAAAAATATCGCCAACGCGAACCCTGCCGGGAACAGCCAGATGCTTTTCCATTCGTGGCTCTCAGCCGACGCATATTGATCGGTGACCGCCCCGGCCACCCAAAAGCCAATCAGCATGCCCAAGCCGTATGTCGCGAGCGTGATCAACCCTTGCGCGGAGCTTCTGAAACGCTCCGACGCTTTGGCATCGGTGTAGATCTGCCCCGAAACAAAGAAGAAGTCGTAGCAGATGCCATGCAAGGCGATGCCGGTGAACAACATGAAAGCGAGGTCCCCGTTGTTACCGTAGGCGAACAACAGGTAGCGCAACGCCCACGCCAGCATCCCCACCAACAGCGCGATCTTGATGCCGAAACGCTGAATAAACAGCGGCAGGAGCAACATGAACAGCACTTCCGAGACTTGCCCGATCGCCATCTTGGCGGTTGGGTTGGTCACGCCGATTTCCGCCAGAAACGGGTTGGCATTCTGGTAATAAAACGCCAATGGAATGCAGATCAAAATGGAGGCGATGAAGAACACCAGGTAACTGCGGTCCTTCAACAAACCCAAGGCGTCCAGCCCCAGCATTTGCTTTAAGCCGACACGGCCCGGCTCAGGTTTGAGCGGTGCGGTACGCGGCAGGCTGAAGCTGTAGATCCCGAGCACGAAGGAGGCGATGGCCGACATCAGAAAAGTATTGCGCAAGCCACCGGATGAGATCGCTTGTTGCGAATCCCAGGCAAACACAAAGCTGATCACCACGCCCGCCACAATCCAGCCGATGGTGCCCCATACCCTGATCCGCGAGAACTCCAGAGCCGGGTCGCGCATCTGCCGGAACGCCACCGAATTCACCAACGCCAGCGTCGGCATGTAGATCATCATGTAGGCCAGCACGAACGGGTAAAACCCATTGAAGTCAGGCGCTCGATAGAGTTGCAACAGCAGCACCGCGCCGATCAGATGCAACACCGCGAGAATGCGCTCGGCATTGAAGTAGCGGTCGGCAATCAAACCGATCACAAAGGGCGCGATGATCGCGCCCCAGGACTGCGTCGAGAACGCCATGCCGATCTGCCCGCCGCTGGCCCCCAGGTTACTGGAGAGGAAGGTGCCGAGGGTTACGAACCATCCGCCCCAGATAAAGAACTGCAGGAACATCATTACGCTCAATCGCGCAGTCATCGTGGTCATGTCAGTCACCGCTTTATTGTTTTTTTTGGGGGAGAAAGGGGCAAACAGGTTTTTCAGGCGTCGGGCAAACCCAATAGCCGCCGATTGAAACGTTCGTCAGACGCCACGCTGGCGAAATCATCAAAGGCCTTTCGGGTTTTGCTGATCATGTGCTGCTGGATAAAGGCCGCTCCTTCTGCTGCGCCCTGCTCCGCATCCTTCAGGCAACACTCCCACTCCAGAACCGCCCAACCGGCAAAGTCGTACTGCGTCAATTTGCTGAAAATCGATTTGAAATCGATCTGCCCATCGCCCAGAGAACGGAAGCGGCCAGGCCGCTCGACCCAACCTTGATAACCGCCGTAGACACCCGAACGGGCATCGGGCCGGAACTCGGCGTCCTTGACGTGGAACATGCGGATGCGCTCGTGGTAACGATCGATGAAGCCCAGATAGTCCATTTGTTGAAGCAGCAGATGACTCGGGTCGTAGAGGATCGCGGCACGCGGATGATGATCGACAGCCTCAAGGAAACGCTCGAACGAGGCGCCGTCGTGCAGGTCTTCACCGGGATGGATCTCGTAGCAGAGGTCGACGCCGGCCTCTTCGAAACAATCGAGGATCGGCAACCAGCGCCTGGCCAGTTCGGCAAAACCCTGCTCGACCAGACCGCTCGGGCGTTGCGGCCACGGGTAGACATAGGGCCAGAGCAGCGCACCGGAAAACGTCGCGTGCGCCTTCAGCCCCAGGCGTTGGCTGGCGCGCGCGGCGAGTTTCAACTGATCGATGGCCCACTCGGTTCGTGCCTGGGGCTGACCGCGCACATGTTCGGGAGCGAAGTCATCGAACAACGTATCGAACGCCGGATGCACCGCCACCAGTTGGCCTTGCAGATGCGTGGACAGCTCGCTGATTTCGACGCCTGCCTGGGTGCAGACGGCCTTCAACTCGTCACAGTAATCCTGACTGTCGGCGGCGCGCGCCAGGTCGATGTATTGCGTGCCCAGGGTCGGCAATTGAATGGCCTTGTAACCCTGCGCTGCGGCCCAGCGGGCAATGTTAGCGAGGGTGTCGAAAGGCGCTTCGGCGGACATGAACTGCGCGAGAAAAATACCCGGGCCGCGCAGGCCTGCCGGTGTTGGGGAGGTGTGGTTCACAAGAGGGTTCTCCGGACTCATGGGTTGCAGACCAGTTCGGTCCACTTCGCGTCGCCGCGATGATTGGCGACCACCGCTTCGATGAACGCCATGCCACGCAACCCGACGTCGATGCCCGGCACGCCGGGAGCATCGTTGCCTTCGACGTTGCTGCGGATCGCGGTGGCGAAATCACCATAGAGATTGGCCATGGCCTCGAGATAACCTTCGGGATGCCCGGCAGGCAAACGCATGCGCTGGCTGGCGGCCTCGCATAACCAGGGCTGACCGACACCGGAACGAAGGATGCTCAACGGTTGATCAAGGGAGCGATGGATCAGGCTAGCAGGCTCCTCTTGACGCCACTCCAGCCCGCCCTTATCGCCATAGACGCGGATCTTCAACGGGTTTTCTTCCCCGGCGCACACCTGGCTGGCGATCAACACCCCGCTGGCCCCGGCGGCCATTTTGAACAGCATCGCCGCGTCATCGTCCAGTTGCCGCCCGGCAACGTGCACGCCCAGGCTCGCACACACGTGTGTAATGGTTTGGTCCGCGATGAATTCGGCCAATGAAAAGGCATGGGTACCGATGTCGCCAATGCAGCCGCCCAACCCCGACTGCTCGGGTTGATCGCGCCAACTCGCCTGCTTGTTGCCCTGTCCGGCCACGTCCCGGCTCAGCCAGCCCTGCGGGTACTCGACGATGACCTTGCGCACCGCGCCGATCACGCCGGTACGCACCATCTTGCGCGCCTGCCAGACCATCGGATAACCCAGATACGTGTGGGCCAGTCCATAGAGGCGGTCGCTGCTTTTCACCACTGCCTTGAGCGCCAGCAGTTCGGACAGATTCAGTGCCGCGGGCTTTTCGCTGAACACATGAAAACCCGCGCTCAGTGCCTGGCTGGCGATCGGCGCGTGCAAGTGATTGGGTGTGACGATGACCAACAGCTCCATGCGTTGGTCGGCAGGCAGTGCGCGCTCGCTATCCAGCATTAGTTGCCAGTCGCTGTAGCAGCGTGAGGCGGACAATCCCAGCGCGGCGCCGGTGTCCTGATTGTTGCGGGCGTCTCGGCTGAATGCACCGCACACCAGTTCAAAACGACCATCGAGACCGGCGGCCTGGCGGTGGGCTTTGCCGATGAAGGCACCCTCGCCGCCCCCGACAAACCCCATTCTTATTTTTGTCGTTGCAACGTTCATCGCGAATTTTCTCTTTTTCGGGGCGGATCAGCGCTCAGGTTTGACTATGATGTAACCGGTTACATAGTGCCGGAAATTTAAGCTCAGTTACTTCGGGTGTCAAACCCTGGGTTAAAAATGAAGGTCATTTCAGCGCACGGCCGGACTGCGGTAAGCTCGCCGGCCATGCTTACATCTGCCGGTTCGATAACGAGGTCGTCTTGTCCAATATCCGTGAAGTAGCCCGGCTGGCCGGCGTCTCGGTGGCCACCGTGTCCAGAACGCTGAAGTCGCCCGAGCGCGTACTCCCCGAAACCCGGAACAAGGTCAACGCAGCCGTGGAACAGGCCGGCTATCGGCCGAACCTCATGGCCGTGCAGTTCCGTTCGCGCAGAACCGGCAACCTGGTGATTCTGGTCCCGGCCATCGCCAACACGTTTTTCGCACGGGTGATCAGCGGTGCCCAACAGGCGGCACAGGCGGCCGGATATCGATTGCTGCTGTGCGACACCCAGGGGCGCGAGGAAATCGAACGGGAGTTTGCCGCGCTGGTGTACGCCCACCAGGCCGACGGCGTGATTCAGTTGCGCGCCTACGACCCGTTTGAATCGCCCTCCCCGCATGGCGAGTCGCTGCCCTTGGTCAACGCCTGTGAGGTGATTCAAGGCGGGCGGCATCCGACGATCAGCCTCGACAACCGGGCAGCGGCCAAGGCCATGACGGAGCATCTGATCGATCTGGGTCATCGCCGGATCGGCCTGATCAAAGGCCCGAAAAGCAGCCCGCTCACACGCGACCGCGTGGCCGGTTATCAAGATGCATTGCACCAGGCCGGTATCGCTTCGGACCCGCAATTGATCTGCCACGGGGACTTCACGTTGAAGGCCGGTTTTGATGGCGCGGGAATGCTGCTGGATTTGGCCGACCGCCCGACCGCATTCTTTTGCGAAAACGATGAAATGGCGATCGGTGCATTGAAGCGCATCAAACAACAGGGTTTGCGGGTACCCGACGATATTTCGTTGGTCGGTTTCGATGACATCCCATTCGCGGCCTATTGTGATCCGGCGTTGACGACCATTGCGCAACCCGCCGAAATCTTCGGCCAAAAGGCCGTTGAAATGCTAATCGCCCTCATTGAAAAAAAGCCCATCCCGGACCGCCATGTGGTGCTGCCGTTCACATTAACCGTGCGTAACAGTACGACCGCCCGCAAGGGATGAGGAAGAAATCATGGACATAAAAACCGACCTGCAACGCATCGCACTCCAGGAAGAAACCCTGACGTTTGAGCGCTTCGACAAAACGACGGCCTGGGACTTGGGCACCCGTTTGAAAAGCGCCTGCGAGGAGCAAGGCGTGTTCGCCACGATTGAGGTCAGGCTGGCGCGGGACACGGTGTTTTTCTACTCGATGCCCGGAACCTCCGCCAGCAACGCCGACTGGGCACGACGCAAGCGAAATGTCGTGGAACTGATGGAACTCAGCTCATACCGCGTAGGCCTGTCCTTTAAGCTTCAGGGTGATTCACTCGAAGGTTTGATGGGATTGCCCCTGCGTGATTACGCCGATCATGGCGGCAGCTTTCCGGTGTCGGTCAAGGGCGTGGGGTGCATTGGCGCCGTCACCGTTTCAGGGCTGCCCCAGCGTGAGGATCATGCCCTGGTGGTTCAGGTGTTGGCACAGATGTGTGGGGCTGACCTGAGCGAACTCGCGCTTGAGAGCGAGTAACAGACTGTGGGAGCGGGCTTGCTCGCGAAGGCGGCGGCATAGTCAACATTGATGTCGCCTGACACACCGCTTTCGCGAGCAAGCCCGCTCCCACATGGATTTCGCTTAATTGACTGGCATTGGGGTCTCCCAACGGATCGATTACTTCGGTTGCGCCACTGTGCGCAAATAAGGTTTCACCGTTTTGAAGCCATCCGGATACTTCTTCCTGGCGTCCTCATCCGAGACCGAAGTGGGAATGATCACGTCCTCGCCCGGACGCCAGTTCACCGGGGTGGCGACCGTGTGCTTGGCATTCAATTGCAGAGAATCGAGCAGCCGCAGCACTTCATCGAAGTTACGCCCGGCACTCATCGGGTAGATCAGCATCGCCTTGACCTTTTTGTCCGGGCCGATGATGAACACTGAGCGCACGGTGGCATTGTCGGCTGCGGTACGTGCGCCGCCACTGGCATTCGGATGAATCATGTCGTAAAGCTTCGCCACCACCAGGTTCTCATCCCCGATCATTGGATAGTTGACCGCATGCCCCTGGGTCTCTTCGATGTCTTTGGCCCAGGCCTGATGGTTACTGACAGGGTCGACGCTGAGCCCGACGATCTTGGTGTTGCGTTTATCGAACTCCGGCTTGAGCCCTGCCATGTAGCCAAGCTCAGTGGTGCACACCGGGGTGAAGTCCTTGGGATGCGAAAACAGGATCGCCCACTTGTCGCCGATCCACTCGTGGAAATGCAGCGGGCCTTCGGTGCTTTCGGCGGTAAAGTCCGGTGCTTCGTCGCCAATACGGATTGCCATGTTCGTTCTCCTTACTGTTGAGTCGTAGGGAAGCCGCTGGCTGCTGTTCCAGCGGCCTTCAGGATCTGCGTTGAACCTGTCAACGCGGATCAGTATAGGAGACGCTTGAACACAAGGTCGTTATCGCCGCGTCCACTCTGCAGCCCTTGAACGACAGGGCATTCAAGCCTTCTCGACCGACACGGCAAGCGCGGATGTCCTGGCCACCCAGTAGTAGAGAATGCCCGGCACCACCAGCCCGACGATCCAGGAAATATCGACGCCGCCAAGCTGCGCGACCATCTTTACCGGCGGCGTCTATGGGGCAGCGATCCTGTGAAGAACAGTTTGTTGTTTTTATCGTGTCGGCTTGAACACTAGAAGGCCTTGCTGGCACTGGCTACCACGGTGGCCGTGCATAGATCGCCATAGCCGTACCAGCTCGCGCATTCGCTTTTCGACAGGTCGGTATCGATGTAGCTGAGGCCCCAGGTCACGCCCACAAAATCACGGGTCAGTTTGGCCTCCCACTCTGTGTAGGCATCACGGCTTTCACCGTTGGCGGACCAGAACGCCGGGTCTTTGACATCGTTGCGACCCACGCGCAGGTCCAGGCCGATCTCGGCCGGCAATTCGATTTTGTAGCTGAGGTAGGTGTAAAGGGTGTCCTGGTCCTCGCCAAAGAAGTTCGGCGTATCGTTTGAGTAGTTGGCGCCGAGCTTCACGCCATAAACATCAAGGATGGCGTAGACCTCACTCAGGTTGAATTGGCCTTCCTTTGGATAGTCGTACTTGAGGTACCCCAGATCGAGACTGATTGCTTCGGTCGCCTGCCAGTAATAGCCCGCGTAGTACTCGAGTTCCTGCCGGGTCTTGTAGGGACCGCCGTAATCGACATTCGAGGTCCAGGCGCCAACGTACAAGCCGCTGCTGTGCACCAGCGTGGCGCCGGCCTGAACCGCCGGATCCCCCAGGGTTTGCGAAATGCCACGCGTGCGATAGTCACTGACAACGCCCAGGGTCATGTCCAGGCTGAAGTTGTCGTTAAGTGTCAGTGCCTGGCTGGTCAGGGGAGCCAATACAAGGCTGGCAAGGGTCAATGCTGAGCGTACGTTCATACAAGTCTCTTATTTTTATGGATCAGCGGGTGATTTCGGGCATGGCGTTGCCCAGCCCCTCGCAATGCGAGGGGCAGGTGCATTTTTCTGGGTGCTGCCGGCGGGTAGTCGTCAGGACGCGGGCGCGTAAACCTGCTTGCCAGCAAAGAAAGTCTTCAGGACCCTGGTGTCGAACAGCTCGTCGTCGCTGACCTTGAACACATCGCGGTCGAGGATGATCAGATCAGCCTGTTTGCCGGGCGCCAGCGAGCCAATCTGTTGCTCCAGCCGCAGGACTTTGGCGGCATTGAGGGTGTAGGCGTAGAACATGGTCTGGCGATCAATGCTTTCATTGGCGTTCAACACCCCCAGCGGCCCTTTGCGAGTGCTGGCCTGGGCGATGGCATTCCACGGGTTGGGGCTGGACACCGGCCAGTCACTGCCACCGGCGATGACCGCACCGGCGTTATGCAGGGACCTGGCGGGATACTGGTAACCGTAAGCAAACGCGCTGATATACGGTTTGACCAACTCCACCGTGTAAGACTCGCCGGTGGCCCACAGCAGCTGCATGGAAGCGATCACGCCAAGTTGTTTGAAGCGCGGGAACTCCTTTGGATTGACCAGTTGCAGGTGGGTAATGCTGTGGGCCATCGGTGTCGGGTTGAGCTTGCGCGCGTATTCAAAGCCATTGAGTGACTCACGTACGGCACGGTCGCCGACCGCATGCGTGTGCACAATCCAGTCGCGCTTCTCCGCCGCGACTACCAACTCACCGAAGTGTGCCGGGTCGATTAGCAACTGACCGTTTTTGTGACTGTTGGTGAACGGAACAATCACCGCTGCCGTCTGCCCCGGAAACTCCAGAACGCCGTCAGCGAAGACCTTGATGCCCGGGAAGCTCAGGTTGGGTACGCCCTCGAATTTCTTCATCACCTTGGCCAGCATCTCCAGGTCCGCCGGCCGGCTTTTTGGGTTAGCCAGCAGCAGCGCCGCGACGTGGGCATTGAGCTCGCCCTTCTCTGCCAGTTCGCGGTAAAGCGGTAGAACACCGTAACTCTGCTCGGTGGCCTGGAAATCGAACAGTGAATCACCACTTCCGGCATTCGCGGCCGCGTCCATCCAGGCGGTAACGCCATATTGATTATTGACCTTCACCGCCTCGCGGGCAGCCTTCAACATGACCTCTTTGTCGGGCGCGGGGATCTGACTGCGTACCTTGTCCCAGCGCGACTCGGCGAACAAACCATTGGGGGTGAAGTCCGCTGCGTGCCCCACGAAGCTGCGGTCCTGTTCCGACAGACCTTTTACCAATGCCGCGTCGATCTTCAGACGCTTGAGCATCGCGTTGTTGGCCCAGCCGGTATGCCCGTCAATCCCGCTGAGGACCACCGGTTGTTCCGCCCAGCGTCCCTGATTGAAGTGCTGACCAAGCTCGCGGCTTTTCTCCCAATAGGCCGAACTCACCCCGGCAATGCTGATCACGTCACCGGCCCGTGCTCGCCCCGCTTCATCCTGCTCAATCACCCATTGCTCGAGTTCCGGCAACGGCTTTACTTCATCCAGCAGGTTGGCCCCCTGGCTGTTGAAGGCCGCAACCACCGGGTGACTATGGGTATCAATCATTCCAGGCATCAGTACTTTGCCCGCCAGATCGATTCGTTGCGTCTGGGCATCGGCCAGGGCGTTGATCTCGGCATTGCTGCCCACTTTTAGAATCTTGCCGTCTTGCACCGCCACGGCCTGAACCAGTCCTTGACCGGGTTCGGCGGTAAAGACCTTGCCGTTGAACAGCACAAGATCAGCGGCGGCCATGGCCTGCACCGAAGAAATGGCCAGGGCTGCGGCCAACAGGTTGGGAATGAATAGTTGCATCGGAACACTCTCTTGTTTTTATTGGGCGGTTCGGGAGATTTGTGACAACGCCTTCGGATCAGGTCCAACGAACGGCGCCTTGGCCCACACGACCTTGCCGCCGACCATCGTTAGCAGCACCTCGTTACGGCCCAGCTCATCCTCCGGCACCTGCATGAAGTTCTTGTCCAGCACGATCAAGTCGGCGAACTTGCCCACTTCGACCGAACCGACGACAGCGTCCAGTTTCAGTTGCTCGGCGGCGTTCATGGTGATGGCGCGCAACACGTCAGTGCGCGACAGCGCCGGGTCGGCATTCAACCTGCCCGCATATTTTGGGCCGTAGCTGTGCGGGTTCAGCGGATCGCCTGAGCGGGTGACACCGATCTTCAGCGCCAGGAATTCATCGAGCGGGTCGACAGGCCAGTCACTGCCATAGGCAACCCGGCCGCCAGCGCGGCTGATGCTGCCCGATGGTTCCATGCGGGCAAAACGCGCCGGGCCCAGATGATCGCTGGTGCCGTCAACCGTGGACGGCGCCTGCTGGGCCCACTGGAACGACATGTTGGCGGTCACATCCAGCGCCTTGAAGCGTGCATAGTCGGCGGGGTCCACCGATTCCGCGTGAGTAATGGCCGGACGAAAGCCATTTCCCGGCAGTTGCTGGCGCACGTATTCGATACCGTTCAACGAGTCACGCACCGCCCGATCCCCGGTGGCGTGAAGGTGCGGGTCGAGGCCGGCCTGCACCGCTTGCAACAGCAACGGATTAAGCACTTGCGGCGGGAAGTACAGCTCACCGGCATTCTTGCCAGGCGTCCACTTGGGCGCGGTATCCGTGCCGGCATTGCGCAGGTACGGCGTCAGCATTGCCCCGGTATCCGCTGGAGCGTTGATGATGCCGTCCATGAACAATTTGACGTGACGCATGCTCACGCCCGGCGCGACTTTGGCTTCGCCCTGGTCATAGGTGTTGGCCAGTGCCTTGGCCTCGGCAATGGTTTTCGCCGGGTCTGCAGCAGCGGCGGCAGGGTCCAGTTTGATCGCCAACAAGGCCCGTGCGGTCAGCTCGCCCGACTGTTGCAGGGTGGTAAACGCTTTGCCATTTTCAGGCCCCGACAAGGCATCGAAGAAACTGGTGATACCTTGCTGGCGCATGGCGTCGAGCGCCGCCCGAGTCTGGTTGAGTTTTTCTGCGTCGCTGGCCGGCGGCACCACGGCGGCCATGGCATCGGCGGCACCGTCCTCGCAAATACCGGTCGGGTTGCCGGCGCTGTCGCGCACGTACTTGCCATCCCCCGGATTGGCCGTGTGCTTGTTGATGCCCGCGACCGCCAGGCCGCGGGAGTTTGTCAGCACGGTATGGAAGTCGGTGGAACGGACCTGAATCGGGCGATTGGTCTTGAGCGCGTCCAGCGTCGATTTATCGGGATCGCCATCGAGCCCGGTCATGCCCATGCGGTCCCAGCTGCCCACTTCAAGCCAGACATCGGGGCCCTTGCCCTTGTCGGCATCCAGACATGCCTGAATGGTTTCCTGAAAAACCTTGCGGGTCATCGTCTGGTATTTCAGGTCGCACAACGTCATGGCGCGACCGCCATCCCCCGGATGCATGTGCGCATCGACGAAGCCGGGCATCAACATGCGTCCCGCCAGATCGATCAGCTGTGTCTGCGTGCCGATGTACGAAGCAACGCCTTCATCGCTGCCGACATAGACGATCTTCCCGCCCGTGACGGCGATCGCCTGCTGCACGGAGTTCTTGCCATCGACGGTGTAGACATAGCCGTTGCGCATCACCCTGTCAGCCGGTGTCGAACCCTGTGTCTGACACCCCACCAGCGCCATGCAGGAAAATGCCGTTGTCGACGCAACGGCGATAAACAGCCTGGAAAATTTCAACTGCCTCACCTCTGTTTTTATAGTTTTGGAAGTGCCCCGAACAGACGGCCGCAAGCCTCTGATATGCAGGCATACCCTATAGGGCGCAGGCGTCGGATGGACCTCTACAAATGAGGAGGGGGGAGGCAATTAAATGACAGGGATCCGATCTGGTGTAGCGGCGGAACCTGTGGGAGCGGGCTTGCTTGCGAAGACGGTGGCACAGTCAACATTGACTGAAGAGGCTTGTTTAAAAGACCTCAAAGTTACGTCCTGAAAGCTACAAAACCTTGCGCCGTTGCCTACGGCTGCACCAGAATCCGCCGGCTTGTGCGCCTAGAGCCCCACCGGTAACTTGATTCGCGTCACTGATTCCCAGTGATCGGGTTTAGCAGCCCGGCTAGTCATTCACGGTTGCACAGGTCTTATCCAGTCAGGCATTCGCCTGCACTTGATGGTGGCTGTGCGCATGGCACCTTCGGGTGCGCCGGGTTTTGGGTGACTTACCGGTCTGCTAACTTGCGCACAGCTGCCACCCTTTCGTTTAGCAGCGAGATGGTTGCGGCCTCACTAAAGGTTAGTCACCATGTTCAAGGCAACGCCCAACCCGCCGGTCACAGACCCGGCGTCCCCCTACGAATCTCTCGATTCAAAAAAGCTCAACGAGGCCGCCGAACGCGCCCTCGACTTCCACTTCCCGTCGAATGCCGACATCAAAGCCACCGCGCGTAAACCCAGCAATCTGTTTTCCGTGGACCCAGAAGCCAAGGCCGAAACCCTGGCGGTTTTTTTGGTTGAGACGCTAGCCTCGGTCGATGTGATGGTCCATCAGTTGGTGGATCATCTGGAGGGTGAATCGCGCTACGCCCTGCTGGGTATTTCAAACAGCATCATGGTGGCGGAGATCACCGCGAACCGGGTGCTGGATAAAATTGATCTACCCAAATAGGTGCAGTCTGCCGTGGTAGTGGGTCACTGACGTTGGGCTGTGCAGCGATCCCTTTTTTGGGTCCGCTGCGCGGCCCAGCGGGAGCAAGCTCCCTCGCCACAGGTCTCGGGGCGCGTTGTAGGCAAACATCGTGGGATTAGGTCTTTCCTGCCATTTGGCACTATAGTTTATGCCAGATGACAAAGCGGCGGAGGCTGCCATGAGCGCCAAGAAAAAAGATGTCGTAGTCGACGAGGCTGGCAAAGATGCCAGCCCAAAAAGAAAGGTTAAACCACTCGAATCCAATGTTGCCGTAACCGTCTTGAGTAATGGCGAGCGTGCGGTGAAGGTGAAAATGCCGGGTTCCAGTCGCGTGCCCCCAATGGTTGCGGTCTTGCTTTCTGGAAGAAATAGCGATGATCGTATGGAGATTTACAGGGCCGTTAAAAACGGTTTCCCGCTGCAGTCGGTGCTCGACATGATCGAACACAGCGAGGTGTATAAGCAACGCGGCGTGCTGTCGAAAATCGTTGGCGCATCTGATCGCACGCTAGCGCGGCGGTTGAAAACGCCCAATGAAGCGTTGACCGCGGAGCAAAGCACGCGAGCACTCAACTATGCGGAGGTCTTGGAAAAGGCAACGGAAGTGCTGGGTTCGCGTGAGCTTGCAGAGCAGTGGATGGTCAAACCTGCACGGGGCCTGGACGGTGAAATCCCCATCGACCTGATTTCAAATTCGGTCGGGTATGAGTTGGTGACTGACTTTCTGACGCGTATTGAGTATGGGGTCTATTGATGGCCAAAGACCCTTTGAGCAGTGAGATTCACTTCTGGCGCCTTGATCCTGCTGAGTATGCCCCCTCCTGGAATTCGGGTATTGGCGCTGAAAAAGTGGGTGGGCGCTGGAACCCTAAAGGTATGGCCACGGTTTATGCAGCCTTGGATGCCTCTACGGCCATCCTTGAAGTTGCGGTGCATAAGGATTTCGACGCGCTGGATTGCAAGCCCCATCGTCTTACCCAGGCCCGAGTGCTCAACCCGTCCAGGATTTATGTGGTGCAGCCCGACAGCATCGCAAACTCAAATTGGCTGGTACCAGGTACCCCAAGTCGCAGCCAGCAACAGTTCGGTGCGGACCTGTTAAGTGTGTACCCCTTTGTGTTGGTCCCTTCCAGTGTCTCGCCGCATAGCTGGAATTTGTTGATGAACCCGCAATTGGCTAATGGGTTGTACGAGTTGGTATTGCAAGAGCCTTTTGCCCTTGATGGGCGGCTTAATAAGCCTTCGTTTTAAAGGTGCCTTCGCGGGCAAGCTTCGCTCCTACAGGGCGCGCGTTGTAGGCGGATTTAATCGCGGCGCGGCGCATCCGCGAGCGAGGTCGCTGAACGCAGCACCGAACCCAGTTCCACCTTGCTCTTCACGCCCAGTTGCAAATAGCAGTTGCGCAGATAAGTGCGCACTGTCGCAGGACTCAGTTCAAGGATTTTGGCAATCTCCTTGTAGGAGTGGCCGGCGGCAAACAGCATCGCCGCCGTTCGCTCGCGTGGCGCAAGCATCGCCCCGCGCGACTGGGCTTCGAGCGACAGGATAACGTGCTCGGCGTTAGGGCTCAGTGTCAGGGCGCAGCGGCCCAGGCGCATGACGCAGGGTGCCTTTTGCAGTTGCGCGATCACCTGCGCGGGAAGCATTGAACCGTTCCAGCCGGGTAACTCACGTTCAATGGCTGCACACAGCGTTGCCCCCACGTACAGCAAGCTGCCGTCCATGCGCGCGACGCCAAAGTCAGACGCCCCGTTGCCCGTATCGAAGCGGATCATGTCCTGAACCTGGAATCGCCACAGCTGCAACAGGTGGTCGCAGAAGGCCGAAAACAGATCGGCCTCGCTGCCGTTGAAAGCCGAGGCATCAAGGCCTCGGTAGAGACAGACGAAGAACATCAAGCCGCTTTCGGGTAACTCGAAGGTGATGCACATCAGGTGGTAGAGGTCGTGGCGCCGGGCGAACACGTTCACTTCTTCATTGGGGTCGGTGAAACCGCTGTCGCGCACAACCTCACCGGGTCGACTCAAGGTGTCATGGGAGAATTTGTCGTTGTGCGCGCACTTGTGCCACTCGGCGGCAAACGACTCGGGCAAATTGATTCGCCCGTGCATCCAGCTTCTGGGCGCAATATCGACGCCTGACCCGGACATCTCGCCCCACCAGGCCGAAGCGAAGGGCATCAGTTGGCTGAATGCCTGCAGGCCGTCTGCGATGAACTGCGATGCACCGCGATCTCGGGCAAGACGCCCCAGGTGCAATACGCAAAGATTGAATGCCTGCAATGTCGCCATCGACGCCTTGGCGCCGACTTCATCACCCTCCTCCATCGTTCTGATCCTGTTCGCTACGTGGCGTATTATTTTTTTGACCATGCCATAGGCGCAACGATTGCGTCCAGCCCCAGGCGCGCACGCTCGCCACGGGCTGGCGGAGTTTTCAGACTTTGATTTCGCTGGCCGGCAAGACGTCAATCCGCGCCACGGAGCCGGTCAGGTGCGCCAGATCCTTGTTGTGTTCGGCGATGATGTCTTCGGCGCTCATTGTGCCGTTGTCGACGGTGGAATGGGCATCGGCCACCAGCACGACGTCGTAGCCCAATTGATGCGCCTGGCGAACGGTGGCGTTGACGCAGTAGTCGGTTTGCAGGCCGCAGATGATCAGGCGGTTGGCGTCCAGCTCTTGCAGCTGTTCTTGCAAGTGAGTCTGGTAGAACGAATCCGGGGTGGTTTTGCGCACGCGCAGGTCTTGGGGTGAAGTTTTCAGACCGTCGGCCAGTTGCCAGCCTTCGCCGCCGTATCGCAACAGGTCGCCCTCTTCTTCGTGCTGGATCAGGATAACCGGGATGTTGGCGGCCCTGGCTTTGGTGCTGAGATCGTTGATGGTGTCGATGACGCGCTGGATGTCGAAGCATTCATACTCGCCCGTGCACAGCGCGTGTTGGACGTCGATGATCAGGAGTGCGGTGCTCATGGCTTCCTTCCTTAGATAGGTCGGTACAACGATGGATTTCAACTCCCATTTCGAGCGTGTAGCAGCTGTCGAACGCAGCCTCGCAGGCTCGGCAGCTGCTACGGGGATCGGGGCCACCCAGGGAGCCTAAGTGGCCGCTGATCCTGTTTCAGTAACCGAGTGACAACCCGGTATTACGCCGTGGATCGTTCGCTCCATAGAAGCGGTTCTTGCCCACTGGCTTGCCTTCCAGCGAAGGCGCACCTACCAGAATAGCTGCGATATGGTTGGGGTCCTGTGGTCCGGCAAATTTGTGCCCCCAGCTCTCGAGCATCTTCTTGGTGTCCGGGCTGGTGGCGAAGTTCTCCAGGTTGGTTTCTTCCGGCAGCCATTGCTGGTGGAAACGAGGTGCATCCACCGCTTCCTGGATGTTCATGCCGTAGTCGATCACGTTGAGGATGGTCAGCAGGGTCGCGGTAATGATCCGGCTGCCACCGGGAGTGCCGACGACCATGACGACTTTGCCGTCCTTGGTGACGATGGTCGGGCTCATGGACGACAGCGGCGCTTTGCCGGGGGCGATGGCGTTGGCTTCGCCCTGCACCAGGCCGTACATGTTCGGCACGCCGATTTTCGAGGTGAAGTCGTCCATTTCATCGTTGAGGATGACCCCGGTTTTGCTCGCCATGACGCCAGCGCCGAACCAGTCGTTGAGGGTGTAGGTCACCGACACCGCATTGCCCCATTTGTCGACGATCGAGTAATGGGTGGTGTTGCTACCTTCGTGGGGCGCTACGCCGGGTTTGATCTCGCGGGACACGCCGGCCTTCTGCGGGTCGATGACTTCGCGGATTTTGGTCGCGTAGTTTTTATCCAGCAAATGGGCGATCGGATTTTTCACGAAGTCCGGGTCGCCGAGGTAGCTGTTGCGGTCCACATACGCGTGACGCATCGCTTCGATCTGGTAGTGCATCGCCTGAGCCGAGCGGAAGCCCAGTTCTTTCATCGGGTAGCCGTCGAGGATGTTCATGATCTCGCAGATCACCACGCCACCAGAGCTTGGCGGTGGCGCCGAGACCACGTGATAGCCACGGTAATCGCACTCGATCGGCGCCAGTTCGCGGGTCTGGTATTTGTCGAGGTCGGCCTGGGTGATGATGCCCTTGTTGGCCTGACTGGAGGTGACGATGGCGTCGGCCACCCAGCCTTTATAGAAACCGTCGGCGCCCTTCTCGGAAATTTCCCGCAGGGTTTTGCTCAAGTCTTTTTGTACGAGTTTCTGGCCCACCTGCATCGGCTCGCCATTGCTCAGGAAGATCGAGCCCGAGTCGCGCATGTCTTTCTTGAAAACGTCGGTGGCGTACTCCAGCAAGTCGACATCGCCCTGCTCCAGCACAAAACCGTCTTCGGCAAGCTTGATCGCCGGAGCGATCACTTCCTTGCGGGGTTTGGTACCGTATTTCTTCAGGGCCAGTTCCATGCCCGAGACGGTGCCCGGTACGCCAACGGCAAGATGGCCGCGGGTGCTCAGGTCCGGGATGACGTTGCCCGCTTTGTCGAGGTACATGTCGGGGGTCGCGGCCAGCGGGGCTTTTTCACGGAAATCGAGGAAGGTCTTGCGCCCGTCCGCCAGTTGAATCGTCATGAAACCGCCGCCGCCCAGGTTGCCCGCCGCGGGGTACACCACCGCCAGCGCATAACCTACCGCAACGGCGGCGTCGACGGCGTTGCCGCCATTCTTGAGCACATCGACGCCGACGTGGCTGGCCAGATGCTGGGCGGTGACAACCATGCCGTTTTCGGCTGCGACCGGGGCGACGGAGGCCGCGTGGGCCGTCAGGCAACTCAGCGCCAATGCGGTTGCCACGAGCGATTGGGTAAAAGGTTCGAACTTCATGAGTCGGTCTCTTTTTGTTTTTAGGTTCTGTTCAAAAACACAGGGAACGGTTCAAGAGCAGTAGGCAAGTATGGCTGGGATTGCGTATTGCGCCTCCCCGACGAGGCAGTATGCTGGGCCCCTGTTCAACACTTTTACGGAGTCCGCCGGCATGTCCTACACCTTCACCACCCTGGCGTCTCCGGTCGGCGAATTGAAATTGGTGGCGAAAGGCGCACGACTGGCGGCCATCCTCTGGGAAAACGACAAGCCTGGTCGGGTAAGGCTGGGGCCGATGACTGAAGCAGCGGACAACCCGATCCTGGTGCGCACCGCGCAACAGTTGCAGGAATACTTCGCCGGCACGCGTAACCGTTTCGAACTGGAACTGGATTTTGCCGGCACGGAATTTCAGCAGAAGGTGTGGCAGGCGTTACTGACCATTCCGTTTGGCGAGACGCGCAGCTACAGCGAGATTGCCCAGCAGATCGGCAACCCCAGCGCAGTTCGAGCGGTGGGTGCGGCTAATGGCAAGAATCCGATTTCGATTGTCGCGCCGTGTCATCGGGTGATCGGTGCGTCGGGTAAACTGACGGGGTTTGCCGGTGGGCTTGAGGCTAAGGAACAGCTACTGACCCTGGAGGGGTACGAGTGCTGCGAAGCCGGCAGGATGGATGATTTGTTTATCTAACGACCCCCTATAAAAAGACAGGGGACACCTCACAGGAATTACCTAAATCGCCGCCCGCAATTCCCGTGGCGACAAGCCATAGTGTGAGCGAAAGCGCACTGCAAAACGTGAGGCCGAGGCGTAACCGCTGGCACCGGCGATTTCACCGATGGGACGAGAAGTGGTTTGCAACCATTGCAGCGCCGTAGCCAGCCGAACTCTTTCCAGAATATTCCTGAAACTGTCCCCTTCATTGGCCAGTTGGCGACGCAAAGTCGATTCGCACCGGCAGGCAGGTTCGAACCGACCCCTCTTGGCAAACTGCTGGTTGAAGCGGGTAAGTGACGAACCGCAATTGTAAAACCGCTGCGCCGCAAACCGGCTCAAACCGCTCCGAAGACATCCTTCATCGCCGCATACTGCAGCAGCATGATGGTCTTGGCATCGCAGATCTCCCCGCGATAGAACGCCGCCAGCGCGTCGTCGAACTTCCACTCCAGCACTTCGAGTTCTTCGGTTTCTTCCTCCAGCCCGCCGCCATCACTGACTTTCGAAGAGGCGTCATACTCGGCGATGAAAAAATGCAGCTTCTCAGTCACCGAACCGGGGCTCATGTAGGCCTCGAAAACCTTCTGCACATGGTGAACGCGATAGCCGGTTTCCTCTTCGGCTTCAGCGCGAATACGCTCTTCAGGCGCAACGCCTTCCAGTAGCCCCGCCGCCACTTCAATCAGCAAACCATCGTGGCCGTTGACGAACACCGGCAGCCTGAACTGGCGGGTCAGCACAACAGTTTTCTTCTCGCGATTGAACAGCAGAATCGCCGCGCCATTGCCGCGGTCATAGACCTCGCGAGTCTGACGCTGCCAGTCGCCGTTGTTGCGCAAGTAATCGAAGGTGATTTTCTTCAGCAGATACCAGTCGTGGGACAACACCTGGGACTCGATGATGTTGACCCGCTCGGCTGTGTTCGACATGACAATCCATCCTTATGTTCGTCAGAAAGCGTCCATGTTAGGCGAAAACAGAAAAGCCCGGCGACTGCCGTAATGCTTGTTCATTTAAGAGAATCTGGAGTCAGAGAAATCTGTGGCGAGGGAGCTTGCTCCCGCTGGGCTGCGTAGCGGCCCCAAAAATCTGACAACCATTGCGATTTTTGTGAGCGCTACGCACTCAAGCGGGAGCAAGGTATACGTCCGGTCAACACACCTTCCTGACCTTCAGCCAATCTGCTCGAACCGCCGCCTGGTTACGAACAGCCCCGCGCCCACCGGCACGGCAAGGACCGACATCAATCCCAAGTCAAAGCCCAGCAACTGGGTCTGGCTCACTGCAACGCAGCCGATTGCGCCTGCCACCACCAGCGTCACCCCTAGCCACTTGCGCAGCGGGTACGGCTTAAGAAACCGATCAAGTAGAAAGGCCAGCGCCACAACGATGACCGTCTGGGTAATTTCGGACATGTGCAGCCCCACTCAGGTCTTGATAATCAGGGATTCGGAAGAGCGCTGTGGGCCAATCCCACCATTGACCTGCGCCTGGATGCTGACGATTACGTCGCCAGCATGGTAGGCGGGCAGAGCGTCATTGACGTACGAGCGCACACCCGCCGTTACAACAGTACCTGCGGCGACACTGCCTGCAGGTCCGGCTAAACCGCCCACAGTACCGGCAGCGCCTCCGAAGGCGGAGGCGGCCAGGTTGGCGACCTTGGTGCGTTGGGCATTGAGGGCATCGCCCTGTTGCCGGGTCAGCGGCTTGGAGATGCCGATCATCATCACGCACGGCAGGCTCTTGGCCTGCATCTTGTCGTACACCTCGACGACCTTGCTGTTGACCTCATAGTGGGCCCTTTTCGCCTCGCCAAAATGCAGCTCGCGCAGGCGTCCTCGTTCGCTGTCGGTGAGGGTGATCTGCGAGACGTTGAAGACGATCCCGTGATTACCCATGTATTAGAAAGTCCCTTCGAACTTCATCGCGCGCATCCTTTCGAGCCAAAGACGGCGATTCTCTACAAGGAGCGTATTGGATTCAAATCATTTCACCTTGCTGGCAAGGTGTGTTGGCCGGGCGCTGACGGAGCAAGCTCCCTCGCCACAAGTTCTTACTGACTCAAGACTCTCTTAAGTGAACAGCATTGCGGCGCTTTCATCCTCAGGAAAGTTGCGCCTTGAATTCTTTCTGATACTGCCCGGCGAGGGTTTCTTTCTGTTGGTCGTCGAGTAACTTACCGGCCATCTGGAAGAACTTCTGCTCCTCCTCTTCCAAGTGGTGATGGACCTTCTCCGAGAGCTTTTTCGCCGTTGCCAACCAGGACGGACTGGACATTTCGGTCGCATCCAGCGCTTCCATCATCTCGTCCATTTCGTGGTGTTCGGAAATGGCATGGCGGCTAAGATCCACGCCGTTGTCGAACTCCATCAGCGGTATGTAGAAATGGCGTTCTTCAGCGGTTGCGTGGGCCTGAAGCTCGGATTTGAGCCGCTTGTAAGCCTCGACCCGTTCCGGGGTGTCGCCACTGGTCTGGATCAGTGCATCGGCATAGCTTCGCTGACGGTCGTGGCTTTCGCGCAAGGCTTCAAAAATGTTCACGGGTTGCCCTCAACGGCTGCATTTAACAATGTGCTGTTCAGGCTAGACATTCCCGGGGCCCCGGGGGTTCCTTGGGCTGCGGGGGATAGAACAATCGCCGCGACCCGGATAGGCTCTGTCTCACCGCCATAAGGATGTAGCTCATGACCCTGCGAATCGAATTGTCAAAAAATGCCACCCAGGAAGAACGCGAGGCGATCCTCACACCGCTGCGCGCCTACAACGCGTCAAAGGCCGGAACCACGGTGTCAGAGCAGATTGCTTTGCTGGTACGCAATGACAGTGACGAGATTCTCGGCGGGCTTTATGGCCGAGTGTTTTACCGGTGGTTTTTCATTGAGTTGTTGTCGGTGCCGGATCAGGCCCGGGGACAAGGGATGGGCTCTAAGCTGATGCAGATGGCCGAAGACCTGGCGCGGGAAAAGGAATGCGTGGGGATCTGGCTGGACACCTTCGACTTCCAGGCGCCGGAGTTTTACAAGAAGCATGGCTACAGCGAGTTGGGGCATATTGCCGATTACCCGCCGGGCCACAAGCGCTTCTTTTTCCAGAAGCGCCTCATTAACACTGATTAAGACGCTCCCACAGGAACTGCATCTGCCCAACAACCCGGTGCACGAGGTGCTTGCTTACAAACAGGTCGCCAACGCCGCCAATCGGCGCTTGGCGACAAAATCGTCGTGCTGCGCGTAGTAGCTCAACGCTGTACCCGAGGCATCGGTGGTCACGTCCACGAAGGACTCGGCCGAACGGGTGTAGACCGTCGAACCACCCTTCTTGCCCGGCTGCAAATACGCGCCCGCATCGACGCCGAACACCGCTTCGTCCTGCCAGGCAAACTGCACGCACTGGGCGACGACTTTTTCCGGTTTGTCCGAGGTCAGGGTTTTGTACGGGGTTTTGGTACGGGCGTCATTCATCGCCGATCCGGCACAGCCCGCCAGCAAGGTTGCGGCCAGCGCCACCATCAGAATTCGCATTGCGTTCGCTCATCAGGAAAAAGCGGACTGTATCACCGCGGCGCGGCGTATCGTTCTGCTTTACTTCATTTATACCGCGACACCGCGCAACGATTCGCGCACCCTGTCGCGCCATTAACGCCGCATCGCCCATTATTCCGGGCGCACTTTTCTGGAAAGGTCATGACACCCAACGCCGAATACTACAAACCGACCACTGAATATGCCGACAAGCTGATCAGCCAGATCGGTCAGACGCCTTCCTGGATCGCCAAGCGAATTGGCGTCACCGACAAGCGGATTCGTTACATTCTTGATGGCGAAAGAACCGTAAAAGGCGAAACCACGCCGATCCAGATGACCTACCCCGAGCAGTTTGCTCTGGAGTGTCTGGCCGCGGCCGCCAAGGCGAGCAAAAAGCAGTCTTCTAAGGAGTGACCATGGCGGCAACCGAACAGCAACACGAGCAGGCGCTGAAAAAGTTTCTCGACGAGCGTCCTGAGCTGCGCGTCGAACTGGACAACCTGAATCCACTGTTGGCCCAGGCCAAGGGCGAAACAGTGGCGCAGTACCGCGACGAGCGCTTGCATGAAGCGTTCGAAGCCGAGGCTGAGCGCCTGGGTTTGTTTGCCTGGGAGCTGACGCTGCAACTGACCGCCGCCACGCCTGAGGATTACCAGGCCCAACGCCTGGAGGTGCATAAGGAAGTCGCGGAGATGGCCGGCATGGACTGGCTGGAGTATTGCGAGTTATATGGGTTAGCCAAATAATCATCGCTGCTCAAGGAAGCTTTCGATGCTGCCTTCGCCTTCAAGTACCCGGGCCACACCGGGACATTTGCATACCCATAGATGGCGCGGGCGCATCGGCCTGTCGCTGGTCGCCAGTTTGTCGGTGCTCGCCGGCATGACCGATGCCATTGGCTTCATGGCCAGTGGCGACTTCGTGTCCTTCATGAGCGGTAACACCACCCGCCTGGCCGTGGCGATCAGCGATGGCGACCTCGGGTTGACCTTGCGCCTGGTAATCCTCGTGGCCACGTTCGTCGCCGGCAATGCCTTGGGCATTGTCGTCAGCCGGTTCGGTGGCCGACGGGCGTTGCCGTTGCTGCTGTGCATCGCCACCCTGCTCTGCGGCGCTGCGGCATGGCCCTATGAGACGCAATTGCCGGCGCTGCTGGCGGCGATCATCGCCATGGGCATGCTCAATGCCGCCGTGGAAGAAGTGAACGGCCTGCCGGTCGGGCTGACCTATGTCACCGGTGCGTTGTCGCGGTTCGGCCGTGGACTGGGGCGGTGGATGCTTGGCGAGCGCCGCAACGGCTGGCGGGTGCAATTGATTCCGTGGACCGGGATGTTTGCTGGCGCGGTACTCGGAGCAATCCTGGAACATCATCTTGGTCTCAAGGCCCTGTTTGTCAGCGGGCTGCTGGCCGGGGTGCTGGGGTTGCTGTCGTTGAAGATACCGCGGCGTTGGCAGTTGGGTTATATGCCGCGCTGAATTTTGCATTGACTGTTCGGGCCTCATCGCGGGCAAGCCCGCTCCCACAAGAATTTGTGTGATGCCGAAGATTGCGGCTTCACTGCATAACCTGTGGGAGCGGGCTTGCCCGCGATGGCGGTCTACGAGTAAACGCCCTTCGCCGCCCCGCCGATAAAGCTTTATCATGGCCGCAGTTTTGCTGATCGAGCCCATCATGAAATTCGCCATCGCGCTGTTTTCCGCCGCCCATGCGCCCTCCTCGCGCCGTGCCTTGCTGTTCGCCCAGGCCGCGCTGGCCGGCGGGCATGAGATTGTCCGGCTGTTTTTTTATCAAGACGGCGTCTACAACGCGTCCGGCAGCGTGGTCACGCCTCAGGATGAGCAAGACTTGCCCAAGCAATGGCGCAACTTTGTCACTGAGCATCAACTCGATGCCGTGGTCTGCATCGCCGCCGCCCTGCGCCGTGGGGTGTTGAACGAGGAAGAAGCCCAGCGTTATCAGCGTGAAGCGGTAGCGGTGGGCGCGCCGTGGGAATTGTCCGGCCTCGGCCAGTTGCATGACGCAGTGCAGGACGCTGACCGCCTGATCTGTTTCGGAGGCGCGTGAGATGGCTAAATCCTTGCTGATTATCAGCCGTCGGGCGCCGTGGTCCGGGCCGAATGCACGGGAAGCGCTGGACATCGCGCTGGCCGGCGGCGCCTTCGATCTGCCGATCGGTCTGCTGTTTCTCGATGACGGCGTGTTCCAGCTCGCCGCGAAACAGGACGCCAAGGCGTTGCAGCAGAAAGACCTGAGCGCCAACCTGCAAGCCTTGCCGATGTTTGGTGTCGAAGACCTGTTCGTGTGCGGTGAAAGCACCGCGGCCCGTGGTCTGGACCCAAAAGATCTGTCGCTTGAAGAAGCCCAGGTGTTGGCCGCCCAGGAAATCACCGCCCTTATTGACCGTTACGACCAGGTGATCACCCTCTGATGTCGACTTTGCATGTGTTGTCTCATTCCCCTTTCGGCGACGACCGCCTGAGCAGTTGCCTGCGCGTGATCGGCCCCAACGATGCGCTGCTACTGAGTGGCGACGCGGCCTATGCCTTGCAGCCAGGCACCGCACCGTTCAGCGCGCTGCACGCCCGCCAGCTGAAACTGTTCGTTCTGGCCGAAGACGTACAGGCCCGGGCTCTGCAAGTCCCGGACTGGGCCAGTGCCATCGATTACCCCGCCTTCGTCGAGCTGTCGATTCATTACGACAAGGTCAACAGTTGGCTATGAAATCCCTGACTGTTGGCGCCCGCGCCATTGAACTGGACAAGGACGGTTTCCTGGTCGAGCTGAGTGACTGGTCTGCCGAAGTGGCCACCGCCCTCGCTGCGGCCGAAGACATCGAGTTGAGCCCGGAACACTGGGAAATCCTCGAACTGCTGCGCCGTTTCTACGCCGAATTCCAGCTGTCCCCGGCGACCCGCCCGCTGATCAAGTACACCGCATTGAAACTCGGCCCCGACAAGGGCAACAGCCTGCACCTGAACCGACTGTTCAAAGGCACCCCTGCCAAACTCGCCGCGAAACTGGCGGGCCTGCCCAAACCGACGAATTGCTTATGACCGACTATCCAGCATTGACCCTCGAAACGCCCGCCGAGCACCCGTTCGCCCAATTCGTGCGGATTCTTGGCAAAGGCAAACGCGGCGCCCGCGATCTGACCCGGGCCGAAGCCCGCGAAGCCATGGGCCTGTTGCTCGACGACAAGGTCGAGGACACCCAGCTTGGCGCGTTCCTGATGCTGTTGCGGCACAAGGAAGAAAGCGCCGAGGAAATGGCCGGGTTCACCGAAGCCTTGCGTGAACGGCTGAATCCACCGGCGCTGTCGGTCGATCTGGACTGGCCGACATATGCAGGCAAGAAGCGTCATCTGCCGTGGTATCTGCTGGCGGCCAAGTGCCTGGCGCAGAACGGTGTGCGCATCTTCATGCATGGCGGCGGCGCGCACACGGCCGGTCGGCTGTACAGCGAACAACTGCTCGAGACGCTGAGCATTCCGCTGTGCCGCAACTGGCAGCAGGTCGGCACGGCGCTCGATCAGGGCGGTCTGGCGTTCATGCCATTGGTGGACTGGGCCCCACAACTTCAGCGGATGATCGACCTGCGCAACACCTTGGGCCTGCGCTCGCCGATCCATTCCCTGGCGCGAATTCTCAACCCGCTGGGTGCTCGTTGCGGCCTACAAAGCATTTTCCACCCCGGCTACCAGGCCGTGCATCGCGATGCCAGCGGTTTGCTGGGTGACACCGCCATCGTCATCAAGGGCGATGGCGGCGAAATCGAGATCAACCCGGATGCCGACAGTCACCTGTATGGCACCACTGGCGGCGAAAGCTGGGATGAAGAATGGCCGCAGCTGTCGACCCAGCGCCACGTCAAACCCGCTTCGCTCGATCCTGAGCATTTGAAAGCGGTGTGGCGTGGCGACGTGGTCGACAGCTACCCGCAAATGGCGTTGATCTCGACCATGGCCCTGGCGTTGCGCGGCCTCGGCCAGACCCGCGAGCAAGCGTTCGAAACCGCCCAGCAGTATTGGGATGCAAGGGACCGATCGATTTAACCGATCATAAACGCCCAACCTTTGCGCTTTTTGTTCGAACCTATGCGCATAGACTCCTCTCCAACGCTTATCGGTTGAGGAGTCAGGAAAATGGGTTTGTTAGTCGAAGGCCGCTGGCAGGATCAGTGGTATGAAAGCAGCAAGGATGGCGCGTTTCAGCGCGAACAGGCGCAGCGTCGTAACTGGCTGACGGCCGATGGCAAGCCAGGCCCGACCGGCGTCGGTGGTTTTGCCGCCGAGGCTGGTCGCTATCATCTCTATGTGTCCCTCGCCTGCCCGTGGGCCCACCGCACGCTGATCCTGCGCAAACTCAAAGGCCTCGAAAGCCTGATCGACGTGTCGGTGGTCAGCTGGTTGATGCTGGAAAACGGCTGGACCTTTGATAAAAACCTGGGCTCGACCGGCGACAAGCTTGATCACTTCAATTTCATGCACCAGCGCTACACCGCCGACACCGCCAACTACACCGGCCGCGTCACTGTGCCGGTGCTCTGGGACAAGCAGACGAATCGCATCGTCAACAATGAGTCGGCGGAGATCATCCGCATGTTCAACAGCGCTTTTGACGAGTTGACCGGCAATGACCTTGATTTCTACCCGGCGCCATTGCGGACCGAGATCGATGCGCTGAACGAGCGGATTTATCCAGCAGTGAATAACGGCGTCTATCGCGCCGGGTTTGCTACGTCGCAGCAGGCTTATGAAGAAGCGTTCGATGAGTTGTTTGGCGAGCTGGATCGGCTGGAGCAATTGCTGGGCGCGAATCGGTACCTGACGGGTGAATACCTGACGGAAGCGGATATTCGGCTGTTCACGACAATGATTCGTTTCGATGCGGTGTACTTCGGACACTTCAAGTGCAACCTGCGACGGATTGCCGATTATCCAAATCTGTCGAACTGGCTACGGGAGATTTATCAGTGGCCGGGGATTGCCGAGACGGTGAGTTTTGAGCACATCAAGAATCACTACTACGGCAGCCACAAGACCATCAATCCGACCGGGATCGTGCCTAAAGGGCCAGCGCAGGATTTCACTGCGGCTCATGATCGGGCGCGGTTGAGTGGGAAAGGGGTTTGGCGCAAGGCCGAGTTCTGATCTGAAGCAAGGGTGGTTTTGAGGGCCTCATCGCGGGCAAGCCCGCTCCCACAGGAATTTGTGTGATGCCAAAGATTGCAGCTTCACCCAATAACCTGTGGGAGCGGGCTTGCCCGCGATGGAGGCGACTCGGCACTCAGACCTGCGCCTGAGCCCCTTCAAACCACGCCAGTTTCTCGCGCAGTTGCACCACCTCCCCGACGATCACCAGCGTCGGTGCATGCACTTCATGCTCCGCCACCAGCCGTGGAAGATCAGCCAGGGTGCCGGTAAACACCCGCTGATTGACCGTGGTGCCCTGCTGGATCAACGCCGCCGGGGTATCGGCCGCGCGACCGTGTTTGATCAACTGCTCGCAGATGATCGGCAAACCCACCAGCCCCATGTAAAACACCAGGGTTTGCGCCGGCGCGACCAGGTCGGCCCACGGCAAATCGGTGGAACCGTCCTTGAGGTGCCCGGTGACAAACCGCACCGACTGCGCGTAATCGCGGTGAGTCAGCGGAATCCCGGCATACGCCGCGCAACCGCTGGCGGCGGTGATGCCCGGTACGACCTGGAACGGGATGCCATGGGCCGCCAGCTCTTCGATCTCTTCACCGCCGCGCCCGAAGATGAACGGATCGCCGCCCTTCAACCGCACCACGCGCTTGCCGGCCTTGGCCAGATCCACCAGATGCTGGTTGATCTGTTCCTGAGGCACGGCGTGATCGGCGCGGCGCTTGCCAACGTAGACCCGCTCGGCATCGCGACGGCACAAATCCAGAATCGCCGGCGCCACCAGACGGTCATACAACACCACGTCGGCTTGCTGCATCAGGCGCAAGGCGCGGAAGGTCAACAGGTCGGGATCACCCGGCCCGGCGCCTACCAGATAAACCTCGCCAGTGGCTACAGGGGCTTCGCCATTGATTTTGGCCAGCATCAAGCGCTCGGCCTCGGCGCCCTGCCCGGCCAGTTGCCGGTCGGCAATCGGGCCCTGGAATACATCCTCCCAGAACGCCCGGCGCTGCTGCACATCCGGAAACAGGCCTTTGACCTGAGTGCGGAAACGCGCCGCCAGACCGGCCAGTTGACCGTAGGTGGAAGGAATCCAGGTTTCCAGCTTGGCGCGAATCAACCGCGCCAGCACCGGCGCATCGCCGCCGCTGGACACCGCGATGATCAATGGGGAACGGTCGACGATCGCCGGGAATATCACGCTGCACAGGGCCGGCGCGTCCACCACGTTGACCGGCACGCAACGCCGATGAGCATCGGCGGAGACTTGCGCATTCAACGGTTCGTCGTCGGTGGCGGCGATGATCAGCCCGCAACCGTCCAGATCCGCCTCGACGTAGCCTCGCACCAGGCACTCGCCACCGCTGCCGATCACTAGCTCGCGCAGTTGCGGTTCGATTTCCGGTGCAACCACCCGCAGCAGCGCACCGGCTTCGGCCAGCAGGCGGGATTTGCGCAAGGCAATTTCCCCTCCGCCGACGACCAATACACGACTGCCGCGAAGGTTATGAAACAGCGGCAGATAGTCCATTTAGCCGATGACCTCAAGGCCACCCATGTACGGCTTGAGCACCTCAGGTACACGGATCGAACCGTCGGCCTGCTGGTAGTTCTCGAGCACCGCCACCAGGGTACGACCGACCGCCAGGCCGGAACCGTTCAGGGTGTGAACCAGCTCAGGCTTGCCGGTTTCCGGGTTGCGGAAACGCGCTTGCATGCGGCGGGCCTGGAAATCGCCACAGTTGGAGCACGACGAAATTTCGCGGTATTTGTCCTGGCTCGGAATCCACACTTCCAGGTCGTAAGTCTTGACCGCGCTGAAGCCCATGTCGCCGGTGCACAGGGCAATCGTGCGATAAGGCAATTCCAGCAGCTGCAGAACCTTCTCGGCGTTGGCAGTCAGACCTTCCAGCGCTTCCATCGAGGTCGATGGTTCAACGATCTGGACCATCTCGACCTTGTCGAACTGGTGCTGGCGGATCATGCCGCGAGTGTCGCGACCCGATGCACCGGCCTCGCTGCGGAAGCATGGCGTGTGTGCCACGAACTTGATCGGCAGCAGTTTCGAATCGACGATCTCGCCAGCGACGATGTTGGTCAGCGACACTTCAGCGGTCGGGATCAGATACAGATCGGCTTCGCCTTCGCGGCTGATCTTGAACAGGTCTTCTTCGAACTTCGGCAGCTGACCGGTGCCCTGCAACGCAGGTGCCTGCACCAGGTACGGGGTGTAAGCCTCTTCGTAACCGTGTTCGTTGATGTGCAGGTTGATCATGAACTGTGCCAGCGCACGGTGCAGGCGGGCGATCGGGCCGCGCAGCAGGGCGAAACGGGCACCGGACAACTTGGCGGCGGTTTCGAAGTCCAGCCAGCCGAACTTCTCGCCCAGCGCCACGTGGTCCTGAACCGGGAAATCGAAAGCTTTAGGCGTGCCCCAGCGGCGCACTTCAACGTTGCCTTCTTCGTCATCGCCGACCGGCACCGATTCGTGCGGCAGGTTCGGGATGCCCAGCAGGATAGAATCCAGCTCGGTCTGGATCGCGTCCAGCTCGACTTTACCGGCGCTCAACTCACCCGCCATGCGCTCGACGTCCGCCATCAACGGCGCGATGTCTTCGCCGCGCTGCTTGGCCTGACCGATGGACTTGGAGCGCGCGTTACGTTCAGCCTGCAGAGCTTCGGTGCGGGTCTGGACGGTCTTGCGCTGTTCTTCCAGCGCTTCGATGCGCGCAACATCCAGGGCAAAGCCACGGGATGCCAGGCGGTCCGCTACGTCCTGAAGGTTGCTACGTAACAGTTTGGAATCGAGCATGTCGGTTTCTCGTTATCAAAGTTTGGTCAAGGACAGGCCAGCCCAGGTGGCGAGCAGCCCGCCGAATACGCTGATCGCCGCATAGCCCAGGGCCAGCGGCACTTGCCCGGTTTCCAGCAGGCGCACCGTATCCAGTGAAAAGGATGAAAAAGTCGTCAGCCCCCCGAGGAAGCCGACCATCAACCCGGCGCGCACCGCAAACGGTACCTCCGGGCGAATCAAAAACAGACCGTATAGAACGCCGATCAGCAAACAGCCCACGATATTAACGGCCAGCGTCGCGGTATAGAAGTGCCGTGGCCAATTCGCGTTGATCCAGTTTCCGGTGGCGAAGCGCAATAGCGTACCGGCGACACCGCCGACAGAAACGGCAACGATCAATGGAATCACTATTTTCTCCGCTGCCGTGGGCTTAGACGATCAAGCTGCGCGAGGTGGTTAAGCTTTTCGCCGATCTTCAGCTCCAGGCCGCGGGGCACGGGTTGATAAAACCGTTGCGGTTCGAGCTCGTCCGGGAAGTAGTCTTCGCCTGCGGCGTAGGCATCCGGCTCATCGTGGGCATAACGGTATTCGTCGCCATAGCCCAATTGCTTCATCAACTTGGTCGGCGCGTTGCGCAGGTGCAGCGGCACTTCGAGCGAACCGTGCTCGGTGGCGCTGCGCATCGCGGCTTTGAAGCCTATGTACACCGCATTGCTTTTCGGCGCGCAGGCCAGATACGTAATGGCCTGGGCCACCGCCAATTCGCCTTCGGGGCTGCCGAGGCGCTCCTGCACTTCCCACGCCGCCAGGCACAGGCTCAGGGCGCGGGGGTCGGCATTACCGATGTCTTCGCTGGCCATGCGCACCACGCGTCGGGCCAGGTACAGCGGGTCGCAACCGCCGTCGATCATCCGCGCGAACCAATACAGCGCGCCATCGGGATTGGAGCCGCGCACCGATTTATGCAGCGCGGATATCTGGTCGTAGAAGGCTTCGCCGCCCTTGTCGAAACGTCGACGGGTATCGCCGAGCAGACTTTGCAGCAGATCGACGCCGATTTCGCTGTTGTCTTCGGCCAGGTCCGAGGCGTTTTCCAGCAGATTGAGCAGTCGCCGGCCATCGCCATCGGCGGCGGACAACAGCATCTGGAAACCTTCATCGCTGAGGGTCAGTTGCCGTTTGCCCAACCCACGCTCTTCGGTCAGCGCGCGATGCACCAGCTTGCGCAGGGCCGCTTCGTCGAGGCTTTTGAGCACATAGACGCGCGCCCGGGACAGGAGCGCGTTATTGAGTTCGAACGAGGGGTTTTCGGTGGTTGCGCCGATGAAAATCAGTGTGCCGTCTTCAACATAGGGCAGGAACGCATCCTGCTGGGACTTGTTGAAGCGGTGCACTTCGTCGACGAACAGGATGGTGCGTTTGCCGTACTGCCCGGCCTGCTGCTTGGCGACTTCCACCGCCTGACGAATCTCTTTGACCCCGGCCAGCACCGCCGAAACCGTTTCGAAATGCGCATCGGAGACTTCCGCGAGCAAGCGCGCCAATGTGGTTTTACCCACCCCCGGCGGCCCCCAGAAAATCATCGAGTGCAGGGCACCCTGCTCCAGGGCTTCGCGCAAAGGCTTGCCGCGAGCGAGCACGTGTTCCTGACCGACGTACTCGTCCAGATTGGCCGCACGCAGGCGTGCGGCCAAGGGTTGAGCAATCGGGGCGCTGCGAAACAGGTCCATCACTACTTATGAAACCTCACTGGGTCCTGATGCCGATCAGTTAAAGCGCTAAACACCACAATCCCTGTGGGAGCGGGCTTGCCCGCGATGGCGGCATTACATCCAACATCAGAGTCGCCTGACACAATGCCATCGCGGGCAAGCCCGCTCCCACAGGTTCTATGTTCTGCTCTTTATTCCTGGATCACATCGGCACCCTTGGGAATGTCGAACTTGAACTTGGACGCCGGAATCGGTTCGTTGGCCTTCACACCGGTGAACAGGATATTGGTGCGCTGACCGACACTGTCAATCATCTGCATATCATTGACCAGACCATTGCGGAACGACAGGCGCAGGCTGTCGAACAGAGAGTCCTTGGTTTTCGGCTTCAGGGTGAAGTCGATCACGCCACCGGCTTCCTTGGCGCTGATGTCGAAGCTCTGGCTGATCTTGGACACGTCACCGGACAGCAGCAGTGCCGGGGTCTGGGTAAGACGCTGGTCGAGGGTCTTGATGGTGGCCTGTTCCAGATCCGGGTCCCACAGGGTTACTTTCTTACCGTCCGATACCATGGTTTGCTCGGCCGGCGCATTGGTGTGCCAGTAGAACAGGCCCGGGCGCTGCAAGGACATTTCACCCGCGGTTTCCTGCAACTGGGTGCCGCTGCCATCGAGGGTCAGCTGGGAGAAACGCGCGGTCAGGGTCTGGGATTTTTCCAGCAGTTGAGTCAGACGCGCCACGTCCTTGTCATCGGCGTGGACCGAAAGCGTGGTCAAAGCCAGTACCGGCAGCAACAGCATGCGGATAAGACGCATGGGAGTCCTCATAAACATTCGTGGGAGTGCGGGCGGCGTCTCAGACACCGCCCTTTTCAAAACCGGATCAGTCGCGGACCGGGCCAGGGGCCAGGACTTCACGCGAACCGTTGGTGTTCATGGACGTCACGACCCCGGCCATTTCCATGGCTTCGATCATGCGCGCCGCGCGGTTGTAGCCGATTTTCAGCTTGCGCTGAACCGCGGAGATGGACGCGCGACGGCTTTCCAGGACGAACTGCACTGCTTCGTCGTAAAGCGCATCGGTTTCGGCATCATCGTCACCGCCACCGCCGCCGTTTTCAAAGCCGCTACCGGCCTCTTCGACACCGGCGAGGATGTCATCGTTGTATTCAGGTGCGCCGCGCAGTTTCCAGGCTTCAACCACCCGGTGAACCTCATCGTCGGACACGAACGCGCCGTGAACACGAATCGGCAAACTGGTGCCCGGCGGCATGTACAACATATCACCGTGGCCTAGCAGTTGTTCGGCGCCGCCCTGGTCGATGATGGTCCGCGAATCGATCTTGCTCGATACCTGGAACGCCATACGGGTCGGAATGTTCGCCTTGATCAGACCGGTGATCACGTCCACCGACGGCCGCTGGGTCGCGAGGATCAAGTGGATACCGGCCGCACGAGCCTTCTGGGCGATACGGGCGATCAGCTCTTCAACCTTCTTGCCGACAATCATCATCATGTCGGCGAATTCGTCCACGACCACGACGATGGTCGGCAATTTTTGCAGCAGTGGTGCCTCGTCGTGGATGCTTTCACGCTTGTACAGCGGATCGCTCAACGGCTCGCCGGCGTCCTGGGCTTCCTTGACCTTGGCGTTGAAGCCCGACAGGTTACGCACGCCCATCTTCGCCATCAGCTTGTAGCGCCGTTCCATCTCGGCGACGCTCCAGCGCAAGGCGTTGGCGGCGTCCTTCATGTCGGTGACCACCGGGCACAGCAGGTGCGGAATGCCTTCGTAGATCGACAGTTCAAGCATTTTCGGGTCGATCATGATCAGCTTGGCGTCTTCCGGGCCAGACTTGAACAGAATGGACAGGATCATCGCGTTCACACCCACCGACTTACCGGAACCGGTCGTACCGGCCACCAGCAAATGCGGCATTTTCGCAAGGTCGGTGATGACCGGTTTGCCGCCGATATCATGACCCAGGGCCAGGGTGACCGGGGACTTGAAGTTATCGTACTCGGGGGTCGACAAGACCTCGGAGAACCGCACGATCTGCCGGTCTTCGTTAGGGATCTCGATACCGACGGTGGTCTTGCCCGGAATCACTTCCACGACACGCACACTGGTCACGGCCAGGGAACGGGCCAGGTCTTTCGCCAGGTTGGAGATACGGCTGACTTTGACCCCGGCTGCTGGCTGGATTTCGTAACGGGTAATGACCGGCCCTGGATGAATCGAATCCACCGAGACTTCGACGCCGAATTCCTTGAGCTTGATTTCCAGCAAGTGGCCGACGGCCGCCAGGGATTCAGGCGAATAATTGAGTTGTTTCTTTTCCGCGGGGTCGAGAATCGAGATCGGCGGCAAGGTGCCTTCCACGGCGCTGTCGACGAACAACGGCGCCTGTTTCTCTTTTTCCACGCGTTTGCTCGGGGCGGCCGGTTTGGGTGGCGCGGGGGCAATCACCGGCGGCACCTGTTTCTCGCGCTCGGACATGTGCTTGCTCAGGGCCTGCTCGCGCTCGATCAGGCGCTCCTTGACCTTGGCCTGCTCGCGTTTGTCGGTGACGGTCGGCGCGACCACGTCATGCACGCGATCGTCCACCTCACGCAGTTGGGCGACCAGTTGCTTGCGTTCGACACGGGCCGCCCACCAGCGATTGGCCGCGCCCTGAAACAGTTCGAAAAGATCGAGGGTGATCTTGCCGGTGACGTCCATCACCTTGAACCACGACAGGTCGGTGAACACTGTCAGGCCGAACAGGAACAGCGCGATGAACAACAGCGTGCTGCCCTGGATGTTCAGCGCGTTCCTGGCCAGATCGCCAAGGCTTTCGCCCAAAGCGCCACCCGCGCCGGCCGGCAGACCGGTCGCCGCATGGAAATGGATGTGGGCCAGCGCCGCACCCGACAGCACCAGAAACACCAGGCCGATCAGGCGCCAGGAGAACAGCCAGCCGCTCCACTGCCACGGTTCGTGGCGCTGGCGAAATATCTGATACGCCTTGATCGCCAGCAGCAACGGGAAAATGTAGGCGAAGTAACCCAGGACCATGAACAGGATGTCGGCGCTGTAAGAGCCGGCAGGCCCGCCGAAGTTCTGTACATCGTCGATCTTGCTGTTATGGCTCCAGCCCGGATCGTCTTTGCCGTAGGTCAACAAAGCCATCATCAGGAACAGGCACAAGGCGCCGATGGCGATCAATGCACCTTCCTTGAGCCGGTAGTGCAATTGCTGGCGCCAGAGCGGGACGACTGTTTTAGGTGCTGCGGTGGATTTCTTCAAAACGCTTCTTTTCCTGCGCCCATGGCGCGTCCATCTGTTGAATGACTATAAAAACTGCCCAATCCAGGCAGGTAAAAAAGTTAACAGGCGCAACTGGGACTACTTTTAACACTGCGCCCCGGTTTTTCGAAATACGGCACGCACCGCTTTTTTGATACAACACTGTTACAAGCAGGCATTGTACGGGTTTGTTCGCCCGATGCCATGCTTGAGACCCTTGGGTGCAGCATAGCCAACAGCACAGTACGCGCAGTCCAATTTGAGCATGCATTCTCTTTTGTGACAAAGGCTTATGAGGTGTTTTTATGACTGAAGCGAAGCATTCCCGCCTGATCATTCTGGGTTCCGGCCCTGCCGGTTACAGCGCAGCCGTTTATGCCGCTCGCGCCAACCTCAAACCCGTTGTCATCACCGGCATACAGGCAGGTGGCCAGCTGACCACCACCGTCGAAGTCGACAACTGGCCTGGCGACGTCGAAGGCCTGACCGGCCCGGTGCTGATGGAACGCATGCAAAAACACGCCGAACGCTTCGACACAGAGATCGTTTACGACCACATCCATACGGCCAAGTTGCAACAGCGCCCGTTCGAGCTGATTGGCGACAGCGGCACCTACACCTGCGATGCGCTGATTATCGCCACCGGTGCTTCGGCGCAATACCTGGGGCTGCCATCGGAAGAAGCCTTTGCCGGCAAAGGGGTTTCGGCCTGCGCCACCTGCGATGGCTTCTTCTACCGTAACCAGGTGGTCGCGGTGGTCGGTGGAGGTAACACGGCCGTTGAAGAAGCGCTGTACCTGTCGAACATCGCCAAGGAAGTCCACCTGATTCACCGTCGCGACAAACTGCGCTCGGAGAAGATCCTCCAGGACAAGCTCTTCGAAAAAGCCGCCAACGGCAATATCCGCCTGCACTGGAACCAGAATCTTGACGAAGTGCTGGGCGACGCCAGCGGCGTGACCGGCGCCCGCCTGCGGCACAGCCATACGGGCGAAACCAATGAATTGTCGCTGGCCGGTGTATTCATCGCCATCGGCCACAAGCCCAACACCGACCTGTTCCAGGGCCAGCTGAAAATGCGTGACGGCTACCTGCTGATCAAAGGCGGCAGCGAAGGTGACGCCACTGCCACCGACATCGAAGGTGTGTTCGCCGCCGGTGACGTGGCCGATCATATTTACCGCCAGGCGGTGACCTCCGCCGGGGCCGGCTGCATGGCCGCGCTGGACGCCGAGAAGTATCTCGATGACATCCCCACCGTTTGACGGTTAACCTCCTTCAAGGCGGGCTCAACGGCCCGCCACCGCCCTCCCCTTCTGCAAGCCCGGATGCCATGCTGACTTGGTTACAACGCAATACCCTGACCTTCCCGCCGCTGGAAAAAGCCATGCGCGACCCCAACGGGCTGCTGGCCGCGGGCGGCGATCTGTCTGCCGATCGTCTGATTCAAGCCTATCGTCACGGCTGCTTTCCGTGGTTTTCGGAGGGCCAGCCGATTCTCTGGTGGTCGCCGGATCCGCGCACGGTTTTGTTTCCCGACGAACTGCATGTCTCCCGCAGCTTGAACAAACTGCTGCGCCAGCAGCGCTATCAAGTGACCTTCGATCGGGATTTTGCCGCGGTCATCCGCGCCTGCGCCGCACCGCGCGAGTACGCTGACGGCACCTGGATCACCCAAGCGATGCAGGATGCCTATGTCGAACTGCACAGGCGTGGTTACGCCCATTCGGTGGAAGTCTGGGACGATGGCGTGCTGGTCGGCGGGCTCTACGGCCTGGCTATGGGGCAGCTGTTTTTCGGCGAATCGATGTTCAGCCGCGCCGACAACGCCTCCAAATATGGCTTCGCCACACTGGTGCGGCATCTGAAGGACTCAGGTTTTGTGCTGATTGATTGCCAGATGCCTACCGATCATCTGCACAGTCTGGGTGCCCGAGCGATTCCTCGCCGCGAATTTGCTGGCTATCTTGCGCGGCACCTGGATCAACCGGGGCGCTCCAACTGGGTTTGCTGAGCGACTTTTGCGCGCGTGGCTTACACTTAATGCGGGGAAACGAATTGAGAGCGCCCCCTAATCAAAAGTTTATCCCGAGGGTTGATCATGACCGAGTTGGCGCGTTTGAAGTTCTATGCCACTCAGCCCCACTCTTGCAGTTATCTGCCCGAGGAGCAGGCCACCACGCTGTTCCTCGACCCTAGCCAGCCCATGGATGTGCATGTCTATGCAGACCTGTCGGAAATGGGCTTTCGTCGTAGTGGCGATCATCTCTACCGGCCCCATTGCCAGCATTGCAATGCGTGCGTGCCGGCGCGCATTCCTGTGGCGCAATTTACCCCCAACCGTCAGCAGAAACGCATTGTCAAACGCAATGCAGACTTGCAGGTGCGTCCGGCCAGACCCAAGTTCAGCGAAGAGTACTTCGACCTCTATCAGCGCTACATCGAACAACGTCACGCCGATGGCGATATGTATCCGCCGAGCCGCGACCAGTTTTCGACCTTCCTGGTGCGCGACCTGCCGTTCTCCCGCTTCTATGAATTTCGTCTCGAAGGCCGACTGCTGGCAGTGGCCGTGACCGACTTGCTGCCCAATGGTTTATCGGCGGTCTACACCTTCTACGAGCCCGGCGAGGAGCGTCGCAGCCTGGGGCGTTACGCGATTCTCTGGCAGATCGCCGAAGCCGGGCGCCTGGGACTGGAAGCGGTCTATCTAGGCTACTGGATCAAAAACTGCAAAAAAATGAGCTACAAGACCCAATATCGCCCTATCGAACTGCTGATTAATCAGCGTTGGGTCATCCTGAGCTAGAACCCCTTGGCTTAAACCCCATTTTTCGGGCACAATGCACGCCGCTTTTGCCTGGCGCAGTTGCACCGGGCCATTCATTGGACACCGAGGGCTTTACTGCATGTCGAAAGAAGACAGCTTCGAAATGGAAGGCACTGTCGTCGACACCCTGCCCAACACCATGTTTCGTGTGGAGTTGGAAAATGGGCACGTCGTAACCGCGCATATTTCCGGCAAGATGCGCAAGAACTACATCCGTATTCTTACCGGCGACAAAGTGCGCGTCGAGCTGACGCCCTATGACTTGAGCAAAGGGCGCATCACCTACCGCGCTCGCTAATCAAGTCAATACAAAACGCCCGGCTATGCCGGGCGTTTTTGTTTGTGTGGGAATTAGCTGCCACATTTCGAGCCATTGCACAGATCCTGTGGGAGCGGACTTGCCCGCGATAGCGGTGGGTCTGCTTACTTGGATGCTGAATGTGCCGCCGCCTTCGCGGGCAAGCCCGCTCCCACAGGGTTTTGTGTTTATCGCTTGAAATCGACCAGACAGCAAAAAGGCGCCAATCGGCGCCTTTTTGCTTTGTTGCGGTTTAACGTCAGGCCATTTCAGCCGTGGTCTCGAACTCGAAGGTCAGCTCGCCGTCCTTGATGTCGATGTGTACCACACCGCCATGTTCGGCCAGTTCACCAAAGAGAATCTCCTCCGCCAGCGGACGCTTGATCTTGTCCTGGATCAAACGCGCCATTGGACGAGCGCCCATTGCTGAGTCGTAACCACCGGCCGCCAGCCAGCTGCGAGCAGCGTCGGTGACTTCCAGCAGCACACGCTTGTCTTCCAGCTGCGCCTGAAGTTCGGTAAGGAACTTGTCCACCACGCTTTTGATGACCTCATGGCTGAGGCGACCAAACTGGATAATGGTGTCCAGACGGTTACGGAATTCCGGCGTGAAGCTCTTCTTGATCACTTCCATCGCATCGGACGAATGGTCCTGATAGGTGAAACCGATCGAAGCACGCGCTGCGGTCTCGGCACCGGCGTTGGTCGTCATGATGACGATCACGTTACGGAAGTCCGCCTTGCGCCCGTTGTTATCGGTCAGCGTACCGTGGTCCATGACCTGCAACAGCAGGTTGAAGACTTCCGGATGCGCCTTCTCGATTTCATCGAGCAACAGCACGCAGTGAGGCTGCTTGGTGATGGCTTCGGTCAGCAGACCGCCCTGATCGAACCCGACATAGCCTGGAGGCGCACCGATCAGACGCGATACGGTGTGGCGCTCCATGTACTCGGACATGTCGAAGCGAACCAGCTCGACCCCCAACGCCTTGGCCAGTTGCCGCGCGGCTTCGGTTTTACCAACACCGGTCGGCCCTGCGAACAGGAACGAACCGACGGGCTTGTCAGGCGACTTGAGGCCGGCACGGGACAGTTTGATCGCGGTCGACAGCGAGTCGATCGCGGCATCCTGACCAAATACCGTGAGCTTCAGGTCACGCTCAAGGTTACGCAGCAGCTCTTTGTCGGAACTGGTGACGTGCTTTGGCGGAATTCGCGCGATTTTCGCGACAATGTCCTCGACCTGAGCCACTTCGATGCGCTTCACGCGCTTCTCGATCGGCTGCAGACGCTGATACGCACCCGCCTCGTCGATGACGTCGATGGCCTTGTCCGGCATGTGCCGGTCATTGATGTAACGCGAGGCCAGTTCAGCAGCAGCGCGCAGGGCTTCATCGCTGTATTCGATGTTGTGGTGCGCTTCGAAACGCCCCTTCAGGCCACGCAGGATGCCAATGGTGTCTTCCACCGAAGGTTCCGACACATCGACCTTCTGGAAGCGCCGAGCCAGAGCACGGTCCTTCTCGAAGATCCCACGGAATTCCTGGAACGTGGTCGAACCGATGCAGCGAATATCGCCCGAAGACAGCAACGGCTTGAGCAGGTTCGAAGCATCCATGACGCCACCGGACGCAGCGCCCGCACCGATGATGGTGTGGATCTCGTCGATGAACAGGATCGCCTGCGGACGTTTTTTCAGCTCATTGAGCAGCGCCTTGAAACGCTTCTCGAAATCGCCGCGGTATTTGGTTCCGGCCAGCAAGGCCCCCAGATCGAGGGAATACACCACGCTGTTGGCCAGCAGGTCCGGCACCTGGTTATCAACAATGCGTTTGGCCAGGCCTTCGGCAATCGCGGTTTTACCCACGCCCGCCTCGCCCACCAGCAGCGGATTGTTTTTGCGACGACGCGCCAGGATCTGCGCGACGCGCTCGACCTCCAGCTCACGGCCTACCAACGGATCGATACGACCCTGGCGCGCGAGTTCGTTGAGGTTGCTGGCATAAGCATCCAGAGGATTGCCTGAAGAAGAAGACTCACCGCCCTCGTCGTCCTGCATATCTTGTTCACCTTCAGAGTGATCGCCATGCCCCGGCACTTTGGAAATGCCATGGGCGATGTAGTTGACGACATCGATGCGCGCAACGCTCTGCTGTTTCAGCAGAAACACTGCCTGACTCTCTTGCTCACTGAAGATCGCGACCAGCACGTTGGCGCCAGTCACTTCGCGTTTGCCCGAGCTCTGTACGTGAAAGACAGCACGTTGCAGTACACGCTGGAAGCCCAGGGTTGGCTGGGTTTCACGATCCTCGTCATGCAAGGGGATCAATGGCGTGGTGGAGTCGATGAACTCCTGCAGGTCATGCTTGAGTTTGTCGAGGTTTGCGCCGCAGGCACGCAAAACGGTAGCGGCAGCCTCATTATCCAATAGGGCCAGCAGCAGGTGTTCGACGGTCATGAATTCATGACGCTTCGAACGAGCCTCCTTGAAGGCAAGATTGAGGGTGACTTCGAGCTCGCGGTTTAACATAGCTTCACCTCATACCCAAGTGGTCGGCGATTAACCGTCCTTCTCGATTTCACAGAGTAGCGGATGCTGGCTTTCCCTGGCGTACTGGTTGACCTGCATGGCCTTGGTCTCGGCGATGTCGCGGGTAAACACTCCACATACTGCCCGTCCTTCTGTATGAACGGCCAGCATGACCTTGGTCGCCAGCTCGCGATTCAGGTTAAAAAACACCTCGAGCACTTCGACGACGAAATCCATCGGTGTGTAGTCATCGTTGAACAAAACCACCTTGTACATAGGCGGCGCCTGTAAAGCAGGCTTAGCCTCCTGAACAGCAATGCCTGCGGAATCGTCGTCGTGTAAATCAGGGCGATCCTGATTGAATGTTAGTCGAATCTGGCTGATTGCATGCATGGAAAGAAAGGTTCGTCAGTTGTGCAAATACAGTGGTGGGGGCGCTTATGAACGTTTTCAACTCCGACTGCCCGGTCACCTTGACTATCGGAAAATCGGTGTTACAACCAATAGAGCCCACAGTGGGTAAAAAAGGTCCGCGGAGTCAATCTTATTTGCAAGATTAGACTGCGGATTAACTGGATGATACTCCAGTGATGGAGTCTGTTGCAGAGGGATATGGGTATGTCAGTTGGCAAGGTGAAATGGTTCAACAATGCCAAGGGGTTCGGTTTCATTAACACCGACGCCAGAGAAGGTCGTGACGAGGATGGAAAAGAAATCGATTTCTTTGCCCACTATTCGGCCATTGAGATGGATGGATACAAAACCCTCAAAGCTGGACAGATCGTTAGCTTCGAGATCGTTCAGGGCCCCAAAGGCTTGCATGCAGTAAAGATCGCGTCTGCCACATCCCCGAACGAACAGACCACACCTGCCCTCCAGCAAGAAAAAGTGCCTAGCTGATGCAATCTGTCATCCAGTCATAAAAAAACCGCCCGAAGGCGGTTTTTTTGTTACATAAATCCGCTTACATGTGCGAAATCAGCGCATCACCAAACCCTGAAGACGAAACCAGTTTGGCGCCCTCCATCAGACGTTCGAAGTCATAGGTCACGGTTTTCGCGGAGATCGCGCCGTTGGTGCCTTTGATGATCAGGTCGGCCGCTTCGGTCCAGCCCATGTGACGCAGCATCATCTCGGCGGACAGGATCAACGAACCCGGATTGACCTGGTCCTTGCCGGCGTATTTCGGCGCAGTACCGTGGGTCGCTTCGAACATGGCCACGGTGTCGGACAGGTTGGCACCCGGCGCGATACCGATACCGCCCACTTCGGCCGCCAGGGCGTCGGAGAGGTAGTCGCCGTTCAGGTTCAGGGTCGCGATCACATCGTACTCGGCCGGGCGCAGCAGGATCTGCTGGAGCATGGCGTCGGCGATGGCGTCCTTGACGATGACGTTCTTGCCGGTTTTCGGGTTCTTGAACTGCATCCACGGGCCGCCGTCGAGCAGGGTCGCGCCGAATTCTTCAGCGGCCACTTCGTAGGCCCATTCCTTGAAGGCACCTTCGGTGAACTTCATGATGTTGCCTTTGTGCACGATGGTCAGCGAGTCGCGATCGTTGTCGACCACATACTGCAGGGCCTTGCGCGCCAGACGCTTGGTGCCTTCCAGGGAGACCGGCTTGACGCCGATACCGCAGTTTTCGTCGAAACGGATCTTGGTGACGCCCATTTCTTCTTTAAGGAACTTGATGACCTTGGTCGCTTCCGGCGAACCGGCCTTCCATTCGATACCGGCATAAATGTCTTCCGAGTTTTCGCGGAAGATCGTCATGTCGACGTCGCCTGGCTTCTTGACCGGGCTAGGTACGCCTTCGAACCAGCGCACCGGACGCAGGCACACATACAGGTCGAGTTGCTGGCGCAGGGCCACGTTCAGCGAACGGATGCCGCCGCCGACCGGCGTGGTCAGAGGGCCCTTGATGGAAACCACGTAATCCTTGACCGCGTCCAGGGTTTCCTGAGGTAGCCAGGTGTCCTGATCGTAAACCTGAGTCGCTTTCTCCCCGGCGTAGACTTCCATCCAGGAAATTTTGCGTTCGCCGCCGTAAGCCTTCTTAACAGCAGCATCGACAACCTTGATCATGACCGGGCTGATATCAACGCCAATACCATCACCTTCAATGAAGGGGATGATCGGGTTGTTAGGAACATTGAGAGAATGGTCCGCGTTGACGGTGATTTTGTCGCCGACGGCTGGAACCTGAATCTTCTTGTATCCCATGCTGAACTCCATTGTTTGGATTGAACATCTGGCTGCGTTCGAGCGTACCCCAGTTAAATCGGCGCGCAAACCCTATGTTCCGCCCATCTGCCGCAAAGCTGCACAGTTCGCGACGTACAAGCCTGAAAACAAAGGGAAAAGCGCCAAACTCAAGCACGGCGAACGACTCTACGCGCCGCACTCCCCTGCGACCTTTAGACCAATGGACGAAAATCGTTGCCTATGAACCATCGGCAGATTGCCAGCTACCTATGTATAATGCCGCCGCTGACCACAGAGTCACGACGGCCGACCGCTCTATCACAAGACGTTGGGCCCGAATAAGCCGGATTGCTACCGCAGTCCACCCGCTTGACGCTCGACTGATGCACCCAACATCACCGCGAAGAAACCTCGACATTCGGCTCATGGATGACTTTGAACGAACGCGCTTACCCGGCGCCCCTCGAGTTTCTGCGCACGCTTTAGCAAAGAAGAGAGAGTTAATCCGAATATGCCCACCCGCTCGAAGATCATCTATACTTTCACCGACGAAGCCCCAGCCCTCGCCACCTATTCACTGTTGCCTATCGTAGAGGCTTTCACCGCCTCGGCTGATATCGCCGTTGAAACCCGCGATATCTCTCTTGCAGGGCGCATTCTGGCCAGCTTCCCCGAGCAATTGGGTGACAAAGCCGTAGCCGACCACCTCGCCGAACTGGGCGACCTGGCCGTCACGCCTGAAGCCAACATCATCAAGCTGCCAAACATCAGTGCTTCGGTTCCGCAACTGCAGGCCGCGATCAAAGAGCTGCAAGCCCAGGGCTTCGCACTGCCGGACTACCCGGAAACCGTGACCAGTGATGCCGACAAGCTCGCCAAGTCGCGTTACGACAAGATCAAGGGCAGCGCCGTAAACCCGGTTCTGCGCGAAGGCAACTCTGATCGTCGCGCCCCACTGTCGGTCAAGAACTACGCGCGCAAGCACCCGCACAAAATGGGCGCCTGGGCCAAAGACTCCAAGTCCCACGTCGCTCACATGAGCACCGGCGATTTCTACGGCAGCGAAAAAGCCGCCCTGATCGACGCCGCTGACGCCGTCAAAATCGAACTGATCGCTCAAGACGGCACCACCACCGTCCTGAAAGAAAAAACCACCGTGCAAGCCGGTGAGATCCTCGATTGCGCCGTCATGAGCAAAAACGCGCTGCGCAGCTTCATCGCGGCCGAGATCGAAGACGCCAAGCAAAAAGGCGTGCTGCTGTCGGTTCACCTGAAAGCCACCATGATGAAGGTCTCCGACCCGATCATGTTCGGCCAGATCGTTGCCGAGTTCTATAAAGACGCCCTGGCCAAGCACGCTGACGTGCTGGCTCAGATCGGTTTCAACCTGAACAACGGCATCGGCGACTTGTACGCTCGCATCAAGGCTTTGCCTGCCGAGCAACAAGCGCAGATCGAAGCGGACATCCAGGCGGTCTACGCCGTTCGTCCGTCGTTGGCCATGGTCAACTCCGACAAAGGCATCACCAACCTACACGTGCCGAGCGACGTCATCGTCGACGCCTCGATGCCAGCGATGATCCGTGACTCCGGCAAGATGTGGGGCACCGACGGCCAGCTGCACGACACCAAGGCCGTGATCCCGGATCGCTGCTACGCCACCATCTACCAGGCGGTGATCGAAGACTGCAAGGCAAACGGCGCCTTCGATCCAACCACCATGGGCAGCGTGCCAAACGTTGGCCTGATGGCGAAGAAAGCCGAAGAGTACGGCTCGCACGACAAGACTTTCCAGATCAAGGCAAACGGCGTGGTTCGGGTTTCCGACAGCGCTGGCCGCACCCTGTTGGAACAGTCGGTTGAAGCCGGCGACATCTTCCGCATGTGCCAGACCAAAGACGCGCCGATCCAGGATTGGGTCAAACTGGCCGTCAACCGTGCCCGTGCAAGCGCAACTCCGGCCATTTTCTGGCTGGACCCAATGCGCGCCCACGACGGCGTAGTGATCGAGAAAGTTCAGGCGTACCTGAAGGATCACGACACTTCTGGCTTGGACATCCGCATCATGTCGCCTGTCGACGCGATGAAGTTCACCCTGGACCGTACTCGCGAAGGCAAGGACACCATTTCGGTGACCGGCAACGTATTGCGCGACTACCTGACCGACCTGTTCCCGATCATGGAACTGGGCACCAGCGCCAAGATGCTGTCGATCGTTCCGCTGATGAACGGCGGTGGCCTGTTCGAAACCGGCGCCGGCGGTTCGGCACCGAAGCACGTTCAGCAGCTGCTGGAAGAAAATTTCCTGCGCTGGGATTCCCTGGGCGAGTTCCTGGCCCTGGCCGCTTCCCTCGAACATCTGGGTGTTACCTACAACAACCCTAAAGCGCTGGTGCTGGCCAAGACCCTGGATCAGGCCACTGGCCAGTTCCTGGATAACAACAAGTCGCCATCGCGTAAAGTCGGCAACATCGACAACCGCGGCAGCCACTTCTACCTGGCGCTGTACTGGGCTCAAGCCCTGGCCGCCCAGACCGAAGACGCTGCACTGCAAGCGCAGTTTGGCGAACTGGCCAAAACCCTGACCGAGAACGAAGCGACCATCGTTGCCGAGCTCAACGCCGTTCAGGGCAAGCCAGTGGACATCGGCGGTTACTACCACGCCAATGCCGAGCTGATCAGCAAGGCCATGCGCCCGAGCAACACCTTCAACGCCGCGATCGCTGCGCTGGTTTAAGGTTGTAAGGATGCAAAGAAGCCCCGGCCCAGTGCCGGGGTTTCTGCTTCTGACTTTTACACATATCAATCTGCCGAAACAAAAACCTGTGGGAGCTGGCTTGCCTGCGATAGCCATTTATCATTCAACATTGATGTCGACTGACCCACCGCCATCGCAGGCAAGCCAGCTCCCACAGGATCGGGTTCCAATATTCAAAATTCGAGGAAGTCTCATGGATTGGCTACCCCACATCACCGTCGCCACCATTGTCGAAGACAACGGTCGCTTCCTGATGGTCGAAGAGTCCAAGCACGGACGAACGGTGCTCAACCAGCCCGCCGGCCATCTGGACCCGGAAGAAACCCTGATCGAAGCCGCCATACGCGAAACCCTTGAAGAAACCGGCTGGGACGTCGAGCCGACCGGCGTGGTAGGCATTTATCTCTACACCGCCCCAAGCAACGGCGTGACCTATCAACGCGTCTGCTTCACCGCCAAAGCGTTGAAACACCACCCGGATTATCAATTGGACGACGGTATTGTCGGCGCGAAATGGCTGACGCGTGACGAACTGCTGCAACAGCGCGCAAACTGGCGCAGTGAGCTGATCATCCGCTGCATCGATGATTATCTGGACGGTAAACACTTCAGCCTCGAGCTGATCCGCCCTTCTCTTTAGCCTTGCAGGCTTGAGCCTGCTAGAATCGCGTCCTTTTTCAAGACACTCATTAAATCCCTATGCGTGATCCAGCCCCTTCTGCCACACAAAAGAAGCGCGTCATTGTCGGTATGTCCGGCGGCGTGGACTCTTCCGTTTCCGCCCTCCTGCTGATCGAGCAGGGTTATGAGGTGGAAGGCCTGTTCATGAAGAACTGGGAAGAAGACGATGGAACGGAATACTGCACCGCCATGGATGACCTGGCGGACGCTCAGGCCGTGTGCGACAAGATTGGCATCAAGCTGCACACCGCCAACTTCGCCGCCGAGTACTGGGACAACGTGTTCGAGCACTTCCTGGCCGAATACAAGGCCGGCCGCACGCCGAACCCGGACATCCTGTGCAACCGCGAGATCAAGTTCAAGGCGTTCCTCGATTACGCCATGATGCTCGGCGCCGATCTGATTGCCACCGGCCACTACGTGCGCCGCCGCGACATCGATGGTCGTACCGAATTGCTCAAGGGCCTGGATCCGAACAAGGACCAGAGCTACTTCCTGCACGCCGTCGGCGGCGAACAGATCGCCAAGACGCTGTTCCCGGTCGGCGAGCTGGAAAAACCCGAAGTCCGTGCGATTGCCGAGAAACACGACCTGGCCACCGCGAAGAAAAAGGATTCCACCGGGATTTGTTTTATCGGCGAACGCCGCTTCAGCGACTTCCTCAAGCAATACCTGCCGGCACAGCCAGGCGAGATCAAGACCACCGAAGGCGAAGTCATCGGCCGTCACCACGGCCTGATGTATCACACCATCGGCCAGCGTCAGGGCCTGGGCATCGGCGGCTTGAAAGACGCCGGTGACGAGCCGTGGTACGTGCTGATCAAGGACCTGGAACACAACGAGCTGATCGTTGGCCAGGGCAACGATCACCCTTATTTGTTCTCCCGCGCCCTGCTCGCCTCGGACATCTATTGGGTCAACCCGATCGACTTGACCGAGCCGCGCAAATTGACCGCCAAGGTGCGTTATCGCCAGAGCGACCAGCCTTGTACGCTGGAAAAGACCGCCACCGGCTACCGCGCGACCTTCGATGACCCACAACGCGCGGTCACCCCAGGCCAATCCGTGGTGTTCTACGACGGTGAAATCTGCCTTGGCGGCGGCGTGATCGAAGTGGCCGAACCCTGGACCAGCAAGGGTCAGCGTTCATGAGCCCGACTCAGGAGCAACTGACAGCCCTGGGCGGTGTATTTCTCGCCGCCGTGCTGGTCGACAAGATCGCCAAGACCGGCCAGACCAACGAAGCCGGCCTGACCTGCATGCTCGGCAGCCTGTTGATTCGCGACCCCAAGGACACGCTGGAAGTCTATGGCGGTGACGACATCAACCTGCGTGACGGTTACCGCGCCCTGATCGGCGCCTTGGAGCGCGACCCCAGCACTCTTCAGCGCGAACCGCTGCGCTATGCCCTGGCGATGCTGGGGCTGGAGCGTCAGCTGGCCAAACGTGGCGACATGCTGGACGAAATCGGCAAGCGTCTGCCGCAGATTCAGTCCCAGGTCGAGCACTTCGGGCCGGCTCACGAAAACGTGATCGCCGCCTGCGGTGCGCTGTATCAGGACACCCTGAGCACCCTGCGCCAACGGATTCAGGTGCATGGCGACATGCGCAACCTGCAGCAACCGAGCAATGCCTCGAAGATTCGCGCGCTGTTGCTGGCCGGGATCCGCTCGGCACGCCTGTGGCGGCAGTTGGGTGGTCATCGCTGGCAGTTGGTGATCAGCCGGCGCAAATTGCTTAAAGAGCTTTACCCGCTGATGCGCAGCAGCTGAACCGCGCCCGCAATACCGCTTTGTAGTCAGTAACGCGTAATACGCCGGTCAGTTGGCAACGGACCGGCGGATTTTTTCATGTATGATACGCGCCCCATTTCGTTGCCCGACTGTCCGAGAACACCCCATGCAGCTCTCTTCGCTCACTGCGGTTTCCCCTGTTGACGGCCGCTACGCCGGCAAAACCCAGGCCCTGCGCCCGATTTTCAGCGAATACGGCCTGATCCGTGCTCGCGTCCTGGTTGAAGTGCGCTGGCTCCAGCGCCTGGCCGCTCACCCTGCCATCAGCGAAGTGCCGGCGTTCTCCGCCGAAGCCAACGCGGTGTTGAACACCCTGGCGGAAAACTTCTCTCTGGAGCACGCCGAGCGTGTCAAAGAGATCGAGCGCACCACCAACCACGACGTCAAAGCCATTGAGTACCTGCTCAAAGAGCAAGCGGCCAAGTTGCCGGAACTGGCTGCCGTCAGCGAATTCATCCACTTTGCCTGCACCAGCGAGGACATCAACAACCTGTCCCACGCCCTGATGCTGCGCGAAGGCCGTGATGACGTGATGCTGCCGCTGATGCGCCAGACTGCCGAAGCCATTCGCGAGCTGGCCATCCGTTTCGCTGACGTGCCGATGCTGTCGCGCACCCACGGTCAACCGGCATCGCCGACCACCCTGGGCAAAGAGCTGGCGAACGTGGTTTACCGTCTGGAGCGTCAAATCGCTCAAGTCGCCGCCGTTCCGCTGCTGGGCAAAATCAACGGCGCTGTCGGCAACTACAACGCTCACCTGTCGGCCTACCCTGAGATCGACTGGGAAGCCAACGCCCGCGCCTTCATCGAAGACGAACTGGGCCTGGGCTTCAACCCGTACACCACGCAGATCGAACCGCACGACTACATCGCCGAGCTGTTCGACGCGATCGCACGCTTCAACACCATCCTGATCGACTTCGACCGCGACATCTGGGGCTACATCTCCCTGGGTTATTTCAAACAGCGCACCATCGCTGGCGAAATCGGCTCGTCGACCATGCCGCACAAGGTCAACCCGATCGACTTCGAAAACTCCGAAGGCAACCTGGGCATCGCCAACGCACTGTTCCAGCACCTGGCGAGCAAGCTGCCGATCTCCCGCTGGCAGCGTGACCTGACCGACTCCACCGTACTGCGCAACCTCGGTGTCGGCTTCGCCCACAGCGTGATCGCGTACGAAGCCAGCCTCAAAGGCATCAGCAAACTGGAGCTCAACGCTCAGAAAATCGCTGCTGACCTGGACGCGTGCTGGGAAGTGCTGGCCGAGCCGATCCAGACTGTGATGCGTCGCTACAACATCGAAAACCCGTACGAGAAATTGAAAGAGCTGACTCGCGGCAAGGGCATCAGCCCTGAAGCGCTGCAGACCTTCATCGACGGGCTGGACATGCCGGCGCAAGCCAAGGCCGAGCTGAAACTGCTCACCCCGGCCAACTACATCGGCAACGCTGTAGCGCAAGCCAAACGCATCTGATCGACCGCTCTACCCGTTTGAGACGCCCGGCAGCGCCGGGCGTTTTTATTCCCGTCTGAAAAGTGCTTTTTTTCAATAGGTTACACATGAATCCTGACATTCCTCTTCAACTTCTGGGCGGCATCACGGCGCGCGAATTCCTGCGCGACTACTGGCAGAAAAAACCCCTGCTGATCCGCCAGGCGATTCCTGATTTCGAAAGCCCGATCGACGCCGACGAACTGGCCGGCCTGGCGCTGGAAGAAGAAGTCGAATCGCGCCTGGTGATCGAGCACGGCGAGCGCCCTTGGGAATTGCGCCGCGGCCCGTTCGCCGAAGACGAATTCAGCAAACTGCCGGAACGTGAATGGACTCTGCTGGTGCAAGCCGTCGACCAATTCGTGCCGGAAGTCGCTGAGCTGCTGGAAAACTTCCGCTTTCTGCCGAGCTGGCGTGTCGACGATGTGATGATCAGCTTCGCCGCTCCGGGTGGCAGCGTTGGTCCGCACTTCGATAACTACGACGTGTTCCTGCTGCAGGGTCACGGCAAGCGCAACTGGAAAATCGGCCAGATGTGCGATTCCGAGAGCCCGTTGCTGCAACACGCCGACCTGCGCATCCTCGCCGACTTCGACGCCACCGACGAATGGGTACTGGAACCGGGCGACATGCTCTACCTGCCGCCACGCCTGGCCCACTGCGGCGTGGCCGTCGATGACTGCATGACCTATTCGGTTGGTTTCCGCGCGCCGAGCGCCGCTGAAGTGCTGACCCACTTCACCGATTTCCTCAGCCAGTTCCTGTCGGACGAAGAGCGTTACACCGACGCTGACGCCCTGCCAGCGGCCGATCCTCATCAGATCCAGCACGACGCCCTCGATCGCCTGAAAAGCCTGCTCGCCGAGCACATGAGCGACGAGCGCCTGCTGCTGACCTGGTTCGGCCAGTTCATGACCGAGCCGCGCTACCCGGAACTCGTGGTTGGCCCGGAAGAGATCGAAGAAGACGACCTGCTTGCCAGCCTCGAGCAAGGCGCGGTGCTGATCCGCAACCCGAGCGCGCGCTTGGCCTGGTCGGAAGTTGATGACGACCTGCTGCTGTTTGCCAGCGGTCAGAGCCGTTATCTGCCGGGCAAACTGCGCGAGCTGCTGAAGATGATCTGCGCCGCCGATGCACTGCACGTCGACAATCTCGGCGACTGGCTGAGCGATGAAGACGGCCGCGGCCTGCTGTGTGAACTGATCAAGCAGGGAAGCCTGGGGTTTGCCGATGAATAAAATTCACGTACGTGTCGCAGACTGGCAAAAGGACAACGCCGAGATCCGGCGCATTCGTGAGACGGTGTTCATCGCCGAGCAATCCGTTCCGCCTGAGCTGGAATGGGATGCTGATGACGCAACGGCAGTCCACTTTCTGGCCTTTGAAGGCGACTTCCCGATCGGCACCGCCCGGTTGTTGCCAGATGGTCACATCGGCCGAGTGTCGGTGCTCAAGGACTGGCGCGGCTTGAAAGTCGGCGATGCGCTGATGCAAGCAGTGATCGGTGAAGCCGAGGAGCGCGGGCTGAAGCAGCAGATGCTGAGCGCGCAAGTGCAGGCCACGGCGTTCTATGAGCGTTTGGGTTTCAGCATGGTCAGTGAGGAGTTCCTGGAAGCCGGAATTCCGCATGTGGACATGGTGCGCCACTTGGCTTAAGACCCCTCACCACAAAGGCACATCAGGAACACCACAGAGCGCCCCGCCATCCTTCGATGCCGGGGCGTTTTGCTGCCTGTGATTCAACTCGCACCACGACGTGCCGACAAACTGGCAATATCAAACCTTTGATTTGCGGAGAAACGGACATGTCCCTACGCACCCTGCTCACCACGCTGCTACTGACCTGCAGTTTTTCGGTAATGGCCGCCACCGAGATCGTGCCCCTGAACTATCGCACCAGCGCCGACTTGCTGCCGGTGGCGCAGAATTTCATCGGCAACGAGGGCAAGGTCAGCGCCTATGGCAATCAGCTAATCGTCAACGCAGAACAGCGCAAGATCGACGAACTTAAGGCCGTGATCGGCCAACTCGATGTGGCCGCCAAGCGCTTGCTGATCACCGTCGACACCAACGAAAACAATTTCCAGGGTGATCAGGGGTATTCGGTGAACGGCGCCAAGCCGAGCCAGACGCGCATCATCAACCGCAGCACCGACAGCCGTGACGGCGGCATCCAGCAGGTTCAGGCCAGCGAAGGCACACCGGCGCTGATCCAGGTCGGCCAGAGCGTGCCGCTCACCAGCACCCAGACCGACAGCTATGGCGACCTGCGCAGCCAGACCGAATACCGCAATGTCACCCAAGGTTTCTACGTCACCGCCAGCGTCACCGGCGACATCGTTCATCTGGCAATCAGTACTAACCGTGACCGGATGAGCCAGGAACGTCCCGATGTAGTGAACGTGCAAAGTACCGACACAACGGTCAGCGGCCGACTGGGCGAGTGGATCACCCTGGCCGGCGTAAATCGCCAGACTCAGGCCGATAAACAGGGCCTGACCCGCAGCTACTCGACTCAGGGCCGGGATGACATGACTCTGCGGGTGAAAGTCGATACGTTGGACTAAAGCACCAAAAACTGACTGATTAGTCGTATTAGACCAAAGATGTAGTGCCAGAAAAAAAGCACTACAAAACGTTTGACGAGCCAAAAAAGCAAAGGCATGATGGCCTCGCTCCCGCTAATCAGAGGCCCTGGCAAGGGCTTTCGAGTCGCTGTTCGCACCTACCCCGCGAGCCGATTCGTGTCTGTACCGCCCACAAGGTGTGTTTGACGAGGTTGCCGACTGGAACGAAGTTGTCCCGAGGGACGGAAGCGTAATTAGGTAACCCGGCTCCACACTGAAGTCCGCACCAAGGCCCACGACGCCCGAATGCGCTCGCCAGTTCGCCCTTACCTGCTCACTTCCCCTCGAGCCCATCGTTCATCCCGTCGCCATCCCCGCCAACCCGACTTGACCGCCTAAGCTTCTGGTCAGCGAGCAGCCTTTTACGCCCCTTTTAATTGCGTACCTGGCAGGAGCATGAATTTCCACCAAGAACGACTTTTTATCAAAGACGCGACGAGGTTTATCTCCATGGCACTGACACGCGAACAGCAAATTGCAGCCCTCGAAAAAGATTGGGCTGAAAACCCGCGCTGGAAAGGCGTGACACGCAATTACTCCGCTGCTGACGTCGTCCGTCTGCGTGGCTCGGTTCAACCTGAGCACACCTTTGCAAAAATGGGCGCCGACAAGCTTTGGAACCTGGTAACCCAGGGTGCCAAGCCGTCCTTCCGTCCTGAGAAAGATTTCGTCAACTGCATGGGCGCCCTGACCGGCGGCCAGGCTGTACAACAAGTCAAAGCCGGTATCCAGGCGATCTACCTGTCGGGCTGGCAAGTGGCTGCGGACAACAACTCCGCCGAATCGATGTACCCGGACCAGTCGCTGTACCCGGTGGATTCGGTTCCGACCGTGGTCAAGCGCATCAATAACTCGTTCCGTCGCGCCGACCAGATCCAGTGGAAAGCCGGCAAGAACCCGGGCGACGAAGGTTACATCGACTACTTCGCTCCGATCGTGGCTGACGCTGAAGCCGGTTTCGGTGGCGTTCTGAACGCCTACGAGCTGATGAAGAGCATGATCGAAGCAGGCGCCGCCGGCGTTCACTTCGAAGACCAACTGGCTTCCGTGAAAAAATGCGGCCACATGGGCGGCAAGGTACTGGTTCCTACCCAGGAAGCCGTACAGAAGCTGACCGCTGCTCGTCTGGCAGCTGACGTTGCCGGTACACCGACCATCATCCTGGCCCGTACCGACGCCAACGCAGCTGACTTGCTGACTTCCGATTGCGACCCGTACGACCAGCCTTTCGTGACTGGCGAACGTACCCAGGAAGGTTTCTACAAAGTGCGTGCCGGTCTCGACCAGGCCATCGCTCGCGGCCTGGCTTACGCGCCGTTCGCCGACCTGATCTGGTGCGAAACCGCCAAGCCGGATCTGGACGAGGCTCGTCGCTTCGCTGAAGCGATCAAAAAGGAATACCCGGACCAACTGCTGTCGTACAACTGCTCGCCTTCCTTCAACTGGAAGAAAAACCTGGACGACGCGACCATCGCCAAGTTCCAGCGCGAACTGTCCGCCATGGGTTACAAGCACCAGTTCATCACCCTGGCCGGCATTCACAACATGTGGCACAGCATGTTCAACCTGGCGCACGACTACGCCCGCAACGACATGACTGCCTACGTGAAGCTGCAAGAGCAAGAGTTCGCTGACGCTGCCAAGGGTTACACCTTCGTGGCTCACCAGCAGGAAGTGGGCACCGGCTACTTCGACGACATGACCACCGTGATTCAAGGTGGCACATCCTCGGTGACCGCACTGACTGGTTCGACCGAAGAAGAACAGTTCCACTGATCTGCTTCGTTTAAGCAAACGGCCCTTGCGGACCGAATAAAAAGCTAACCGCAAAGCCGCTCATCTGACGCCCCGACTGGTTCGGGGCGTTTTTTTGCCTGCGATTTAACAAACACCGCAAAACCCTGTGGGAGCGGGCTTGCCCGCGATGGCAGCGTGCCAGACGCCACAGATGTCGACTGGAAGACCGCCATCGCGGGCAAGCCCGGCTCCCCCAGGGAATGCAGCGACCCACAAAATTTTGCGAAAAACATTGATCCAGAGCGGTACTGCGATCAGAGAAAGCGGGTAAAACGAGCACGCGTGCTACTTGCAGTAACGCGCATATAAGACAACTTCCCAGCCACTCACCTGTTAAACAGTTTGAAAACCACGTCAAATAATATTGATTATCATTTAGCGACAACTATGTTCGTTACATTCCCTACAAACCATATTTGACAAAACTCCCGCTAATGCCCGAGCCGCATGGGCTACAGGGCTTTGGAGGCAGGCTATGTCCTTATTCTTGTAAATAATTTCGCTATCTGAATTTTACTTGCTCGGTGTTTAGCCATAAAATCACCGCGATTGATTGCTGCGACATATCGTCACTGCTTTGTTTCTTTTCAAGCTCAGAGACCTTTGCTCTCTGTTAAGGATTACCAGCATGCCCGAAGCGACCGGACTCATGGCCCACAACTGGGGCTTTGCCATTTTCCTTCTGGGTGTCGGCGGCCTTTGCGCCTTCATGCTCGGTGTCTCCAGCCTCCTCGGGTCAAAAGCCTGGGGCCGCAGCAAAAACGAACCGTTCGAGTCCGGCATGCTACCTACAGGTGGCGCCCGCTTGCGGCTCTCAGCCAAATTCTATCTGGTCGCGATGCTCTTCGTGATCTTCGATATCGAAGCCCTATTTCTCTTTGCCTGGTCTGTGTCCGTCCGCGAAAGCGGCTGGACCGGATTCGTCGAAGCTCTCGTTTTCATAGCAATTCTGTTGGCAGGTCTTGTCTACCTATTCCGAGTGGGCGCCCTTGACTGGGCTCCGGAAGCTCGTCGTAAGCGGCAAGCGAAGCTGAAACAATGAGGCTTTGGCAATGCAATACAATCTCACCAGGATCGACCCCGATGCTCCTAACGAGCAGTATCCGATTGGCAAACGGGAAACCGTTTCCGATCCGTTAGAAGATCAAGTCCACAAAAACATTTTCATGGGCAAGCTCGAAGACGTGCTCAACGGCACGATCAACTGGGGGCGCAAGAACTCCCTGTGGCCGTACAACTTCGGTCTTTCGTGCTGCTACGTGGAAATGACCACCGCCTTCACGGCGCCCCACGACATCGCGCGCTTTGGCGCCGAGGTGATCCGGGCATCGCCGCGTCAGGCGGATTTCATGGTTATCGCCGGTACCTGCTTCATCAAGATGGCGCCGATCATTCAGCGTCTCTACGAGCAAATGCTCGAGCCTAAATGGGTCATCTCCATGGGTTCGTGCGCCAACTCCGGTGGCATGTACGACATCTACTCCGTCGTTCAAGGGGTGGACAAGTTCCTGCCCGTGGACGTCTACGTGCCTGGCTGCCCGCCCCGCCCTGAAGCTTTTCTGCAAGGCTTGATGCTGTTGCAGGAGTCGATTGGCCAGGAGCGTCGCCCACTTTCCTGGGTCGTTGGCGATCAAGGCGTTTACCGCGCCGAGATGCCTTCGCAAAAGGAACAGCGCCGCGAACAGCGTATTCAGGTAACCAACCTGCGCAGCCCCGACGAAGTCTGATCCAGATCTGTTCTTACAAAGAAACGAGAAACTGGTTTCATTCTTTACGTTGACCGAAAGCGATAAATAACCATGACTACAGGCAGTGCTCTGTACATCCCGCCTTATAAGGCAGACGACCAGGATGTGGTCGTCGAACTGAACAATCGTTTTGGCCCGGAGGCGTTCAGCGCCCAGCCGACCCGCACCGGCATGCCGGTGCTTTGGGTTGCCCGCGCCAAACTCGTCGAAGTCCTGACTTTCCTGCGCAACCTGCCCAAGCCGTACGTCATGCTCTATGACCTGCACGGCGTGGACGAGCGTCTGCGCACCAAGCGTCAAGGGCTGCCAAGCGGCGCCGACTTCACTGTGTTCTATCACTTGATGTCGATCGAACGTAATAGTGACGTAATGATCAAGGTCGCCTTGTCCGAGAGCGACCTCAACCTGCCGAGCGTCACCAGCATCTGGCCGAACGCCAACTGGTACGAGCGTGAAGTGTGGGACATGTACGGCATCCACTTTGCCGGTCACCCTCACCTGACCCGCATCATGATGCCGCCGACCTGGGAAGGACACCCGCTGCGCAAGGACTTCCCGGCCCGTGCCACCGAGTTCGATCCGTTCAGCCTGACCCTGGCCAAGCAACAGCTTGAGGAAGAAGCCGCGCGCTTCAAGCCTGAAGACTGGGGCATGAAGCGTTCCGGCCCGAACGAGGACTACATGTTCCTCAACCTGGGGCCGAACCACCCTTCGGCCCACGGTGCGTTCCGCATCATTCTGCAGCTGGACGGTGAAGAGATCGTCGACTGCGTGCCGGACGTCGGTTACCACCACCGTGGTGCCGAGAAGATGGCCGAGCGTCAGTCCTGGCACAGTTTCATTCCGTACACCGACCGTATCGACTACCTCGGCGGCGTGATGAACAACCTGCCGTACGTGCTCTCGGTCGAGAAGCTGGCCGGCATCAAGGTGCCCGAGAAGGTCGACGTCATCCGCATCATGATGGCCGAGTTCTTCCGGATCACCAGCCACCTGCTGTTCCTGGGCACTTACATCCAGGACGTCGGCGCCATGACCCCGGTGTTCTTCACCTTCACCGACCGCCAGAAGGCGTACACGGTGATCGAAGCCATCACCGGTTTCCGTCTGCACCCGGCCTGGTACCGCATCGGTGGCGTAGCCCACGACCTGCCGCGCGGCTGGGAAAAACTGGTCAAGGATTTCGTCGAGTGGATGCCAAAGCGTCTGGACGAATACCAGAAAGCCGCACTGGACAACAGCATCCTGCGTGGCCGGACCATCGGCGTCGCCGCCTACAACACCAAAGAAGCCCTGGAATGGGGTGTCACCGGTGCCGGCCTGCGTTCGACCGGTTGCGATTTCGACCTGCGTAAAGCCCGCCCCTACTCCGGCTACGAGAACTTCGAATTCGAAATCCCGTTGGCGGCTAATGGTGATGCCTACGACCGTTGCATCGTTCGCGTCGAAGAAATGCGCCAGAGCATCAAGATCATCGAGCAGTGCATGCGCAACATGCCGGAAGGCCCGTACAAGGCGGACCACCCGCTGACCACGCCGCCGCCCAAAGAGCGCACGCTGCAGCACATCGAGACCCTGATCACGCACTTCCTGCAAGTTTCGTGGGGCCCGGTCATGCCGGCCAACGAATCCTTCCAGATGATCGAAGCGACCAAGGGCATCAACAGTTATTACCTGACGAGCGATGGCGGCACCATGAGCTACCGCACCCGGATTCGTACCCCAAGCTTCCCGCACCTGCAGCAGATCCCTTCGGTGATCAAAGGCAGCATGGTCGCGGACTTGATCGCGTACCTGGGTAGTATCGATTTCGTTATGGCCGACGTGGACCGTTAAGCATGAACAGCACGCTTATCCTGACAGACCGTTTCGCCCTGAGCGAAACCGAGCGCTCGGCCATCGAGCACGAGCTGCATCACTACGAAGACCCGCGCGCGGCGTCGATCGAAGCCCTGAAGATCGTTCAGAAGGAACGTGGCTGGGTGCCTGACGGCGCGCTCTACGCCATCGGCGAAATCCTCGGCATCCCGGCCAGCGACGTTGAAGGGGTGGCGACGTTCTACAGCCAGATCTTCCGTCAGCCCGTGGGCCGTCACATCATTCGCGTCTGCGACAGCATGGTCTGCTACATCGGTGGCCACGAGTCAGTGGTCAGCGAAATCCAGAGCAAGCTGGGCATCGGCCTGGGTCAAACCACCGCCGACGGTCGTTTCACCCTGCTACCTGTCTGCTGCCTCGGCAACTGCGACAAGGCGCCGGCGCTGATGATCGACGACGACACGTTCGGTGATGTACAGCCTGCCGGCGTTGCCAAATTGCTCGAGGGCTACGTATGACCCTGACTTCCTTTGGTCCAGCCAACCGCATCAAGCGTACGGCCGAGACTCACCCGCTCACCTGGCGCCTGCGTGACGACGGCGAAGCCGTATGGCTCGACGAGTACCAGGCCAAGAACGGTTACGCCGCTGCGCGCAAGGCCTTCGCCGACATGGCCCAGGACGACATCGTCCAGACCGTGAAAGATTCCGGCCTCAAGGGCCGCGGCGGCGCAGGCTTCCCCACGGGCGTGAAGTGGGGTCTGATGCCCAAGGACGAATCCATCAACATCCGCTACCTGCTGTGCAACGCGGATGAAATGGAGCCGAACACCTGGAAAGACCGCATGCTGATGGAGCAACTGCCCCATCTGCTGATCGAAGGCATGCTGATCAGTGCTCGCGCGCTGAAAACCTACCGTGGCTACATCTTCCTGCGTGGCGAGTACACCACCGCAGCCAAGCACCTGAACCGTGCCGTGGAAGAAGCCAAGGCAGCGGGCCTGCTGGGTAAAAACATCCTGGGCAGCGGCTTCGATTTCGAGCTGTTCGTCCATACCGGCGCCGGGCGTTACATCTGCGGTGAAGAAACCGCACTGATCAACTCCCTCGAAGGCCGCCGCGCCAACCCGCGCTCCAAGCCGCCCTTCCCTGCCGCCGTGGGCGTGTGGGGCAAGCCGACTTGCGTGAACAACGTCGAAACCCTGTGCAACGTGCCGGCGATCATTGCCGACGGCGTGGACTGGTACAAATCGTTGGCCCGCGAAGGCAGCGAAGACATGGGCACCAAGCTCATGGGCTTCTCCGGCAAGGTCAAGAACCCGGGCCTGTGGGAATTGCCGTTCGGCGTCACCGGTCGCGAGCTGTTCGAAGACTACGCCGGCGGCATGCGCGACGGTTACAAGCTCAAGTGCTGGCAGCCAGGCGGCGCCGGTACCGGTTTCCTGTTGCCGGAACACCTGGACGCACAAATGTATGCCGGCGGCATCGCCAAAGTGGGCACCCGTATGGGTACCGGCCTGGCCATGGCGGTGGACGACAGCGTCAACATGGTGTCCTTGCTGCGCAACATGGAAGAGTTCTTCTCCCGCGAATCCTGTGGCTTCTGCACCCCATGCCGTGACGGTCTGCCGTGGAGCGTCAAGCTGCTGCGCGCGATCGAGAACGGTGAAGGGCAAGCCGGCGATATCGAGACCCTGCTGGGTCTGGTCGGTTTCCTCGGCCCAGGCAAGACCTTCTGTGCTCACGCACCGGGTGCCGTGGAGCCGTTGGGTAGCGCCATCAAATACTTCCGTCCAGAGTTCGAAGCCGGCATCGCGCCTAGCAGCGCCGTCGTCCCGCCTCTGGCAAAGCCGATCGTAGTCGGCGCGTAAACGCTTAAAAAGGCGAAGGGTCCGTGCCCTTCGTCTTCTCGTGTGATGACGCCGTAAACGGCTGTGTTGATTCACGCGAATAACAAGATTCCATTAGCCACGCCCGCTGACACCGGGCCAACGAAGAACTTTGAACCATGGCCACTATCCACGTAGACGGCAAAGAGCTCGAAGTCGATGGGGCAGACAACCTGTTACAGGCATGTCTGTCGCTAGGCCTCGATATCCCTTATTTCTGCTGGCACCCTGCCCTTGGCAGCGTTGGCGCTTGCCGCCAGTGCGCGGTCAAGCAGTACACCGACGAGAACGACAAGCGTGGTCGGATCGTCATGTCCTGCATGACCCCCGCCACCGACGGCAGCTGGATCTCCATCGACGACGAAGAAGCGAAAGTGTTTCGCGCCAGCGTCGTCGAATGGTTGATGACCAACCACCCTCACGACTGCCCGGTCTGTGAGGAAGGCGGTCACTGCCACCTGCAAGACATGACAGTGATGACCGGCCACAACGAGCGCCGTTACCGCTTCACCAAGCGTACCCACCAGAACCAGCAACTGGGCCCGTTCATTTCCCACGAAATGAACCGCTGCATCGCCTGCTATCGCTGCGTGCGCTTCTATAAGGACTACGCTGGCGGCACCGATCTCGGTGTGTTTGGCGCCCACGACAACGTGTACTTCGGTCGCGTTGAAGACGGCACCCTGGAAAGCGAGTTCTCCGGCAACCTCACCGAGGTCTGCCCGACCGGTGTGTTCACCGACAAGACTCACTCCGAGCGCTACAACCGTAAGTGGGACATGCAGTTCTCGCCGAGCATCTGCCATGGCTGCTCCAGCGGTTGCAACATCTCCCCGGGCGAGCGTTACGGCGAACTGCGTCGCATCGAAAACCGCTTCAACGGTTCGGTGAACCAGTACTTCCTGTGCGACCGTGGCCGTTTCGGCTATGGCTATGTCAACCGCGAAGACCGCCCGCGTCAGCCACTGCTGGCCAACGGCGCCAAGCTGGGCCTCGACGAAGCACTGGATAAAGCCGCTGACCTGCTGCGCGGTCGCAATATCGTTGGTATCGGTTCGCCGCGCGCCAGCCTCGAAAGCAACTACGCGTTGCTGGAACTGGTCGGCGCCGAGCACTTCTACTCCGGTATCGAAGCCTCGGAGCTGGAGCGCATTCGTCTGGTCATGCAGGTGCTCAAAGACAGTCCGCTGCCGATCCCGAACATGCGCGACATCGAAGATCACGATGCGATCTTCGTCCTCGGTGAAGACCTGACCCAAACTGCTGCGCGCATGGCCCTGGCCCTGCGTCAATCGGTCAAGGGCAAGGCCGAAGACATGGCCGACGCCATGCGCGTTCAGCCATGGCTCGACGCCGCGGTGAAGAACATCGGCCAGCACGCGCTGAACCCGCTGTTCATCGCCAGCCTGGCTGAAACCAAGCTCGACGACGTGGCTGAAGAATGCGTTCACGCCGCTCCCGACGACCTGGCCCGCATCGGTTTCGCCGTGGCTCACGCCCTCGACGCCAGCGCTCCAGCCGTAGAAGGCCTGGATATCGAAGCTCTGGAGCTGGCCAAGCGCATTGCCGACGCCCTGCTCGCAGCCAAGCGTCCGCTGATCATTGCCGGTACCTCGCTGGGTTCCAAGGCGCTGATCGAAGCCGCGGCGAACATCGCCAAGGCCCTGAAGCTGCGTGAGAAGAACGGTTCCATCAGCCTGATCGTGCCAGAGGCCAACAGCCTCGGCCTGGCCATGCTCGGTGGTGATTCGGTCGACGCAGCCCTGCAAGCGGTGATCGACGGTAAGGCCGATGCCATCGTCGTGCTGGAAAACGATCTGTACACCCGCACTGACAAAGCCAAGGTCGATGCTGCCCTGAACGCCGCGAAAGTGGTGATCGTGGCGGACCATCAGAAAACCGCCACCAGCGATCGCGCGCACCTGGTTCTGCCAGCCGCCAGCTTCGCTGAAGGCGACGGTACACTGGTCAGCCAGGAAGGCCGCGCCCAGCGTTTCTTCCAGGTCTTCGACCCGACTTACCTCGACGCAAGCATTCTTGTCCACGAAGGCTGGCGCTGGCTGCATGCCCTGCGTTCGACCCTGTTGAACCAGCCGATCGACTGGACCCAACTGGACCACGTCACCGCTGCCGTTGCTGCGAGCAAACCGCAACTGGCGCGCATCGTCGATGCCGCACCGTCCGCCGCGTTCCGCATCAAAGGCCTGAAACTGGCGCGCGAACCGCTGCGTTACAGCGGCCGGACCGCCATGCGCGCCGACATCAGCGTGCACGAACCGCGTACCTCCCAGGACAACGACACCGCATTTTCCTTCTCCATGGAAGGTTACTCGGGCTCGGTCGAACCGCGTCAGCAAGTGCCATTCGCCTGGTCTCCGGGCTGGAACTCGCCGCAAGCCTGGAACAAGTTCCAGGACGAAGTCGGTGGTCACATCCGCGCGGGCGACCCGGGCACTCGCCTGATCGAAAGCACCGGTGATTCGCTGAACTGGTTCGCCAGTGTTCCGCGCGCATTCAACCCGGCTCCGGGCACCTGGCAGGTCGTGCCGTTCTTCCATCTGTTCGGCAGCGAAGAGAACTCTTCCAAAGCCGCGCCGGTTCAAGAACGCATTCCAGCCCCATACCTGTCGCTGGCCAAGTCCGAAGCCGATCGTCTGGGTGTCAATGACGGTGCCCTGCTGAGCCTGAACGTGGCCGGCCAGACCCTGCGTCTGCCGCTGCGCATCAACGAAGAGCTGGGTGCCGGCCTGGTCGCATTGCCGGCCGGTATCGCCGGCATTCCGCCCGCGATCTTTGGCAAATCCGTTGACGGTCTGCAGGAGGCAGCGCTATGACCTGGTTCACTCCTGAAGTGATCGACGTAATCATCGCGGTCCTCAAGGCCATCGTGATTCTGCTCGCCGTGGTGGTGTGCGGTGCGCTGCTGAGCTGGGTCGAGCGTCGTCTGCTCGCCCTCTGGCAGGACCGTTACGGTCCGAACCGCGTCGGCCCGTTCGGCGCGTTCCAGATTGCGGCCGACATGATCAAGATGTTCTTCAAGGAAGACTGGACCCCGCCGTTCGCCGACAAAGTGATCTTCACGTTGGCACCGGTCGTGGCCATGAGCGCCTTGCTGATTGCCTTCGCGATCATCCCGATCACCCCGACCTGGGGCGTGGCGGATATCAACATCGGCATCCTGTTCTTCTTCGCCATGGCCGGTCTGTCGGTCTACGCGGTGCTGTTCGCCGGCTGGTCGAGCAACAACAAGTTCGCCCTGCTGGGCAGCTTGCGGGCCTCGGCACAAACCGTGTCGTACGAAGTGTTCATGGGTCTGTCGTTGATGGGCATCGTGATCCAGGTCGGCTCATTCAACATGCGCGACATCGTTGAATACCAGGCGCAGAACCTGTGGTTCGTCATTCCGCAGATATTCGGTTTCCTGACCTTCTTCATCGCTGGCGTCGCCGTGACTCACCGTCACCCGTTCGACCAGCCGGAAGCGGAACAGGAACTGGCCGACGGTTACCACATTGAATACGCCGGCATGAAATGGGGCATGTTCTTCGTCGGTGAATACATCGGCATCGTGCTGATTTCGGCGCTGCTGGTGACCTTGTTCTTCGGTGGCTGGCACGGTCCGTTCGGCATTCTGCCGCAGATCCCGTTCATCTGGTTCGCACTGAAAACCGCGTTCTTCATCATGTTCTTCATCCTGCTGCGCGCCTCGATTCCGCGCCCACGGTATGACCAAGTGATGGATTTCAGCTGGAAGTTCTGCCTGCCGCTGACCCTCGTCAACATGCTGGTGACCGCTGCGGTCGTGTTGCTCAACACGCCCGCCGTCGCGGCTCAGTGAGGATAGAGAATCATGAAGTACATTTTTGACATCGTGCATGGCTTCTTCACCCAGCTTCGCAGCCTGGTGATGATTTTCGGCCACGCCTTCCGCAAGCGCGACACGCTGCAGTACCCGGAAGAAGCCGTGTACCTGCCGCCGCGCTTCCGTGGGCGTATCGTGCTGACCCGCGACCCCGATGGCGAAGAGCGTTGTGTAGCCTGCAACCTGTGCGCCGTGGCGTGCCCGGTGGGTTGCATCTCGCTGCAGAAAGCTGAAACCGATGACGGTCGCTGGTACCCGGAGTTTTTCCGTATCAACTTCTCGCGCTGCATTTTCTGCGGCCTCTGCGAGGAAGCCTGCCCGACCACCGCGATCCAGCTGACACCGGATTTCGAGATGGCCGAGTTCAAACGTCAGGACCTGGTGTACGAGAAAGAAGATCTGCTGATCTCCGGCCCCGGCAAAAACCCTGATTACAACTTCTATCGTGTTGCAGGTATGGCGATTGCCGGTAAGCCAAAAGGCTCCGCGCAGAATGAAGCCCAGCCGATCAACGTGAAGAGCTTGCTGCCTTAAGGAAGAAAGATGGAATTCGCTTTCTATTTCGCATCGGGTATCGCTGTTGTGTCCACGCTTCGCGTGATCACCAACACCAACCCCGTGCACGCCCTGCTCTACCTGATCATTTCGTTGATCGCCGTGGCCATGACGTTCTTCGCCCTCGGCGCACCATTTGCCGGTGTACTGGAAGTGATCGCCTACGCCGGCGCCATCATGGTGCTGTTCGTGTTCGTGGTGATGATGCTGAACCTGGGCCCCGCCTCGGTTCAGCAAGAGCGCGTCTGGCTCAAGCCCGGTATCTGGCTGGGCCCGGTCGCACTCGGCACCCTGCTGCTGGTTGAACTGCTGTACGTGCTGTTCAGCGACGCCAGCGGTCAGGCCATCGGCCACACCACCGTAGACGCGAAGGCCGTGGGCATCAGCCTGTTCGGTCCGTATCTGCTGGTGGTCGAACTCGCCTCGATGCTGCTGCTCGCTGCAGCCGTCACGGCGTTCCACTTGGGCCGCAACGAAGCCAAGGAGCAATGACGATGCCTGCTATCCCTTTGGAGCATGGTCTGGCGGTCGCCGGCATCCTGTTCTGCCTCGGTCTGGTCGGCCTGATGGTCCGGCGCAACATTCTCTTCGTGCTGATGAGCCTGGAGGTCATGATGAATGCTTCCGCGTTGGCGTTCATCGTTGCCGGTAGCCGCTGGGCGCAGCCAGATGGACAGATCATGTTCATCCTGGTGATCAGCCTGGCAGCCGCCGAGGCCAGTATTGGCCTGGCGATTCTGTTGCAGCTGTATCGCCGCTTCCACACTCTCGATATCGACGCTGCCAGCGAGATGCGCGGATGAACCTTCTCTATCTGACTTTCGTATTCCCTCTCATAGGTTTCCTGCTGCTGGCGTTCTCACGCGGTCGCTGGTCGGAAAACCTTTCGGCGCTGATCGGCGTCGGCTCCATTGGCCTGTCGGCAATCGTCACTGCTTACATAATCTGGCAGTTCAACGTTGCGCCACCTGAAGGCGGTCACTACACCCAAGTGTTGTGGCAGTGGATGGCGGTAGAAGGCTTCACGCCTAACTTCGCGCTGTACCTGGATGGTCTGTCCCTGACCATGCTCGGTGTGGTGGTTGGCGTCGGCTTCCTGATCCACTTGTTCGCGTCTTGGTACATGCGCGGTGAAGCCGGTTACTCGCGCTTCTTCGCCTACACCAACCTGTTTATCGCCAGCATGCTGTTCCTGGTCCTGGCCGATAACCTGCTGTTTGTGTACTTCGGCTGGGAAGGCGTGGGCCTGTGCTCGTACCTGTTGATCGGTTTCTACTACAGCAATCGCAACAACGGTAACGCAGCACTCAAAGCCTTCATCGTGACCCGGGTCGGCGACGTGTTCATGGCCATCGGCCTGTTCATCCTGTTCCAACAGTTGGGCACGCTGAACATCCAGGAACTGCTGGTCAAGGCACCTGAGCACTTCAAGGCCGGTGACTTCTGGATCGTTCTGGCGACCCTGATGCTGCTGGGCGGCGCTGTCGGTAAATCCGCGCAACTGCCGCTGCAAACCTGGCTGGCGGATGCGATGGCCGGCCCTACTCCGGTTTCGGCACTGATCCACGCCGCGACCATGGTGACCGCCGGTGTCTACCTGATCGCCCGTACCCACGGCCTGTTCGCGCTGGCGCCGGATATCCTGCACCTGGTGGGTGTGGTGGGTGGCGTGACGCTGGTGCTGGCAGGTTTTGCCGCACTGGTTCAGACCGACATCAAACGTATTCTCGCCTACTCGACCATGAGCCAGATCGGCTACATGTTCCTGGCCTTGGGCGTGGGTGCATGGGATGGCGCGATTTTCCACCTGATGACCCACGCCTTCTTCAAGGCGCTGCTGTTCCTTGCATCCGGTGCGGTGATCGTTGCCTGCCACCACGAGCAGAACATCTTCAAGATGGGCGGCCTGTGGAAGAAACTGCCACTGGCCTACGCCAGCTTCATCGTCGGCGGCGCGGCCCTGGCGGCCTTGCCTCTGGTGACCGCGGGCTTCTACTCCAAGGATGAAATCCTCTGGGAAGCATTCGCCAGCGGTAACCAGGGTCTGCTTTATGCAGGTCTGGTCGGTGCCTTCATGACCTCGCTGTACACCTTCCGCCTGATCTTCATCGCGTTCCACGGTGAAGCGAAGACCGAAGCCCATGCCGGTCACGGCATTGCTCACTGGCTGCCACTGTCGGTGCTGATCGTACTGTCGACGTTCGTCGGCGCGATGATCGTTCCGCCGCTGCACGGTGTACTGCCAGAAAGCGTCGGCCATGCCGGCGGCGAAGCCAAGCACAGTCTGGAAATCGCCTCGGGCGCCATCGCCCTGGCCGGTATCCTGCTGGCCGCGCTGCTGTTCCTCGGCAAGCGTCGCTTCGTCACCGCCATCGCCAACAGCGGCGTCGGCCGCTTCCTTTCGGCCTGGTGGTTCGCTGCCTGGGGCTTCGACTGGATCTACGACAAACTGTTCGTCAAGCCTTACCTTGCGATCAGCCACATTCTGCGCAAAGACCCGCTCGACCAGACTATCGGTCTGATCCCGCGTATGGCCAAAGGCGGTCACACCGCCCTGAGCCGCACCGAGACCGGTCAATTGCGTTGGTATGCCGCCTCGATGGCTGCTGGTGCCGTGCTGGTAATCGGCGCCGTCGTGCTGGTAGCGGTCTGACTATGAACCTTGCGAACTTGCGAAAGGAAACGAGCCCGTCATGATTCTGCCCTGGCTAATCCTGATCCCCTTCATCGGCGGCCTGCTGTGCTGGATGGGTGAGCGCTTCGGCGCCACCCTCCCCCGCTGGATTGCGCTGATCACCATGTCCCTGTTGCTCTCCCTCGGCCTCTGGCTGTGGGCCAACGGTGATTATTCATTTGCCCCGGCGCCTGGCGCCGACCCGACCTGGGCGCTTGAGTTCAAGCACGTCTGGATCCAGCGCTTCGGCATCAACGTGCACCTGGCCCTCGACGGCCTGTCGCTATTGATGATCCTGCTGACCGGCTTGCTGGGTGTCCTCTCGGTACTCTGCTCGTGGAAAGAGATCCAGCGTCACGTGGGCTTCTTCCACCTGAACCTGATGTGGATCCTGGGCGGTGTCGTCGGCGTGTTCCTCGCCCTCGACCTGTTCATGTTCTTCTTCTTCTGGGAAATGATGCTGGTGCCGATGTACTTCCTCATCGCGCTCTGGGGTCACAGTTCTTCGGATGGCAAGAAAACCCGGATCTACGCGGCGACCAAGTTCTTCATCTTCACTCAGGCTTCCGGCCTGATCATGTTGGTGGCGATCCTGGGTCTGGTACTGGTCAACTTCAACGACACCGGCGTGATTACCTTCAACTACGCCGATCTGTTGAAGACCAAGATGTCGATGACCACCGAGTACATCCTGATGCTCGGCTTCTTCATCGCCTTCGCGGTCAAGTTGCCCGTCGTACCGTTCCACTCCTGGTTGCCTGACGCTCACGCCCAGGCACCGACCGCGGGTTCCGTGGACCTGGCTGGTATCTTGTTGAAGACTGCGGCGTATGGCCTGCTGCGTTTCGCCCTGCCGTTGTTCCCGAATGCCTCGGCCGAGTTCGCGCCGTTCGCCATGGCCCTGGGTCTGATCGGGATCTTCTACGGTGCGTTCCTGGCCTTCGCGCAAACCGACATCAAGCGTCTGATTGCCTTCTCGTCCGTTTCCCACATGGGTTTCGTGCTGATCGGCATCTACTCCGGCAGCCAACTGGCGCTGCAGGGCGCGGTAATGCAGATGCTGGCACACGGTCTGTCGGCGGCGGCACTCTTTATCCTCTCCGGTCAGCTGTACGAGCGTACCCACACCCGCGATATGCGTGAGATGGGTGGCCTGTGGTCGAAGATCGCTTACCTGCCCGCCCTCAGCCTGTTCTTCGCCGCCGCGTCGCTGGGCTTGCCGGCGACCGGTAACTTTGTCGGTGAGTTCCTGATCCTGATCGGCACCTTCGCCAGCGCCCCATGGATCACCGTGATTGCGACGTCCGGCCTGGTGTTCGGTTCGGTCTACTCGCTGATCATGGTCCACCGTGCCTTCTTCGGCCCGTCGAAATCGGACGCGGTGCTGCATGGCATGGACGGTCGCGAACTGATCATGGTGGTTGGACTTGCGGCGCTGCTGATCTACATCGGCGTGTACCCGCAACCGTTCCTCGATACCTCTGCCGCGACGATGCATGGCGTGCAGCAGTGGCTCGGCACCGCCTTCACTCAACTCGCTTCGGCCCGGTAAGAGCGCTATGGAATTCACGACTCAACACTTTATCGCGCTTGCGCCGTTGTTGATCACCAGCGCCACGATCATCGTGGTGATGCTGGCTATCGCATGGCGCCGCAACCACTCACAGACCTTCCTGCTGTCGGTGGCAGGTCTGAACCTGGCTTTGCTGTCGATCCTGCCAGCCCTGAAAGTCGCGCCGCTGGCCGTGACGCCATTGCTGCAGATCGACACCTTCGCCTGCCTGTACATGGCGCTGATCCTGGTCGCCACCCTCGCCTGTGTGACCCTCGCCCACGCCTACCTGGGCGATGGCGGTTCGGGTTACCCGGGCAACCGTGAAGAACTTTACCTGCTGATCCTGATGGCCGCCGCCGGTGGCCTGGTACTGGTCAGCGCGCAGCACTTGGCAGGGTTGTTCATCGGTCTGGAACTGCTCTCGGTACCGGTTTACGGTCTGGTGGCGTATGCCTTCTTCAACAAGCGCTCGCTGGAAGCCGGTATCAAGTACATGGTGCTGTCGGCCGCCGGTTCCGCGTTCCTGTTGTTCGGCATGGCCCTGCTCTACGCCGACGCTGGCAGCCTGAGCTTCAACGGCATCGGTCAGGCCCTCGCGGCCACCGGTCTGCCAAGCTCGCTGGCTCAACTGGGCCTGGGCATGATGCTGATCGGTCTGGCGTTCAAGTTGTCGCTGGTACCGTTCCACCTCTGGACCCCGGACGTTTACGAAGGTGCTCCGGCACCGGTGGCAGCGTTCCTGGCCACCGCGTCGAAAGTCGCCGTGTTCGCGGTGATGGTGCGTCTGTTCCAGATCTCGCCAGCGGCGAGCAGTGGCGTGCTGAGCGATGTGCTGACCATCATCGCCATCGCGTCGATCCTGTTCGGTAACCTGCTGGCACTGACCCAGAGCAACCTCAAGCGTCTGCTGGGTTACTCGTCCATCGCTCACTTCGGTTACCTGCTGATCGCCCTGGTGGCGAGCAAAGGCCTGGCCGTTGAAGCCATCGGCGTGTACCTGGTCACCTACGTGATCACCAGCCTCGGCGCGTTCGGTGTAATTACCCTGATGTCCTCGCCGTACAACGGCCGTGACGCGGATGCCCTGTACGAATACCGCGGCCTGTTCTGGCGCCGTCCGTACCTGACCGCCGTCCTGACCGTGATGATGCTGTCCCTGGCCGGTATCCCGCTGACCGCGGGCTTCATCGGCAAGTTCTACATCATCGCTACCGGTGTCGAATCGCAGCAATGGTGGCTGGTTGGCTCCCTGGTACTGGGCAGCGCCATCGGCGTCTTCTACTACCTGCGTGTGATGGTCACCCTGTACCTGATGGAACCAAACCTGCGTCGCCACGATGCGCAACTGCACTGGGAACAACGTGCAGGCGGCGTGATGCTGCTGGCGATCGCCGTACTGGCGTTCTTCCTTGGGCTGTATCCACAGCCGCTGCTGAACCTGGTTCAGCAATCGGGGTTGGCGGGTTGATCGCTTAAGCGATTCTCGGTAACAAACAAAAACGGCACCTTCGGGTGCCGTTTTTGCGTTTGTGGGATTTGTTTCTGCTGCCCTTCCCTTCTTCTGCAATCTCCGAAGCTCTCGCCGAATTGTCCGCTTCGTCCTACAGTTTTATTGCCTAACCTGTGGCGCGCGGATAAATCGGATTTCCCCTACGCCTAAAACAGAATCACCCGGCATTCAAACTTGAGGCTGCTCGCCAAAGTCCCCCGTTTTACGGATCGGGACACGAACGTGACCAGACTCATCCCCAAAAGTGAACTCCATGGCCAACGCGACCAAGTACTCGACACCTACCAAGCCATGGACGACTTCCGACAGGCACTGAACCGCCCGGACGATCTGCCTGGCTTCGACGAACTGCTAAACGCAGTGGGCCTCAATCGCTCCAACTACATGCAAGGGGCCAACCAGCGAAAACTCATCGATGCCGTCAGTAACGGTGACTGGGCAATGGTGAAGCCGCGCGTCGCTGCGGATAACGGCGGAGCCTCCTGGAACGCCTTCAAACCCAAACCCGAGCCAGCACCGGCAGAGCATCTGGTGGAAGAACACGCCTTCACCCTGCCCAAACCGGCAGAGTCCGGCTTCCACATCGTCCAGACACCCATGACCCTCGAAGCGCTGGAACGCTCGCTGTACGAAATCACACCCAGCGATGTGCTGCGCCGCGAGTTCCGCTCGCTCAATCGACATCTCGGTGAACGGGTAAAGCCAGGGCAAATGGTTATCTTCAGCGACTCGCGCAACTACATGTGCCGGCGCGAAGAGGCGCAGATGATGGCAGCAGCGGAGAAAGTGAATGAAGCGCTGAAGGATCTGACGGATGAAGAGGCTTCATTCATGGTTGAGTACCATGAGGTGATTGAGCCGTTTTTGGGAGTTTCTTCCGGAGCGTTGGGTGTTGCATCGTTTATGGTGGGTCAGCATATGGAAACGCTTAAGAACACGCTTAAAGAACTTGAGCGGTTACACATAGAGCAGTACCGCCAGCATGGACACCTGAAGTCGCCGGATTTTTTTGCGAAACGCAAAAGGTTGATGACGAAACTGGATGCCGGTTTAGAGCCTTTGGTTCGTAAGACTACGGGCCTAGCGGATCATCCAAAACTTAAACGGGTACTAGGCTTGTCCACGCGAAGGATCGTGCACAACTGGAACAAGGCTGGTGCACCGGCTCAGTTACCAGGCTACGCAACACATATCGAAGGCGTGGCGCAAGCTTCTAAATACTTGAAGGCAGGCGGCTATGTAGCAATTGGGCTGGGGGCTGGTTCTGCGGCGACGAAGATTTACGAAACGTGTCGCACTGGGCGCGAGGAGGAATGTCGTCAGGCGAAATTTGTGGAGGGTTCGAAACTATCTGGAAACGTTGTAGGCGGAATGATAGCGGGCCGACTAGCCCCAACTCTTGCGCCAATGACATGTGCCGCAATTGGAGTGGGGACAGCCGGAACGGGAGGAGTAGTTTGCATGTTGGTTGTGAGTGGCATGCTGGCTGCGCAAATGGGAGACAGCGGTAGCCATGCTGGAGAATTTTTCGGTGAGAAACTGTACGAGGTGAATGAGTAATGCACCTCGACCGGATAATTGGCCACGTTAATGCGTTTTGCATCTTGTGGGGACTTGGCACTCTGGTTTGGATAGATGCGAAGGATTACCTGTGATTGGCCCTCATCTTGATTTTATTTACCTCTCATCATGGGGAGTTGTACTTCTACTTATTTTCCTCAGCGAGGCAATCGTGTTGTTTGCCGCCTATTTTCGGCTTGATCAAATGGAGCGGCACTTCATTGCATCTCATCTTGTGAGCATTAATCGAAAAACGTTGGGAAATGGGCTATGGGGAAGAATGAAAAGGGTTAGGCAGATAGGAGCATTAACAGGCCGTTTTACACATTTCCAAATGCTAGATCCGTATGCTGTCATGGAGGCCGAGATTTTTCCTGAGCACCTGAAAAAATGGGGAAAGATTCCAGGACACCTGATGCGAGCCGCTCTGACCGGTGCTGGGTTACTCTTGATTTGGCTCGGTTTCGACTGGTTACGCATGACAGTTTCCAAACCGACGAGCGACCTGAAATTGCTCTGTATCGCCACATTGATCGCTTGTGTTGTCCTGGCCTTGTTGGCTGTGATCGCAAAGATATACGTCAGCTTTTTCAAACTGGCTGAGATTGAGTCTTTCCTGAAAGAATCGTACTTCGTCGCTCGCAATCGTCGAGTGATGGGAAACGGCGCGTATGGCCGCTACTGTCGCTTGTCCCACATTTCCACCATGCTTTTGCTGGACGATGACTTTTTGTCGGACAGTGATCCCCATGCAATGGATGAGATCGCTCGTTTTCCCTTACCCCTGCGACGTTTGGTCATTATTCCCACCCGGATGCTGGCCTATTCTTTTCTAGGTTATTGCGTGTTCCATCTCAGCGGAAAATTCTTCGGGGTACTTGCCTAAAACCAGCGAATAGTTTTGCCAGTCCTTTCAATAAAAAACGCGGCCCTTCTAGCGCCGCGTTTTTTTGCTTCTTTAAGAACCGTCGTCGCGACTACTCACCCGGCTCAACGTTATCCAACGCCTGATTCACCGCCAACTCTCCCAACATGACCACTTGCGCAATACCCAACAGAGTCTTGCGATGTGTGCCTTCCAGCAGAGCGGCGAAGTCACCGAGCATGACCGTAGCCGAGGACAATGACTCGCTGGCACTGGCCAGCAGGGATTCAGTGTCGGCTTTGGGATTGGCGAAAAACATCTGATTGGGGGTGTAGGGCGTGGCCATGACGTGGGCGGTAGGATTCAGGTAGTAATCGAGCGCACGTTCGGCGGCTTCGTGGAGTTTTTTGGCGTCGATGGAGGCGTAGGGGGATGTTGGGTCGGTGTCCGTAGCTGTGTTTGCTTCGGGAGGATTGGGTGTTGGTTTTTTCATGATGTTTCTCTCTCTATGATAGTTGCAGCTGGCCCATTCGGTTTCCAAGCGAATGGGTGACAGCTGTACGCAGGTTGGAAACCCGGGAGAGAGCAACCCGGGGAGTGTCAGATTTTTTGTGTGCGGGCCGGTAACGGCCTGCCATAAGGCAAGCCCTCATTTCACCAGTTTGACCTGGTAAATCGATCGCCATAAAGAATCGCAAACTGATTCATTGCGCTCTTCCAGTCGTGCGCTGCGCTGCCCCAATTGGCCGTGATGTTTTGCAGTGCCAGCCAGATCAGCTTCGTCGCTGCATCATCAGTCGGGAAGTGGCCTCTTGTCTTGATGATCTTGCGCAACTGAGCATTGATGCTCTCGATGGCGTTAGTGGTGTAGATCACTTTTCGGATGGCAGGCGGGAAGACAAAAAACGGGATGACTCGATCCCAGGCACGTCTCCAAGCGGCTACGACTGTTGGGTATTGTTTGCCCCAAGGCCCCGTTTCAAATGCGTCCAGAGCTTGCTCGGCAGCTTCAACGTTAAGCGCCTGATAAACCGGCTTGAGGGCTTTGGCCAACTCGCGGCGCTTGTCCCAGGAGGCGTAATCAAGACTGTTACGGATCAGGTGCACGATGCAGGTCTGCAAGGTCGTCGTCGGAAACACCGCACTCAAGGCTTCTGGCATGCCTTTAAGGCCGTCAGTTACCGCGATCAATACATCCTCAACGCCACGGGTCTTGAGGTCGTTGAAGACCTTCATCCAGAACTTGGCCCCCTCAGTGGTCTCAATCCAGATGCCCAAAATGTCTCGGGTGCCGTCCGGCAGCACGCCCAGAGCCAGGTAGATGGCCTTGTTGCGAACCAGTCCTTCCTCACGGATTTTGACCCGCAGCGCATCGAAGAAAATCACCGGATACATCGGCTCAAGCGGGCGTTGTTGCCAGGCAGTCACTTCCTCCAACACTGCGTCAGTGACCGAGCTGATGAAATCATGGGAAACATCGGTCCCGTACTGCTCCGAAAGGAATGCCCGGATCTCTCGGACGGTCATGCCACGGGCGTACATGGCAATGATTTTGTCGTCGAAGCCCGTGAACCGACGCTCATGCTTGGGGATCAGCATTGGCGCGAAGCTGCCATCGCGATCCCGAGGAATGTCCAGACGCAGCGGGCCATCATCGGTCAGCACGGTCTTGCTGCTTTTGCCGTTGCGCTGGTTACTCGACTCCTCAGGGCGCTCCGCGCCCTGAGGGTAGCCAAGGTGGTGACCCAGCTCCGCGCCAAGGGCTCGCTCGATAAGCGCCTTTTTGAACGCCATGGATGCGTCCTGAATCGCCTCGGCGCTCATTGGGCCTTTAACGAACTGATCGATCAGCTCCTTCGGAATCGAAGGAAGCTGGGTTTTGGCCTCCGAGGCCGGTTTCTTTTTGGTCGGCATACATGCTCCTTTTCAACATGTTATGCCCGAACACAAAATTTCTGACAGTCCCGCAACCCGGCAGACACGAAGGTCTCCCGCGTACAGCCGCCATAACAGAGTGCACACCATGAAGGTGCGCAAGCATACGTCATGAAAGGCGCTTTTGCGCTCTCTTACCCTCGGGGTTTCCAAGCCCGGTCGCTGAATTGGCAGCGACGAACACAGGCTAGAGACCGGGCGTCCGACGGACAACCTGAAAACATTGTGGGAAGGTTCTGTATTCCAGACACAACCTTTAAACATTTCGAATTGAAATACGCATGTGTAGCTGCCGAAGCTTCGGGTGCCGGTTTGCGTTTGTACGATTTTTTACCGCCGCACTCCCCTCCTCCTGCAATACCCGAAAGCTCTCGCCAGACTATCCGCCTCGTCCTACATCCAGCATTGCGCCTTGGGCTCTATCTTGAATGACTGATCTGGCTGTTCTGGTCTGATCGGGCAACACCACCCGCACATGACGAAATTGTAATTCCCCCATCACCTTGGCGTTATCCGCAGCTTGCAACGATGTCACCCGGCGACCATGCCGGCGGGCCCTTGCCCGCCGAACAATAAAACCCACGCCGAAGCACGTTCCCGTTCTGCCGAACCCAAGGAGTGATTGATGGTTAACAATACAAAAATGTCGATGGCCGCTTTAGCTGTGGTTGTCGGCTCCGGGCCGTCCATGGTGTTGGCGGAAGAAAAACCTGAGGGCTTTATCGAGGGCAGCAGCCTGACGGTGCTCAACCGCAACTTCTACTTCAATCGTGATCACCGCAACGGCCAGTCGAGTCCCACCGGCAATGGTTATTCCGAGGCCTGGGCCCACGCCGTTATCAGCAAGTTCGAATCAGGGTTTACCCAGGGCACCGTCGGGATCGGTGTCGATGCATTTGCGATGATCGGCCTGAAACTCGATACCGGCGACGGCCGAAACGGTGGCCGCAGTTCGTTTGATGTGCTGCCGGTCGATAGCGACGGTCAGGCGCGGGACGAATACACCAAGGTCGGTGGCGCCGCCAAAGTGCGCGCCTTCGATACGGTGGTGAAGGTCGGCGATGTGTTTCCGGCCAACCCGGTGGTTGCGGCGGGTGACTCCCGACTGTTGCCGGAAAGCTTCCGGGGTGTCACGGCCACCAACACGAGTATCGAAGGTCTGTCGGTACAGGGCGGTCGCCTGCATGCGATGAGCCAACCGGTGTCCAGCGACATGCGCGAAAACTTCGCGACTTTCTACGCAGGCCCGGTCAATTCGCCGTGGGTCGGCTATCTCGGTGGCGACTACGCGCTGAACAAAAACCTCAGTTTCAGCCTGTATTCAAGTCGCCTCAAGGACGCCTGGAATCAGTACTACGCCGGCACCGCATGGACTTATCCGCTGTCGGATGACCTGTCGTTGTTCGGTGGCCTGAACTATTACAAGGCGGTCGACGAAGGCAAACAACTGCTCGGTGAATTCGACAACAACATCTGGAGCGGCCGCGTCGGTGTGAAGCTCGGCGCCCACTCCGTTGCGTTATCGCACCAGCGCAACAACGGCAACGACGACTTCGATTACCTGCGCCAGTCCGACTCGATCTTCCTCGACAACTCCATCCAGTACAGCGACTTCAACTCGCCCAAGGAACGTTCGTGGATGGTGCGTTACGACCTCGACATGAGCCGCTATGGCGTGCCGGGTTTGTCGTTCATGACCCGTTACGGCCGTGGCACCGACGCCGACTACTCCAACGCCAACGCCGTGTACATGCGTCGCGATGCCGACGGCAACCCACTGACTGACCAGAAGCGCTGGGAGCGTGACATCGAAGTCAAATACGTGGTGCAGAGCGGCTCGCTGAAAGACATGTCGTTGCGTCTGCGCCAGGCCACCACCCGCGCCACGGCGTTTGAGTCAGATCTGGATGAGGTGCGGGTGATTGTCGAGTACCCGCTGGCGATTCTCTGACTTCAGGGTTTATGCAAATTCACCTTTAGAAGCTCCTTGCTCCTTTGGTAAGAGGTGAATCTTTTGGCGCCCTTCGGGGCGCCTTTTTTATGCCCGGTCTTTAACACACGGCGAAAAACTGTGGGAGCGGGCTTGCCCGCGATGGCGTCGGCACAATCCAACATCTTCGTCGACTGCCCCACCGCCATCGCGAGCAGGCTCGCTCCCACAGGGCTATGTAGTCACCTCGACGTTATCCAACGCCTGATTCACCGCCAACTCTCCCAACATGACCACTTGCGCAATACCCAACAGAGTCTTGCGATGTGGGCCTTCCAGCAGTGCGGCGAAGTCACCGAGCATGACCGTGGCCGAGGACAATGACTCGCTGGCATTGGCCAGCAGAGATTCGGTGTCGGCTTTGGGATTGGCGAAATACATCTGGTTGGGGGTGTAGGGCGTGGCCATGATGTGGGCGGTAGGGTTCAGGTAGTAATCGAGCGCACGTTCGGCGGCTTCGTCGAGTTTTTTGGAGTTGATGGTGGTGTAGGGGGACGTTGAGTTGGCGTCCGCAACGGCTTCTGTTTCGGGAGGATTTGGTGTTGGTTTTTTCATGCTGTATCTCCGTCTAACGGTGGAGCTGACCCATTCGGTTTCCGAACGAAGGGGGGGCAGCTGTACGCAGGTTGGAAACCCGGGGAACGGAGAACCCGGTTGACCCGAAGGTCTCCCGCGCACAGCCGCCATAACGGAGTGCACACATTGGAAGTGCGCAAGGATACGTTATGAAAGGCGCTTGTGCGCTCAGTTCTACTCGGGGTTTCCAATCCCGGTCGCTGAATTGGCAGCGACGAACACAGGCTAGAGACCGGACGTCCGACGGACAACCTGAAAACATTGTGGGAAGCGTCTGTACTTGCGCCACACCCGTTAAACATCCCGAATTGAAATACTCAACGTAGGTTGGAGACTCTCTGCGCCCTCACCCGCCCTGTCGGCGGCAATCGCCTGCCACCGTGTATTTGATGGTGTTGAGTTGGCCCTTTGAATCCTCATAGGTCATGGCAGTAGGCACCACGGCACAAGCAACTTGCGGCCGCACAACGCTCACCACTTTCACCACATCCAGTTTCATCCCGTATTCGTAGTCTTTCACCACCGGCGCAGGTTTGCCCTGGCTGGCAGCGTATTGCTCCATGGCTTGGGTGTTGGCGCTCAGCATCTTTTCGAATGTCCTGTCACCGCCACCTTCAGCGAGCACATTCAGGGATATCGCCATCACCCCGGCGAACGCAATCAACTTGATCAACTTCATATTCCGTACCTTCAAAACCCGGCTCATAAAAAAGCCCGGCATCGGAACTCGATGACGGGCTTGTTCAAGTGCGACACGCTTACAAGTCTTTGGTGTTGTCGTCTTTCTTTTCATTGACGACGACTGGGTCGCGGGCCTGTTCCTTGGCTACGAACAGCTCTACGGAGCGGTCATTGGCGGTCATCATCTTTTCGAAAGTTCGATCGCCGCCACCTTCAGCCAAAACAACGGAAGACATCACCAGCGCCGCCGCAAAGGCACTCAGTTGTGCAAATTTCATGTTTGATTCCTCGTTTAATTAACTGACGGGATCAAGGTAACAATCCGAACCTTTCGTGACGGTGGCGTGGAGATTACATATCCGTTATGTGGGAGGGGCAGTCATTGCAGCGTATTGATCACTCAGAAAATCTGCAGACTGAGAAATACCACAGGGGTTGTATTCACAGGGTTGGTTTAGAGGGTGGGAGTTACTTCCTCATCCCGTCGATGGGCCAGTTGATACAGCACAGGCAGTATCAGCAGCGTAAGAATGGTCGAAGACAGAATCCCGCCAATCACCACCGTCGCCAGCGGCCGCTGCACCTCCGCACCGGTGCCGGTTGCCAGGGCCATCGGAATGAAGCCCAGGGAAGCCACCAGCGCCGTCATCAGCACCGGCCGCAGACGTGTGAGCGCACCTTCGTTGATCGCATCACTGAGAGAGCGCCCCTCCTCGCGCAGGTTGCGGATAAACGCGATCATCACCAGACCGTTGAGCACCGCCACCCCCGACAGCGCAATGAAACCCACGCCCGCCGAGATCGACAGCGGAATGCCCCGCAGCCACAACGCCATGACACCACCCGTCAACGCAAACGGAATCCCGGTGAACACCAGCAAGCCGTCCTTGAGGTTGTTGAACATCATGAACAGCAGCCCGAACACTAACAGCAAGGCCACCGGCACCACGATCTGCAAGCGTTTGGCCGCCGACTGCAACTGCTCGAACTGCCCGCCCCAGCCGGTCCAGTAACCCGCCGGCACCTGCACATCGCGCTCGATCACCTCACCGGCCTCTTTAACGAAGGAGCCAATATCGCGCCCACGCACGTTGGCGCTGACGATCACCAGCCGCTTGCCGTTTTCGCGGCTGACCTGATTCGGCCCGAGCACCAGATCCAGGCTGGCGACGTCCTTGAGGGCGATGAAGCCAATCTGATCGGCAGCGCCATTCAGGGGCGCCGGCACCGGAATCAGCAGTGCCGACAAGCCGTCGATGTCCTTGCGCATGGCATCGGACAGACGCACCACCATGTCGAAACGCCGGTCGCCTTCATACAACGTGCCCGCCTGACGCCCGCCGACCGCCACCGCAATGGTGTCTTGCACGTCGCCGACGTTGAGCCCGTAACGCGCCGCCTTGTCGCGGTCGATGTTGATGGTCAGCACCGGCAGGCCGGTGGTTTGCTCGACCTTGACCTCGGACGCGCCGTTGACCTTCTGCATGGCGGTGGCGATCTTCGCCGCCGTGGCGTTGAGCACGTCCATGTCATCCCCGAACACCTTGACCGCCACATCGCTGCGCACGCCGGAGATCAGTTCGTTGAAGCGCAACTGGATCGGCTGCGACAGTTCATAGTTGCTGCCCGGCAGCGTCGCGGCGGCTTGTTGCAGTTCCGCCATCAGGGTCTCGCGGGACTTGCCCGGATCCGGCCACTGCTCTTTCGGCTTGAGCATCACATAGCTGTCGGAGATGTTCGGCGGCATCGGGTCGGAGGCGATTTCGGCGGTGCCGGTACGGGCGAACACGCGCTCGACTTCCGGCACCTTGTTGAGGATCAAGGTCTCCAGACGCTGCTGCATGTCCACCGATTGCGTGAGGCTCGTGCCCGGCACGCGCAAGGCTTGCAGGGCAAAATCGCCCTCACTGAGGCTCGGCACAAACTCGCTGCCCATGCGGCTGGTGAGCACGCCGCTGAGCACAATCACAGCCAGCGCCGCCCCCACCGCCATGGCGCGATGGGACATCACCCACGCCAGCGCCGGCGCATAAACGCGACGCGCGCCGCGCATGACCACGCCCTCTTCTTCCTTGACCTTGCCGGTGACAAACAACGCGATGGCCGCCGGCACAAAGGTCACCGACAACAGCATGGCGCCCAACAGCGCGATGACCACCGTAAAGGCCATCGGGTGGAACATTTTCCCTTCGACACCGCTCAGGGCGAAGATCGGCAGGTACACGACCATGATGATCAACTGGCCAAAAATCAGCGGCCGCCGCGCTTCTTTGGCCGCCGCGAATACTTCGTGGAAACGCTCGGAACGGCTCAGCAAACGCCCGTGATGCTGCTGCGCATGGGCCAGCCGTCGCAGGGTGTTTTCGACGATCACCACCGCGCCGTCGACGATGATGCCGAAGTCGAGGGCGCCGAGGCTCATCAGGTTGGCACTGACCTTGTTGCTGAACATGCCGGTGAAGGTGAAGAGCATCGACAGCGGAATCACCATCGCGGTGATCAACGCCGCGCGGATGTTGCCCAGAAACAGGAACAGAATCGCGATGACCAGAATCGCCCCTTCCACCAGGTTCTTCTTCACCGTGGCGATGGCCTTGTCCACCAGGTGCGTGCGGTCATACACCGGCACCGCGATCACGCCTTTGGGCAGGGAGCGGTTGATCTGTTCAAGCCTGGTCGCCACTGCCTGGGAGACCGTTCGGCTGTTTTCGCCGATCAGCATGAACACCGTGCCCAGCACCACTTCGCGACCGTTTTCGGTGGCGGCACCGGTGCGCAGTTCGCGGCCGATGTCCACGGTCGCGACATTCTTGATCCGGATCGGCGTCCCGTCGACATTGGCCATCACGATATTGGCGATGTCGTCGGTGCTCGCTACTTGCCCGGGCGCGCGAATCAGCAACTGCTCGCCGCTGCGCTCGATGTAACCGGCGCCAACGTTGGCGTTGTTGCGCTCCAGCGCCGTGACCAGATCGGTGAGGGTCAGTTTGTAGGCCGCCAGCCGTTTCGGGTCGGGGGCGATCTGGTACTCCTTGGCAAACCCGCCGATGGTGTTGATCTCGGCCACACCGGGCACGTTGCGCAATTGCGGCTTGATGATCCAGTCCTGAATCACCCGCAAATCGGTCGGCGTGTAGGCCGTGCCGTCGTCCTTGAGCGCGCCTTCCTGCGCCTCCACCGTCCACAAGAAAATCTCCCCGAGCCCGGTGGAAATCGGCCCCATCACCGCTTCCGCACCCTCGGGCAATTGCTCCTTGGCGATCTGCAAACGCTCGTTGACCAATTGGCGGGCAAAGAACAGATCGGTGCCGTCCTTGAAGATCACCGTGACCTGCGAGAGCCCCGAACGCGACAGCGAACGGGTCTGCTCCAGCGCCGGCAAACCGGCCATGGCGGTTTCAATCGGGAAGGTGATGCGCTGCTCGGTTTCCAGCGGCGAGAACCCGGCCGCGCCGGTGTTGATTTGCACCTGGACATTGGTGATGTCCGGCACGGCGTCGATCGGCAGCTTTTGGTAACTGGCGATGCCGAGGCCGGCCATGAGGAGAACGGCGAGCAGCACGATGATGCGCTGCTCGATAGCAAACTGGATCAGGCGTTCGAACATGAGAACCTTCCGGTCGAGGTTGACGGATCAGTGGGAGCCTTCAATGAGAGTGCTCGGCCGAGGCTTTGCCCAATTCCGATTTGAGGACGAAGCTGCCGGCACTGGCGACTTGCACGCCCGGCTCCAGCCCTTGGGTGACTTCCACCAGACCGGCCGCGCGACTGCCCAGCTCCACCGCTTGCGCCTTGAAGCCGTCATCGGTGCGCACGAACACCGTGGGTTTGTCCTCGACGGTCTGGATTGCGGTTTCAGGTACGGCGACCCTGGCTTGGCGACTGTCAGTCGCCACCAGCGCGGTGACGAACAGGCCGGGGCGCCACGAGCCTTGCGGATTTTCCAAGGTCACGCGGACCGTTGCAGTGCGGGTCTGTTCACCGAGCAAACTGCCGACGTAGGCCACGGTGCCGGCGACTTCGGCATCGAGTTCCGGGGCGCTGACGGTGACCGGTTTGCCCACTTGCACCTTGGTCAGATCCTTGGGCGAAACGCCGAACGTCACCCACACCCGCGACAGGTCGGAGAGCGTAAACGCCGCCGTGGTTTCATCGACCACCTCCCCCGGCGTCAGGTGTTTTTCCACCACCACACCGTCGAACGGCGCGCGCAGTTCATAGCGATTGCCGCCGGTGGCGACCACGCTGCCGCTGAGCACGCTGATTTTTTGCCGGGCATTGGTCAGGGCAATTTCGGCTTCTTCCAATGCCTGGCGTGCCTGAAGGAAATCCTGCTCGGCGGAGATCTTGTCCTGCCACAGTTTTTTCTCGCGTTCGTAGGTGGTGCGCGCCAAGGTCAGGCGACGCTGTGCGGCAGCCTGTTCGCTGCGCTGATCGGAGATCTGCTGACTGGCGATCACCGCCAGCAACTGGCCCTTCTTCACCGGCTGCCCAAGATTGACCGACACCGACTCGACCACGCCGGGCACCCGAGGCACCACGTGCGCGGTGCGGTCTTCGTCAAAGCGCACTTCGCCGGGGAACGGCAAGCCGAGGCTGATGTTCTGCGCCCCCGCTTCGGCCAGTTGAATGCCCGCCGCGGTGATCTGTTCAGCGCTCAGCTCCAGGTGCCCTTCTTCTGCATGTTCGCCGTCGGCTGCTGCGCCTTCTTCAGCGTGACCGGCGTGTTGCGCCGCTTCATCGGCGTGCGCGTCGATGGACGCATTGCCCGGCCACAGCGAGCCAATACCAATGCCCAGCGCCAACGTCGCCGCAGCCACCACGATCAGTTTTTTTTCCATGGAAACTCCTCTGCGCCATGCCATCGCGCAGTGATTTGAAAGATGAAATTCAAGGGCTGACGGTGAGGTCGCCGAAGATGCGTTCGATGCGTACTCGCGCATCCGTCGCCTCCGCAACAGCCTGGATGTATTGGGTGCGAGCGCTAATCAGGGTGCGTTGGGCGTCAAGCACGTCGAGGAAGCCGAACTTGCCCATTTCGAAGCCGCGCGTGGCGCTGTCGACCGCACTTTGCGCAGCGGGCAGGATGGTCTGGTTGAACGCCTCGACTTCGCCGTTGGCGGTCTGCCATTGCTCAAGGCTGGTCTGGATTTCCGTGCGCAAACGCAGCTCGGTGGCATTGCGCAGATCCCGCGCCTGATCGCTGCGCCGGGCGGCCGCCAGCACGTTGCCCTGATTGCGGTTGAACAGCGGAATCGGCATCGACAGCCCGACCACGTTGACCCGCTCGCGCTCGGTTTCGCTGTATTGACTGCCAATGCTCACGGTCAGGTCGGGAATGCGTTGCGACTTTTCCAGACCCAATGAGGCTTCGCGCTGATCGATCTGCAATTTGGCCAGACGCAGCTCAGCGGTCTCGTTCAGGCGCTCCAGCAATCGGCTCGCCGGTGGCACGGTGGGCATGCTTTGCGTGGCCGCTTGCACGGTGGTCGAGGCTGGCAACGGTGCGCCCATGACCTGCGCCAATTGCTGATAGGCGTTGGCCTGATCGCGCTCGGCGCGGCTCAACTCCAGACGCACTTCGGACAATTGCACTTGCGCCCGGGTGCCTTCGACTGGCGATGATTTACCAGCCTCGATGCGTCCTTGGGCGACGCGCAAACCGTGTTCGGCGAGTTGCAGCGACTGACGGGACAACTGCAAGCGCTGTTGCGCGGTCCGGGCGCCGTTGAACGCCTGAATCACGTCGGCGCGCAAGGCATTGCGCTTACGCTCCCACTCGATCCCGGCGGCGTCCTGCGCGCGGCTGGCGACGTCAATCCGTGCGCCACGTTTGCCGCCCAGCTCGATCGGTTGGCTGAGCATCACCGTGGTGGTTCGCGAATCGCGACGAGTGTCTTCGGCCTCCCACGACACTTCGGGGTTGGGGATCAGACCGGCCTGTTTGCGATCACCCTCGGCGATACCGATCTCCCACTGCGCAGCCGCCAGATCCGGATTACCGGCGAATGCCGTTTGCAGGGCTTGATCGAGGGTCAGGGTCGATGCATGCACAAGCCCCGTGCCGGCCAGCAACACAACGCTGGCCGTCACTGTCCTCGCTGTTTTTTTCAGGCGTGATCGCGCCGTCAGTTCTTTTAAACCGGGCAATGGAAGACTTCCTTTATTCAAGAATTTTTGATGCCGCCACGGTAGGGTTTTGAACTTATCGGCAAGGTGACTGGAACATTACAAATCCGTCATCCACGGTTTGTGGAAGTTGTTTTGATCTAGGATACGAAGTGCGAAAGGCGACATAGCAATACATGGAAACAAATACACGGTAGTTATCTGCCAAACAGCCCTTGCCTGAATGTGGCGCATAGGCACTCGGGCTTGCCTGCTGCGACAGGCTGTCGCAGATCGCCATTTTCAGGGCTCAAGACCCGGCATTTCAGTTGACCCTGTAGCCACTACAGCCTTTACCTTGCACGCCATCGCACAGGGAAATCCCTGTAGGAAACCAGGAATTCACAACCTCTAGTCGTTATTAAATCCCGTCCGGAAGCCACTACAAAAACAACAACTTTCCCGGCCACCTTAATTAAATATCCATTAAATAAAAGTGGTGATAGATCATGCGAATCCTTGTCGTCGAGGACGAGCTTAAAGCTGCCGAATACTTGCACCAGGGACTGACGGAAAGTGGCTATATCGTTGACCATGCGGCCACTGGCGCCGATGGACTGCATCTGGCGCAACAGCAGGCGTATGACCTGGTGATTCTGGATGTGAACCTGCCGGAACTCGATGGCTGGGGCGTGCTGGAACAATTGCGTCGCACCCATTCCACCCGGGTGATGATGCTCACCGCACGCGGGCGTCTGGCCGACAAGATTCGCGGCCTGGATCTGGGCGCCGACGATTATCTGGTCAAACCGTTCGAGTTCCCCGAATTGCTGGCGCGGGTGCGCACACTGATGCGCCGCAGCGAAAACATCCCGGTGCCGCAGGTGCTCAAAGTCGCCGACCTGGAACTCGATCCGGGACGCCACCGCGCCTTTCGCGGCGAGCAGCGCATTGACCTGACCACCAAGGAGTTCGCCCTGCTGCATCTGCTGATGCGCCAGTCTGGCGAGGTGCTCACCCGCACCCAGATCATTTCGCTGGTGTGGGACATGAATTTCGACTGCGACACCAATGTGGTCGAAGTCTCGATCCGCCGTTTGCGCGCCAAGATCGACGACCCGTTCGACAGCAAACTGATCCACACCCTGCGCGGTGTCGGCTATGTGCTGGAGGCACGGGAATGAAGCCGGCCAGCCTGTCGATGCGCCTCGGCCTGACGGTGACTACTCTCGGGGCGCTGCTGGTAGTGTTTCTGGCGATCCTGGCTTATTTCGCCCTGACACATGAGTTGAACGCGCTATCCAGAAACAGCCTGGCCCAGAAGATGGAACAGGTGGAACACAGCCTGTCGCTGTACGCCGATCCCGCAGAAATTCGTTCGGCGCCGCACATTCTGCTCGATCAGGTCATGGGCCATGACAACCTCACCCTGACGATTTATGACCGCACCAACTTGCGCACGCCACTGTTGAAATCCGGCTCAGGCATGGTCGACCCGCGTCTTGAGCGCAAGGCAGCGCTGGCCACCGACGAACAACTGGCGTTCTCCACCGGCACCGACGATCAAGGCAAGCGCTACCTGACCGCCTCTCGGTTGGTCCGCATCAAGGACAGTGCCCGCGTCCCGGTGCTGCTGTCGATGGACGATGCCCACAATCAGGCGTTGCTCAGCGCCTATCTGCGCTCGACGCTGATTGCTTTGCCGTTGCTGCTGATCTTTATCGGCCTCAGTGCCTGGGCCGCCGTACAGCGGGGGCTGATGCCGTTGCGCGAGTTTCGCAAAGTGGCCGCGATGGTCTCGACGCAAGACCTCGGCCATCGGCTGTCAGTGCTCGACATGCCCCAGGAACTCAGTGAATTGGCCCAGGGAATCAACGTCATGCTGGATCGCCTCGACAACGGTGTGCAGCAGTTGTCGCAGTTCTCCGATGACCTGGCCCATGAACTGCGCACGCCGATCAACAATTTGATGGGCAAGGCACAGGTGACGCTGTCCCGGGAACGCACGGCCGAGGCGTACAAAAACGTCTTGGTGTCTTGCACCGAAGAACTGGAGCGTGTCGCGCGGATTGTCTCGGACATGCTGTTTCTGGCGCAGGCCAGCAACCCGGCAGCGCTCACGTCCTTCGAATCGGTCGCCCTGGAAGCAGAAGCCGAGAAAGTGGCCGACCTGTTTTCCCTGTCGGCGCAAGACAAGCGCATCAGCCTGAGCGTGACCGGCAGCGCACGCGTGCTGGGCGACCGGTTGATGATTCAACGCGCGATCTCGAACCTGCTGTCCAACGCCCTGCGCCACTGCCCGGCTGGGCAAACGGTTTCGCTACATATTGAACAAGAGGCAACTCAGGTTTCGCTGCAAGTCAGCAACCCCGGCGCGGGCATCGAAGCACAGCATCTGCCGCATCTATTCGACCGCTTTTACCGGGTCGACAGCAGCCGCTCCCGCTCGCAAGGCAGCACCGGGCTGGGCCTGGCCATCGTGCGGTCGATCATGAGCTTGCATCAGGGAGTGGCCGAAGTTGAAAGCCTCCCCGGTGCGATGACCGTGTTCAGACTCGCTTTCCCCAAAAACGAAAATGCAATGTAGCTACCGTCTTGAACCTCACCGAGCAAGCGTACGTTTCGGGTCATAAGGCTGGCCCGCTTCTTCCCCTCTCCTCCCCAATATCCAGAATCGCCTCGCGGGTGAATCATCCGCGTCCTACATCCCGATCCTGCCTTCGACTTTATCGTAATGACTTGACCGAATTGGGCAGGAACAGAAGCCTTGACCTATTCGATTCTTGTGATAGAAATATACGCAGGTAACGTACAGAACATGGACGCTCTTTTTATCGAATTACCCGTATTTCAAAAGCATCGAAGTGACTACCTGGATGACGATCTGTTTCATCGGTTCCAGCAGGAGCTGCTGCAAAACCCGGAAGCGGGAGATGTCGTCGAAGGCACCGGAGGTCTGCGCAAAATTCGAGTGGTGGATGAGCGGCGAAACAAGGGCAAGCGCGGTGGGCTGAGGGTGATTTATTACTGGTGGTCCGGCTTCGACCAATTCTGGCTCTTTACCTTGTATGGCAAGAACGAGCAGGACGATCTCACGCCACAACAGAAAAAACTGCTTAAAGAAATGCTTTATCAAGAAATCAAAGCGAGAACGAGCGATGAAACGTGACATTTTTTCCGAGCTGGTGGAGGGGTTTGAAGCCTTGGTCGATGAGCGCCAAGGTAAAGTCACTCTACGCACGCACAAAGTAAAACTGGCCAAGCTGGCTCCGATTACGGCAGAGGAAGTGGTTGGCATCCGCCAGCAACTGAATCTCTCCCGGCCGGTGTTTGCGATGTACTTGCGCACCAACACCCGGACGCTGGAGAACTGGGAGCAAGGACGAGCGAAACCTAATGCTCAGGCGACAACGCTGATCCGGCTGGTCGAGCGCTTTCCGGAGACCGTTCAACAGCTGGCGGCGCTGACCTGAATCCACTGTTGTGTCCGATGACGCCATCGCGGGCAAGCCCGCTCCCACAGGTTTCGCGCTAGTAGCAGATTTTATGACCATTCCCTATCCACTGTGGGAGCGGGCTTGCCCGCGATAGCGGAGGAACAGGCACAAACAAAAACGGCACCTTACGGTGCCGTTCGCGTTTCGCATTACAGACGATTACTTACGCGCCGCCTCCCACGATTTCAGCAGTTCGGCATAGCTCACGGTTTCGCCTTTAGGTTTCTCGTTTTCCAGTTTCGGTTTCGGCGCACCCGGCTGATCGAACCAATACTGCGCATCCCGCTCCGGATTCATTTTCGGCCCGCAGGTCGGTTGTACCTTGGAGCGTTCCAGACGGGTCATGATCGCATCCTGATCCTTGGCCAGACCGTCCAGTGCCTGTTGTGGCGTTTTCTCGCCACTGGCCGCTTCGGCGATGTGGCTCCACCACAGTTGCGCCAAGCGAGGATAGTCCGGCACGTTGGTCCCGGTCGGGGTCCATTGCACCCGGGCCGGGCTGCGATAGAACTCCACCAGACCACCGAGTTTCGGCGCCAGGTCGGTCATCGCTTGCGAGTTGATGTCCGATTCGCGGATCGGCGTCAGGCCGACGATGGTTTTCTTCAGCGATACAGTTTTCGAGGTCACGAACTGCGCGTACAGCCACGCCGCGAGTTTTTGCTTTTCAGGCGTGGACTTGAGGAAGGTCCAGGAACCGGCGTCCTGATAACCGAGCTTCATGCCCTCTTCCCAGTACGGACCTTTCGGCGACGGCGCCATGCGCCATTTCGGCGTGCCGTCGGCGTTCATCACCGGCAGGCCTGGTTTGGTCATGTCGGCGGTAAACGCGGTGTACCAGAAGATTTGCTGGGCGATGTTGCCCTGGGATGGCACCGGGCCGGATTCGGAGAAGGTCATGCCCGCCGCTTCCGGTGGCGCGTATTTTTTCATCCAGTCCACGTACTTGGTGGTCGCATACACTGCCGCCGGGCCGTTGGTGTCGCCGCCGCGGGTCACGCTGGAACCGACCGGATGGCAATCCTCGACGCGGATGCCCCACTCGTCCACCGGCAAGCCATTGGGTATGCCCTTGTCGCCGGCACCGGCCATGGAGAACCAGGCATCAGTGAAGCGCCAGCCCAGGGACGGGTCTTTCTTGCCGTAGTCCATGTGACCGTAGACGCGCTTGCCGTCGATTTCCTTGACGTCTTCGCTGAAGAACTTGGCGATGTCTTCATAGGCCGACCAGTTCACCGGCACGCCCAATTCGTAGCCGTACTTTTCTTTGAATTTCGCTTTCAAGTCCGCCCGCTCGAACCAGTCGGCACGGAACCAATAGAGGTTGGCGAACTGCTGGTCAGGCAGTTGATAGACCTTGCCGTCCGGCGCGGTGGTGAACGAGATGCCGATGAAGTCTTTGATATCCAGTGTCGGCGAGGTATAGGCCTTGCCTTCGTTGGCCATCAGGTCGGTGATCGACTCGGTCTTGCCATAGCGAAAGTGCGTACCGATCAGGTCCGAGTCGTTGACCCAGCCGTCATAGATGTTCTTGTCCGATTGCATCTGGGTCTGCAGCTTTTCCACCACGTCGCCTTCCTGCAGCAGGTCGTGGGTCAGCTTGATCCCGGTGATTTCGGTAAACGCCTTGGCCAACACTTTGGATTCATATTCGTGGGTCGCGATGGTTTCCGAGACCACCTTGATGTTCATCCCGCGAAACGGCTCGGACGCCTTGATGAACCACTTCAACTCTTCCAGCTGCTGTTCAGCAGTCAGGGTGGACGGTTTGAACTCGCTGCCAATCCATTTCTTGGCGGCGTCTTCATAGGCGTCGGCCCAGGCCGCAGCGCTCAACCCGTTGAGTGCCAGCATGGCTGCCAATGAAACGCTATGTCGCAGCTTATTGTTTTTGTCGAACATAGAGACCTCCTGTTTGAGTTTGGGAGCAACATTGCCGATCGATGTCGACTAGCCCCAGCGCATCACAGCCAACAGCCACACCAGGGCTAACGCGAACGCCACCCAGATGCTCCAGTCGGTGGCGCCGATTACCAGCAAATGCAGGTAGGCGCTGCCGAGAAGACCGATAAACAGCCGATCGCCACGGGTGGTGGCAATCGGCAAAAAGCCACGCCGAGGGACACTCGGCGAACGTAATTCCCAGGTCGTCATGCCCACCAGGATCAAGGCAATGACGCTGAAGAACGCCGCCGTGGGGACGGTCCAACTCATCCATTCCATCATCAGTTCCTCATACCCGGCCCAGGGCAAAGCCCTTGGCCACATGGTTGCGAACAAACCAGATCACCAGCATGCCTGGCAGGATAGTCAACACCCCCGCCGCCGCCAGCACGCCCCAGTCAATGCCGGACGCTGACACCGTTCGGGTCATGACCGCCGCGATGGGCTTGGCATTCACCGAGGTCAGGGTTCGTGCCAGCAACAGCTCGACCCAGGAAAACATGAAGCAGAAAAACGCCGTGACACCGATCCCGGAGCCGATCAGCGGGACGAAGATCTTCACGAAGAACTTGGGGAAACTGTAGCCGTCGATGTAGGCGGTTTCGTCGATTTCCTTGGGGACGCCAGACATGAAGCCTTCAAGAATCCATACCGCCAACGGCACGTTGAACAGGCAATGGGCCAATGCCACCGCAATGTGTGTGTCGAACAGCCCGATCGACGAGTACAACTGGAAAAACGGCAACAGGAACACCGCCGGTGGCGCCATGCGGTTGGTCAGCAGCCAGAAGAACAGGTGTTTATCGCCGAGGAAACGATAGCGTGAAAACGCATACGCCGCCGGCAGCGCCACGCTCAGGGAAATCACCGTGTTCAGGCTCACGTAGTACAGCGAGTTGAGGTAACCGGTGTACCAGCTCGGATCCGTGAAGATCACCTTGTAGTTGGCGAAGGTGAAATCCTGGGGAAACAGCGTCAAACCACCGAGGATTTCGGTGTTGCTCTTGAAGGACATGTTCAGCAGCCAGTAGATCGGCACCAGCAGGAACAGGATGTAGATCAGCAACGGGATAAGCTTTCTCATGCTCATGGCGGGCCTCACCGATTGGCGTCAGAGTGAGTCATGGCGGTATAGAACAGCCACGACACCAACAGGATGATCAGGAAGTACACCAGCGAGAATGCCGCCGCCGGGCCGAGGTCGAATTGCCCTACGGCCATTTGGGTCAAGGTCTGACTCAAGAAGGTCGTGGCATTGCCCGGACCGCCACCCGTCAGTACGAACGGCTCGGTGTAGATCATGAAGCTGTCCATGAACCGCAGCATCACCGCGATCAGCAGCACACTCTTGAGCTTGGGCAACTGGATGTGTCGGAACACCGCCCAGGCCGACGCCCGATCAATCCGCGCCGCCTGGTAATACACGTCGGGAATCGCCCGCAGACCGGAGAAACACAGCAGCGCCACCAGCGACGTCCAGTGCCACACGTCCATCACCAACACCGTGACCCAGGCGTCCATGGTGTTGGATGCATAGTTGTAGCTGATGCCCATGGCATTGAGGCTCGAACCGAGCAAACCAATGTCGGCCCGACCGAAAATCTGCCAGATGGTGCCGACCACGTTCCACGGGATCAGCAGCGGAATCGCCAGGACAATCAGCACCAGCGACGACCAGCGGCCCTTGGTCGGCATGGTCAGGGCGATGGCGATGCCCAAGGGGATTTCGATCAACAGCACACAACCGGAATAGATGAACTGGCGCAGCAGCGAGTCATGCAACCGAGGGTCGAGCAACACCTGCCTGTACCAATCGGCACCGACGAAGTAGCGGCTGGACTGGTCGAAGATGTCCTGCACCGAGTAGTTGACCACGGTCATCATCGGGATCACCGCACTGAATGCCACCAGCAGGAACACCGGCAACACCAGCCACCAGGCCTTGTTGTTCTGCACCTTGTTCATGGCAGTACCTCCAGCAGGTAATCATCGGCATAGACCATCAGCCATTGCGCCGGAAAACTGATGTACGCCTTGCCTTCGGGCACCGGTTTGTCTTCGGCCAGGCGTACTTTGAGCGGAGCGCCGTCGAGGTTCAGGGTCATGATCTTGTAGGTGCCCAGGTCTTCGACGTGTACGACCTGTGCCTGCATCGCGTCATCAAAGGGCTCGTCCCACACATGAACGAACTCCGGACGAATGCCGACTTTCAGGGTTTTCCATTCGGACTCGGCGATGCGTTTCTGCATTGCGTCGGACAACGGCAAGTGAGTCCCGGCAAAAACGACACCGCCGGCTTGTGGCTGGACCTCGATCAGGTTCATTCCCGGGCTGCCGATGAAATAGCCGACAAAGGTGTGGCTCGGCCGCTCGAACAATTCCCGTGGCGTACCGAACTGCACGATTTGCCCGCCATACATCACCGCGATCTTGTCAGCGAAGGTCGAAGCCTCGAGCTGATCGTGGGTGACATAGACCATGGTGATGTTGAACTGCTCGTGGATCTGCTTGAGCTTGCGTCGCAGCTTCCATTTCAGGTGCGGGTCGATCACCGTCAGCGGTTCATCGAAGAGGATCGCCGACACGTCATCGCGCACCAGCCCACGGCCCATGGAGACTTTCTGTTTTTCATCGGCGGTGAGGTTGCGCGCCTTCTTGTACAGCAGTGCCTGGAGGTCGAGGACTTCAGCGATTTCCTGCACCTTGGTGTGAATTTTCGCTTCCGCCATGCCCTGATTGCGCAATGGAAAGGCCAGGTTATCGAACACCGTCATGGTGTCGTAGACCACTGGAAACTGGAAAACCTGGGCGATGTTGCGCTTTTCCGGGGTCAGCTCGTTGACCACTTTGCTGTCGAACAGCACCTGGCCTTGAGACGGGCTGAGCAACCCGGAAATGATGTTGAGCAAGGTCGACTTGCCGCACCCCGAAGGCCCGAGCAGCGCGTAGGCACCGCCCTGCTCCCAGACGTGGTCCATCTCGCGGATCGCGTAATCCTCGGGGCCGGTCGGCGTGTGGGTGTAGCTGTGGGCAAGGCTCTGCAAACGGATCTCGGCCATCAGGCAACCCTCGCAATGCGGCGACCGGGCGCCTGGACCAGCCGCCCCTGCGTATCGAACACAAACAGTTTATGGGTCGGGATATAGATGCGAATCGGCGCATCGACGTCGTATTCGTGAACACCCGGCAAGTGCAGCACCAGCAGGAAATATTCGTTGCGTACATGCAGGAACGTCTCCGAACCGCTGATCTCGGCCACCTCGACGGTCACCGCCAGTTCCAGGTCATCGTCATTGCTCGGCACCAGCGAGATATGGCTGGGGCGCACACCGAAACGGAACTCGCCCTCGCCCACCGGCCGCAGATCAACGTTCAACGGGAAGTGCACGAAATTGGCGAAACTGACTTCATTGCCGGCAATGCGCCCCGGCATCAGGTTGATCGGCGGCTCGGAGAACAGCTCCGCCGCCAGCACGGTTTGCGGCTGGTGATACACCTCGGAGGACTTGCCGCTCTGGATCACCCGACCTTCGTGAAGAATCGTGGTGGTGCCACCCAGGGCGAGGGCTTCGTTGGGTTCGGTGGTGGCGTAAATCGCGATGGTATTGCGCGCCTTGAACAGCTCGCGCATTTCCTGACGCAGCTCCTCGCGCAGCTTGTAGTCGAGGTTGACCAGCGGCTCGTCGAACAGAATCAGCTCGGCGTCCTTGACCAGCGCCCGGGCCATGGCCGTGCGCTGTTGCTGGCCGCCGGAAAGTTCCAGGGGATAGCGCTGGAGGAATTTCTCGATGCGCAGCATCTTCGCGGTTTCCAGCACTTTGCTCTGAATCAGCTCGTTGGAAACGCCGCCCTGGCGCAGTGGCGAGGCGATGTTCTCGAACACCGTCATGGTCGGGTAATTGATGAACTGCTGATACACCATCGACACGTTGCGCAACCGCACCGGGCGCTGGGTGACGTCGACGCCGTTCATCAGGATGCGACCGCTGTCGGGTTTGTCCAGACCGGCCATCAGGCGCATGAGGCTGGTTTTGCCGGACAGCGTGCGACCGAGCAAAACGTTGAACGATCCGGGTTCGAAGTTGAGGCACGCATCGTCGATCCAGGTCTGACCCTCGACGGTGCGGCTGACGTGCTCCAGGATGAGTGACATGGCTCGGCCTTTTTTTATTTTTTGAGTCAAGCGACCGGAGCACTACAGCGACATTCGTGCCAGAAATTCCAAGCGCTTGATTTGGCTTGAAATTCCCTCAAACAAGACAAGAATCGCATTCGTTGCTGAACAGAAATGAACAACCACCAATGAACAATTGAACAGTTCAACGATTGACAATGAACAAATGTGAACAACACTCTACGGACGTTTTCAGCCACACATTGGCTCCTACGGGGGCACGTGGCGTTTGAACGTGATGTAAAAACCATAAAAACAATAAAAGCTCGCTCAGAGACCGACTGCCATGGCCGCACCTGCCCCGCCGCTCTCCCACGACGCCATCATTCAGGACTCCTGGTCCCGCTGCCGCGCGTTCGGGCTTGATCATCAGAGCGCGCCGGCGTTCGATCAGCTGCCGGCCGATGGCATCGCCCAGTTGCTGGAGAGCCAGCATTCACTGGTGCAGACCACCCATCAGGAAGTCCTGCCGTATTACGAGAACATCCTCAGCAACTCCAATTGCCTGATCATGCTCGCCAACAATCAGGGCCAGGTGCTGACGTCCTGGGGCACCCAGCGTTTCATCGAGCCGAGCCTGACCCGCGGTTTCAGCGCCGGCGCCAGCTGGATGGAGCGTTGCAGCGGGACCAATGCGATTGGCACCGCGTTGGCCTGCGAGCAGGCGGTGCATATCGAGCACGATGAACATTTTCTCAAGGCCAACCGCTTCATGACCGGCTCCGCCGCACCGATTTTCGATGCCGAGCGCAAGGTGATCGCGGTGCTGGATGTGTCCAGCGACAGCTACCTGCCGCCCTCCCACACCCTGGGCATGGTCAAGATGATGAGCCAGACCGTGGAGAACCGGCTGATCCTCAACCTGTTCCATGGCCAGCATTTCCAACTGACTTTCAACACCGGGCTGAACAACCTCGACAGCCAATGGGCCGGGTTGCTGATCTTCGATGAAACCGGTCAGGTGCTGTCGGCCAATCGCCGGGCCGACAATTTGCTGGGCATCAGCCTGTCGCGGGTCAGCGTCGAGAGCCTGTTCAAAGTCTCGTTGCTGGAACTGCTGAACCAGCCGGACGGCCTGCCGTTTGCCCTGCAAGCCTCGGGGCGCAACCGCTTTCAATGCCTGCTGAAACGGCCAAAACAAGCGCCGATTCATGCTCGACTGTTTTCTGAACCCAAGAGCGCCGAACCCACCGTTGCGACGCCCGCCGCGATCAGCCTCAACACCCTGCATTTTGGCGACAGCCGTGTGGAAAAAGCCGTGCGCCAGGCCGAGCGCTTGCTGGAAAAGGACATTCCGCTGTTAATCCACGGGGAAACCGGGGTCGGCAAGGAAGTCTTCGTCAAAGCCCTGCACCAGGCCAGTTCACGCAGCAAACAGCCATTCATTGCCGTCAACTGTGCAGCGATCCCCGCCGAACTGGTGGAGTCCGAATTGTTTGGCTATGAGAAAGGCGCATTCACTGGCGCCAATCAGAAAGGCAGTATCGGGCTGATCCGCAAGGCCGACAAAGGTACGCTGTTTCTCGATGAAATCGGCGACATGCCGCTGCCGACCCAGGCCCGACTGCTGCGGGTGTTGCAGGAACGTTGCGTGCAACCGGTGGGCAGCGGCGAGTTGTTCCCGGTGGACATACGGATCATTTCGGCGACTAACCGCTCGTTGCGGGAACAGGTTCAACTGGGGCGGTTTCGTGAGGATTTGTATTACCGCATCGGTGGTTTGACCCTGGAACTGCCCCCGCTCAGGGAACGCAGCGACAAGCAGGCGCTGTTCAAGCGTTTGTGGGAGCAACACCGTGAACCGTCGCAGTGGGCCGGGTTGAGCCCCGAAGTGATGGAGCTGTTCAGTCGTCATCCGTGGCCCGGGAATTTGCGCCAGGTCAGCAGTGTGATGCAGGTAGCGCTGGCCATGGCCGAGGAACAACCGGTGCGGCCGGAGCATTTGCCGGATGATTTTTTTGTCGATCTGGAGATGGAGCCGGTGGATTCGCCGGAGCCGATAGCGGTTGATTTGAATGATGCCGAGGCATTGAATCGGCAGTTGCAGGCGGCCGGGGGGAATATTTCGCACCTGGCGCGGCGGTTGGGGGTTAGTCGCAATACCCTTTACAAGCGATTGCGTCAGTCAGGCGACTGATCATTCCCACGCTCCGCGTGGGAATGCAGCCGGGACGCTCTGCGTCCCAAGAGCCGAACGCGGAGCGTCCGTTGAGGCATTCCCACGCGGAGCGTGGGAACGATCATCAGTCAGCTAGACGCCAGGTCGTACCGCCCTTGCCGTCTTCCAGCACCACGCCCATGGCAGTGAGCTGGTCGCGGATACGGTCGGATTCGGCCCAGTCCTTATTGGCACGAGCCGTCAAACGAGCCTGGATCAGTGCATCGACTTGCGCCGCATCAACCCGCCCTTCGGCACCGGCCTGCAGGAAGTCATCGGCCTCAAGCTGCAACACGCCCAGCACGCTGGCCAGTTCCTTCAAGCGCGCCGCCAGACCGGCCGCTGCATCGAGATCGCTCTCGCGCAGGCGGTTGATCTCGCGGACCATCTCGAACAGCACTGCACAGGCTTCCGGCGTGCCAAAGTCGTCGTTCATCACCTGGGTGAAGCGCTCGACAAAGGCTTCGCCACCCGCCGGCGCCACGTTCGGCAGGCCTTTCAACGCATGGTAGAAACGCTCGAGGGCGCCCTTGGCGTCCTTGAGGTTGTCTTCCGAATAGTTGATCGCGCTGCGGTAGTGGCTCGACACCAGCAGGTAACGCACGACTTCCGGGTGGTACTTTTCCAGCACGTCGCGAATGGTGAAGAAGTTGTTCAAGGACTTGGACATCTTCTCGCCATTGATGCGAATCATGCCGCAATGCATCCACGCGTTGGCGTAGGTCTTGCCGGTGGCCGCTTCGCTCTGGGCGATTTCGTTTTCATGGTGCGGGAACTCCAGGTCGCTGCCGCCGCCATGAATGTCGAAGGTCTCGCCGAGGCAGCAGGTGGACATCACCGAGCACTCGATATGCCAGCCCGGACGACCGTCGCCCCAAGGCGATGGCCAACTCGGCTCGCCCGGCTTGGCGCCTTTCCACAGCACGAAGTCCAGCGGGTCCTGCTTGGACTCGTCGACTTCGATCCGTGCGCCGATGCGCAGGTCTTCGATCTTCTTGCGCGACAGCTTGCCGTAGCCCATGAACTTGGCGACGCGGTAGTACACGTCGCCATTGCCCGGTGCGTAGGCATAACCCTTGTCGATCAGGGTCTGGATCATGCTCTGCATGCCAGCGATATGATCAGTGGCCCGCGGCTCCATGTCCGGCTTGAGGATGTTGAGGCGCGCCTCGTCCTCGTGCATCGCGGTGATCATGCGCTCGGTCAGCGCGTCGAACGGCTCGCCGTTCTCCTTCGCCCGATTGATAATCTTGTCTTCAATGTCGGTAATGTTGCGCACATAGGTCAGGTTATAACCGCTGAACCGCAACCAGCGGGTCACCAGGTCGAACGCGACCATGCTGCGGCCATGGCCAATGTGGCAGTAGTCGTACACGGTCATCCCGCAGACGTACATGCGCACATTGTTGCCATCCAGAGGCTTGAAGACTTCTTTGCTCTTGGTGAGCGTGTTGTAGATCGTAAGCACGAATGCTCCTTCCTTAACGCTGAATCACTGGCCCCAGGAATCGCGCAGGGTCACGGTACGGTTGAACACCGGATGACCTGGTTTCGAGTCCTTGATATCCGCGACGAAGTAACCTTCGCGCTCGAACTGGAAACGGTCTTCCGGCTGTGCGTTGCCCAGCGAAGGCTCGGCACGACAACCGGTGAGGACTTGCAGCGAGTCAGGGTTGATGTTGTCCAGGAAACTGGCACTGTCTTCGGCCTTTTCAGGGTTGGCCGAACGGAACAGGCGATCGTACAGACGCACTTCGCATTCGACGCTGGCCGCGGCAGGCACCCAGTGCACCACGCCTTTGACCTTGCGGCCTTCAGGGTTCTTGCCCAGGGTGTCCGGATCGTACGAGCAACGCAGTTCGACGATGTTGCCATCGGCGTCCTTGATCGCTTCGTCGGCACGGATCACGTAGCTGCCGCGCAGACGCACTTCGCCGTTCGGCTCCAGGCGCTTGTAGCCTTTTGGCGGCTCTTCCATGAAGTCTTCACGGTCGATGTAGAGCTCACGGGCGAACGGCAGAACGCGCACGCCCATGTCTTCTTTCGGGTGGCACGCCAGTTCGAGGTTTTCGACCTGACCTTCCGGGTAGTTGGTGATCACGACTTTCAGCGGACGCAACACGCACATGGCGCGTGGGGCGCTGTGGTCGAGGTCGTCACGGATACTGAATTCGAGCATGCCGAAATCCACTACGCCGTCGGAACGGTTGGTGCCGATCATTTCGCAGAAGTTGCGGATCGATTTCGGCGTATAGCCACGGCGGCGGAAACCCGACAGCGTGGACATGCGCGGATCGTCCCAGCCATTGACGTGCTTTTCATCGACCAGCTGCTTGAGCTTGCGCTTGCTGGTGATGGTGTAGTTCAAGTTCAGGCGGCTGAATTCGTACTGACGCGGGTGCGCCGGCACCGGCAGGTTGTCGAGGAACCAGTCGTACAACGGACGATGGCTTTCGAACTCCAGGGTGCAGATCGAGTGAGTGATGCCTTCGATGGCGTCCGACTGACCGTGGGTAAAGTCGTAGTTGGGGTAGATGCACCACTTGTCGCCGGTCTGGTGGTGATGCGCATGACGGATGCGATACATGATCGGGTCGCGCAGGTTCATGTTCGGCGAGGCCATGTCGATCTTGGCCCGCAGCACGCGTGCGCCGTCCTTGAACTCGCCGGCCTTCATGCGGGCGAACAGGTCCAGGTTTTCTTCAACCGAGCGGTCGCGGAACGGGCTGTTCTTGCCCGGTTCGGTCAGGCTGCCACGGTATTCCTTGGCTTGCTCAGGGGTCAGGTCGTCGACGTAGGCCTTACCGGCCTTGATCAGCTCTACCGCCCAGTCGTGCAACTGGTCGAAATACTGCGAGGCATAGCGCACTTCACCGGACCATTCGAAGCCCAGCCATTTGACGTCGCTTTCGATTGCGTCGATGTATTCCTGGTCTTCCTTGGCCGGGTTGGTGTCGTCGAAACGCAGGTGCGTGACGCCGCCGAATTCCTGCGCCAGGCCGAAGTTCACACAGATCGACTTGGCGTGACCGATGTGCAGGTAGCCGTTGGGCTCAGGCGGGAAACGGGTGACGATCTGCGTGTGCTTACCCGAGTCCAGGTCCGCCTGGATGATCGGGCGCAGGAAATTGACCGGCACGGCTGGGCCGGTCTTGGAATTCGAGGTAGGGTCGACAGTGGGCTTGCTCATAGGATCCTTGAACGTACAAGTGCGCGGCCAGTTGGCCAAATCAAAGCGGCTGTTATAAATCAAAGGGGCTTATCATAGCCGATGCTGTCAAGTGGCTGACAGAGCGGGCCGGCAATCGGTTGCATTTAATCGGCCGTCGATGAAAAACAGCCTCGAAATTCGCGCCCGGCACGCTAAACTGCCTGCCTTGGCCGACACTGGCCGGACTGGTTGAGGGCCTGAACGCCCCGAAGCCCACGAATTCATAGAAAAAAGAGTACCGATCATGACCCAAGTCAAACTGACCACCAACCATGGCGACATCGTCCTGGAGCTGAACGCTGAGAAAGCCCCGATCACCGTGGCCAACTTCATCGAGTACGTTAAAGCCGGTCACTACGAAAACACTGTTTTCCACCGTGTCATCGGTAACTTCATGATCCAGGGCGGCGGTTTCGAGCCAGGCATGAAAGAAAAGAAAGACAAGCGCCCAAGCATCCAGAACGAAGCCGACAACGGCCTGTCGAACGTGAAGTACAGCGTGGCCATGGCCCGCACCATGGAGCCGCATTCGGCTTCCGCCCAGTTTTTCATCAACGTGGCTGATAACAGCTTCCTGAACCACAGCGGCAAAACCGCTCAGGGTTGGGGCTACGCCGTATTCGGTAAAGTGGTCGAAGGCACTGACGTAGTCGACAAGATCAAAGGCGTGGCCACGACTTCCAAGGCCGGCCACCAGGACGTACCAGCAGAAGACGTGATCATCGAGAAAGCCGAGATCATTGAGTGATACTGCTGATTTCAGACTTGCATCTGGAAGAGGAGCGCCCGGACATTACCCGGGCGTTTCTGGATTTGCTCGCCGGACGCGCCCGCTCGGCGAGTGCGTTGTACATTCTGGGCGACTTCTTCGAGGCGTGGATTGGCGACGATGCCATGACGCCGTTCCAGCGCTCCATCTGCCAGGCCCTGCGCGAACTTAGCGACAGCGGCACGGCCATTTTTCTGATGCACGGCAATCGCGACTTCATGCTTGGCCAGGCCTTCTGCAAACAGGCCGGCTGTACGCTGCTGAAGGACCCGAGTGTCGTGCAGTTTTACGGCGAGCCGGTGCTGTTGATGCACGGCGACAGCCTCTGCACCCGCGACGAGGCTTATATGAAGCTGCGTCGCTATCTGCGCAACCCGATCACTCGGTTCATCCTGCGAAATCTGCCCTTGCGCACTCGCCATAAACTGGCGCGCAAACTGCGCAGCGAAAGCCGCGCGCAAACGCGGATGAAGGCTAATGACATTGTTGATGTCACGCCGGAAGAAGTGCCGCGAGTCATGCAGCAATACGGTGTGAAAACCTTGATCCATGGGCACACCCATCGCCCCGCCATCCATAAGTTGCAGATTGGCGAGCAGGCGGCCAAACGCATTGTGTTGGGGGATTGGGACCGTCAGGGATGGGCGTTGCAGGTGGATGAGCAAGGGTTTGCGTTGGCGCCGTTTGATTTCACCCCGCCGCCACAATTGGCAGCACCCGCAAACTAACGGCCAAACACAAAACCCTTGTGGGAGCGGGCTTGCCCGCGATAGCGGAATCACATTCAACAACTTTGTTGACTGACCCACCGTCATCGCGGGCAAGCCCGCTCCCACAGGGACTGTGTTTGACTTAGTGGCCGGCAGCAGACGGTCCCGCCTTCGCTGCAAACGGCGGTTTCGCCAGCCACACCAGCAAGATCAACCCCATGAACGCCCACCCCAGCAACGTGAAGTAATCCACGGTGGAGAGCATGTATGCCTGGCTGGTCAGCACATGATCCAGTTGCGCGTAGGCCGGATTGCCCGCCCCGCCCAGCGTGTTCAGCGCCTCCCGGGTCGCCGGCTCATATGTGGTGATGCTTTCAATCAAATACGCATGGTGCTGATCGGCGCGGCGAATCCAGATCCAGGTGGTCAACGATGCCGCAAAACTGCCGCCCAGGGTCCGCAGGAACGTCGCAAGACCCGCGCCGTCGGCAATCTGGCTCGGCGGCAAATCCGACATCAAAATGCTCAGGGTCGGCATGAAGAACAACGCCACGCCAATGCCCATGAACAGCTGCACCAAAGCGATGTGCTGGAAGTCCACTTCGTTGGTAAAGCCTGCGCGCATGAAGCAACTCAAACCGATGCAAAGGAACGCGCCACCGGCCAACAGTCGCAGGTCGAACCTGTGCGCGTACTTGCCGACAAACGGCGACAGCAGCACTGGCAGAATGCCGATCGGCGCCACCGCCAATCCGGCCCAGGTGGCGGTGTAGCCCATCTGGGTTTGCAGCCATTGCGGCAGGATCAGGTTGATGCCGAAGAACCCGGCGTAACCGCCCACCAGCACGATGGTGCCGATGCGGAAGTTGCGGTAAGCGAACAGCCGCAGGTTAACCACCGGGTGTTTGTCGGTCATTTCCCAGATCACGAACACCGCCAGCGCAATCACTGAAATAGCCGCGCCGATGATGATGAAATTCGACTCGAACCAGTCCAGATCATTGCCCTTGTCGAGGATCACCTGCAACGCGCCGACACCGATGATCAAGGTAATCAAACCGACGTAATCCATCGGCTGGTAACTGGTCACCACCGGACGCGCCTTGAGTTGCTGGCGCACAACCATCACCGCGAAAACCCCGATCGGTACGTTGATAAAAAAAATCCACGGCCAGCTGTAGCTGTCGGTGATCCATCCGCCGAGGATCGGCCCTGCAATCGGCGCCACCACCGTGACCATCGCCAGCAACGCCAGGGCCATGCCGCGCCTGGCGGGCGGATAGACCGCGATCAGCAGCGTCTGGGTCATCGGGTACAACGGCCCGGCCACCAGGCCTTGAAGCACCCTAAAGCCGATCAGCTCTGGCATCGAGGTCGAGATACCGCACAGAAACGAAGCCAGCACGAACAGCATCGTCGCCCAGAGAAACAGCTTCACCTCACCGAAACGCCGGCTGAGCCAACCGGTCAGCGGCAGCGCGATGGCGTTGCTCACGGCAAACGAAGTGATCACCCAGGTGCCCTGCTCCGAACTCCCCCCCAGGTTGCCGGAAATCGTCGGCAAGGCTACGTTGGCGATGGTGGTGTCGAGCACCTGCATGAAGGTCGCCAGCGACAGGCCGATGGTGCTGAGCAGCAGGCTGGGCGGCGTGAAAGAGGCGTTATTGCTCATCGCGAATCCTTTGAAACCTGATTGGCACAGCGCCTGTTACTGACGCAGCTGACCCTGTGGGATGGCGAATCAGCGGTGCGCGGTTTTACTGACCGCGGCGCTGTTGTCGTGGATCAACTGGGTGATCATCGCGTCGGCCTCGGCCAATTGACGGTCGTAGATGCCGGTGCTGAACGACGGCTTTTGCGGCGGCTGTTGCGCCAGCACCGGACCACTCTGGTCACGCAGGCTCACATCGACCTGAGTCGACAGGCCGACCCGCAACGGGTGCTTGGCCAGCTCTTCGGCGTTGATGTGAATCCGCACCGGCACCCGCTGGACGATCTTGATCCAGTTACCGGTGGCGTTCTGCGCCGGTAGCAAGGCAAACGCGCTGCCGGTCCCGGCGCCGAGGCTGTCGATGGTGCCGCTGTATTTGACGTCGCTGCCATAGAGGTCGGCTTCGATGTCCACCGGCTGACCGATGCGCATGTCACGCAGTTGGGTTTCCTTGAAGTTGGCGTCGATCCACAGCTGATCCAGCGGGATCACCGCCATCAGCGCGGTGCCCGGCTGGACCCGCTGCCCCAATTGCACGCTGCGTTTGGCAACGTAACCGGTGACCGGTGCGATCAAGGTGCTGCGGGCATGGGTCAGGTACGCCTGACGCAATTGCGCGGCGGCGGACATCACGTCCGGGTGCGACGACACCACCGTGTCATCGACCAGCGCGCTGGTGGTCATAAGCTGTTGCTTGGCGTTGGCCAAGGCGTTTTGCGCCGAGGTCAGGTCGTCGCGAGCGTGAGACAGTTCTTCCTGGGAAATCGCCCCGCCGGCGGCGAGGTTTTTCCGGCGATTGAAGTTGTCCTGAGCCTTTTGCACCTCGGCCTGCTGCGCATTGACCTGGGCTTTCATGCCATCGACGTTGCTGTACAAGCCACGAACCTGGCGCACGGTACGGGCCAGATTGGCCTGGGCACTTTGCAGACCGACTTCGGCGTCGTTCGGGTCGAAGTTGATCAGCACCTGGCCTTCGTGGACCAGATCGCCATCGTCGGCGCCGATGCTGACCACGGTACCGGTGACCAACGGCGTGATTTCCACCACGTTGCCGTTCACATAGGCGTCGTCGGTGCTTTCATTCCAGCGACCGAAGAATTCGTGATAACCCCAGACGCCGAGCCCGGCGAGGATCACCACGATGGTCAGTGCAAACAGCATCACTTTGCGTTTGCGTGGATTGCTCGTGTCTTGAGCGTTGTCAGGAGCTTGAGATGTATCGACAGTGGCCATGACGAGTACCTTGAATTAGTTGTGCTGCGTGGCTGGGGTTGCGTTGGCCGCGGCCAGGGTTTCGCCCTGAAAACCGCCACCCAGCGCTTGCATCAGTTGAATCGACAGGTCGATCTGCTCGGCATTCAGGTTGGCCAGCTGACGCTGGGCCTGGAGCAATTGCTGCTCGATACTGAGCACGTCCAGGTAATTACCGATGCCGGAACCGTAGCGCTGGACCACGGTGTTGTAAGAATCCCGAGCAATGTCGGTGGCATGCTGCTGGGCGCCGATTTGCCGGCCGATATCGCGCAGCTGGTTGATGGTGTCGCTGACATCGCCCAGGGCTTTCACCAGGCTTTTGTTGTACTGCGCCACCGCGAGGTCGTAATCGGCGTTGCGGGAATCAAGGTCGGCCCGCAAACGGCCGCCGTCGAAAATCGGCACCGAGATCGTCGGCGCGACGTTGAAGAAGCGACTCGCCGAACCGAACATCGCATCGCCCAGCAACGATTCGACACCGGCCGCCGCGCTCAGGTTGAGGTTGGGGTAGAACCGGGTCTTGCCCGCCGCGATGTTTTTGCTCGCGGCTTCAACCCGCCAGCGCGCCGCCACCAAGTCCGGACGACGACCAAGCAATTCCGCCGGCAGCACCGATGGCAACGCCACGGCGCTGGCCTGGAGGACTTTCGGTCGGGCGATTTCATTGCCACGATCCGGGCCTTTACCCAGCAGCACTGCCAAGGCGATTTTCGCGCTTTGCAGGCGTTTCTCGGCGTCGATCAGGCTGGCTTCGGCGCTGGCTTCCAGGCTTTCGGTCTGCTGGAACTGGTACTGACTGTCGATCCCCGAACTCAGGCGACGCTGGCTGAGGTCGAGCATTTGTTGGGTGCGCTTGAGGTCTTCGCTGGCCAGGTCATGGATGATGTGCACCTGCCCCAGATCGCTGTAGGCGCGGGCGACGTCGGCGGACAAGGTCAGCTGCGCGGCTTGCTGATCGACTTCGGCGGCACGGGCCTCGCCCAACGCAGCTTCCCAGGCGTCGCGCTGACCGCCCCAAAGGTCGAAGTTGTAATTGAAACTGGCGCCGAGATTGCGCACGGTGGAGTACGTACCGCCCTGCCCGCTCGGCTCCTGATCGCGAGCCAGACGCGAACGGCTGACACCGGCGCTGGCATCCAGGGTCGGCATCCGCGCAGCGTCGGCGGCATAGGCCGCAGCGCTGGCCTGATGGGCGCGGGCGTCGGCGATTTGCATGTCCGGGCTGTCGTGCAGGGCTTCGCGGATCAGGCCGTCGAGTTGCGGGTCGCCGAGGCTTTTCCACCAGTCGCTTTTTGGCCACGCCGCGGGCGACAGGGTCACGCCGCTGAGGGACTGCCCGGCCTTGAGATTTTTCGCATCGAGGCTGACGCCTTCGGTGGTCAGGCCGCTGTAACTGGCGCAACCGGCGAGGCTCATGGCCAACAGCACCAGGCTCAATCCGCCACGCAGGCTTTTACTGCTCATTTCTACCTACCCGTTGCAGGGTGATCGAGTCACCCGCGGCTACCAGAATTTTCTTCAGGATCTGTTCCAGGGTTTTCAATTCTTCCGGGGTGATGGCGCCGGCCAGTTCATTCATGGCCTCGGCGCCGATCTGCGGCAGCTGGTCGGTCAGCTGCTGGCCCTGTTCGGTCAGCACCAGTTGAACCTGACGCCGATCAGCTTCGGAACGTTGGCGGGCGAGGAATCCTTTCTGTTCCAGACGATCGAGCATGCGAGTCATCGAACCGCTGTCCAGCGACAGGTGACGGCACAGCTCGGCCGGGGTATCGACGCCGAACTGGGCCATGATGATCAGCACTTTGAACTGCGCGGCCGTGATGCCGTGGGGTTCCATGTGCGTGTCGATGATTCGGTCCTTGAGCAGCGCGGCGCGCCCGAGCAGGAGGCCGAGATGGCAATTATGGAAATCGTATGAGGAGAAATGTTTCATCTGACCACCAATTAGCTGCCTAGGCAGAGAATGTATGTCGAGATGTTACTGCTTAGGCAGCGAATGTCAACGCAATAATTAGGTTGCTTTGTATTGCGGCGATGGATTCTGTGGTGAATGTTCTGACGCCATCGCGGGCAAGCCCGCTCCCACAGGTTCGACGAGATCCTTGTGGGAGCGGGCTTGCCCGCGATTGGGGGTGACACGGTATCTGGAAGGAAACGCGGACCTAGAAATCCCGCTTGTAGAAGATGTCCAGCGAACTGGCCACGCCGCTGGCGGCTTCGAGGTAGACCTTTTTGCTCAGTTTGTAGCGCAAGGCGATGGTGTTGGCCGGCTCGAACACCCCGACGCCATAACGCAGGCTGAGCTTCTCGGAGATGTTGCCGCTGGCCACCACGGCGGTGTTGGCGCCACTGCCTTGGGTATCGAGCTGGAAGTCCTGAATGCCCAAGTCCTTGGCCAACCCGCTGGTCACCCCCGAACTGCCCATCAAACCCAACCCGAGAGCGGCCTGGGCGAGCATGTTGTTGTCTTCACCGGTGGTGCTTAGCGGACGCCCCAGCACCAGATAAGACAACGCCTGCTCCTGACTCATCGCCGGTTCCGAAAAGATCTGCGTGGTCGGCTGCTCGGCGCTGCCACTCAGGCGAATGCCGGCGATGACGTCGTCGGTCTGGCGAATCGCTTCGATGTCCAGATACGGCTGATCGATGGGACCGGCAAACAACAGGCGCGCCCGGCGCACCGTCAGCCGCTGGCCGTAGGCGCGATAACGCCCGTCGTTGAGCCACAGCTCGCCACGGGTGTCCATGTTGTCGCCGATATGCACCTGGCCTTGCAGGTTGGCGGTCAGGCCGAAGCCGGCAAAGCTGAGTTTGTCCTGCCCGACCACCACATCGATGTCCATCGCCATGGCCATCGGCGGTTTGCCCTCTTCGGTCTGCTGACCGACGATCACCGTGTCATCGGAGACCTTGACCGTGGACGGCGGCAGCTCGCGCACGATGATCTCGCCCTTGGGCACCAGCACCTTGCCGACGATTGCCAGTGTGTCGTCCTTCATGGAAATCTTCAGGTCCGGCGCGACTTCCAGCGCCGCGTAGGGCTCGACGGTGACCGGCAATTGCGAGCCCTTGAGCGCCAGATCCACCACCAGTGCCTGACCCCAGGCGATGTTGCCATTGAGGCGGCCCTGCCCGCTCTTGCCGCTTTTCCAGCCGCCGTTCAATTGCACGGTTTCGCCGGCAATCACGGCTTGAAGTTGCAAGGCTTCGAGTGCAATCGGCAGTTCAGGCCCGGAGATTTCACCGTCGCGCAGCTCAAGGTTGCCGTTGACCAGCGGCGTCAGCAGCCCGCCGGACAATGTGCCGCTGCCGCTCAAATGACCGGCGAGCTTCTCGACCATCGGCACAAACGGCCGCGCCACCGACAAGTCCAGGCCACTGAGGCGGAATGAACCGGTCAGCGGCTTGTTCTTCGGTATCGGATTGATCTGCGCCTGAACCCTCAGCTCACCGAGCTTGCCGCCGACAAAGTTGAGGTCGGTGTCGATGCGTTTTGGCGTGAGTTTGCTGGTGAGTTTCAGGGTCTGGTACGGGAAGTCCAGCCATTGCTCCTTCTCGCGCATACGCAAGGTGCCGCCACTGGCGTCAATGCTGATCTGGCCATTCGGGCCGCTGGCCGGCAAGTCCAGTTGCAGGTCGGCGTTGAGCTTGCCCTTCCAGGCGAAATCCTTTGGCAGCCATTGCGCCAAACTGTCGATGGGGAATTGCTTGAGGTGGTAACGCAGTTTCGGCTCGGGCATCAAGCGTTGGTCTTCGCCACACAGGCTGGCCGGGCCGGACATCCAGCAATGGGCGCCGAAGTTGATTTTGCCGTCCGCCAATCGCTCAAGCTTCGCCGGATTTTGCAGTTTCCAGTCCTGGCCGCCGGCCTGGATATCACCACTGGCCAGCCGCCCGCGCCAATTGCCCTTGTCCAGCGTGCCATCAAGACCGAGCGCCAGTTTCAGCTTCGGTCCTTGCAGGTCGAGAGCAAGTTTCTGGTTTTTGATATCGCCCTGACCGCTGGCGGTCAACGTGCCCAGTGAGGTGTCGCCGGTCTGAATGCCGCTGCCCTTGAGATCGATCTTCGCCCTTTGGGCGCTGTCTAGGGTGGCGTCCAGATTGAGGCTTTGCAGGCGATTATCTTCGAACGCCAGTTGCGTGCCTTGCAGGCCGAGCTTGCCTTGTGGCGCCTTGAGCGTGCCGGCGACATCGACACGGCCATTGAGCTGACCGCGCAGTTGCGGCCAGAGCTGGGCCAGACGCGGCATCTTGATATCGAGCTGGCCGGCGAGTGTCTGTTGCAGACTGCCTTGGCCGTTGATGCTGTTGTCACCGAGGCGAATCTGCAACGCGCTGAGGTTCCATTGCTCGCCGCCGCCATCGGCCTTGGCTTGCAACACCGCCGGTTGCCCCCGCAGCTTGCCTTTCAGGTCCAGGTCGGCGGTCAGGCTGAGTGTTTCGTTCTTCATCTCGCCTTTACTGCGCAATGGCCCAGCCAAGGTGCCTGGCAACTCCGCGAGCCAGTACGCCGGGTTGATCGCCGAGAGGTCCAGCGCCGTATCCCAGGCGATGCCGTCGGCAAATTGCAGGTTCAAGTGCCCTTCGGCCTTGCCCTGCCCCGCTTCGAGCTTGAATTGCGGCAGGTGGATCTTGGTCAAGTCGCCGCTGAACGGACTGTTCAGGCTGAACGCCCCGGCCGGGCCATCCAGTGCAGCCTTGAAGTTACCGATGTAGTTGCCGTCGGTGTAGGAGACTTCACCGTTGAAGCTGCGCAGCGCCACTTGCGGCTCGTCGATCAGCGGATAGAGACGATGCCATGGGAAATCCAGCCAGTCGATTTTTGCATCAGCGCTCAGGCCTTTGGTCCAGTCCATTTGCCCGGTGAGCTTGAGGCTTTGTTTGTCGTTGGCCGTCAGATCAAGACCAGCGATCTGCGCACCCTTAGCGTCGACCCTGCCTTGCAGCAGCAAAGCCACCGGGCCTTGCTCGGCGGGCAACGTGGCTTTGCCGAGCAACTGGTAGCCGCTTTTCAAGTCGCCGTCGCCGGTGAGCTCCAGTTGATTGAGTTGCAGAGTGTCCGGTAGATCGGCGCTGGCCTTGAAGCCGTCAGCGATGATGCGCACTTTGGCCGGCAGGTTTTCCACCAGCGGTTGCAGCTCCCCGGTGAGTTGCCCGTTCAGGTAGCCGCTGCTGTCGGCTTTCAGGTTCAGGGTTTTCAGCAGATCGCCGTCGACCTTCAGGGCCAGTGCCCATGGTTCGGTACCCGGCGCAGGCAAGGTCAGTTTGCCTTCGGCGGTCAGCGGCCAATGGCCGCTCGGTTGCAGCAGGCCGGACAGGTTCAGGCTCAGTTCATCACGCTGCAAATGCACCGAGTCGATCTGCAAACCTGTCTCGGTCCAGTGCGCTGCCAGTTGCAGCCCCTTGAGTTCTTCACTGCCGTTGAACAGCAGACGGCCGATTTTGACGTCGCCCAATTCGATGGCCAAGGGCAACTGCAAGTCCGGCAGCGTGATGGGGCCGCTGTCGGTTGTTTCTTCACTGGGCGGAAATTGCAGGCTGACCTGCTCGGCCTGCAGTTGCTCGACGCACAGCGTCATGCGCGTCAGGCACAGCGGCGACCAGGCGAAAATCGCTTTGTTCAGCTCGACCCGGCTGCTGTCCTGCTGCCAAACCAGATGATCGGCGCTCCACTGCCCCCCCAAACGACCCTGGAAGTTCTCCACGGTCAAACCCGGCACAAACCCGAGCGCCCAACGACTGCCCGGCGCAGTGCCCAGCACGGTGAACAGTGTCAGCACGAGCAGCATCAGCAGCGCCGGAATCGCCAGTAGCGTTATTTTCAAACCACGCTTCACAGCTCAGGCCCCATGGAAAAGTGCAGTCGAATGCCGCCGTCGTCATCCATCGCATGGGCCAGATCGAGACGAATCGGCCCCACCGGAGAAACCCAGCGTACGCCGATACCGACACCGGTCTTCAGGTTCGGCAATTCGAGTGTGTTGAAGGAGTTGCCCTGGTCGATGAAGGTTGCGACCCGCCATTTTTCGGCGACGGAGTATTGATACTCGACGCTGCCGGCCACCATGTAGCGGCCACCGATACGGTCGCCATCGGAGTTTTCCGGGGACAGGCTCTGGTAGTCGTAACCGCGCACGCTCTGATCGCCACCGGCGAAGAAGCGCAAGGACGGCGGCATCGATTTGTAGCCGTTTGTAGCGCTGCCGCCGACCTGCACCCGACCGAGCAAGCGGTGTTTGTCGAAGACCGTAGTCAGGCCTTTGACCAGCGCCGTGCCATAGACCAGGTTGGTGTCCGAACCCAATCCTTCCTTGGCGACTTTGGTTTCGAATTGCAGGCGATAACCGTTGTGCGGATCGATGCGGTTGTCGCTTTTCAGGTACGAATAACTCACGCCGGGCATCAGCAAAGTACTCAGGCCCGAATCATCGCCGAGTCTATATTCCTCGCGCTGCCACTTGAGCGAAACCACCCGCTGCCAGCCGCTAGGCAACTTGCTGTGCCACTCGGGGCCGAGGGTGAGCAACTTGCTCAGGCTGTCCTTATCGGCGATTTCTTCGCTCTGATAACCACCGGCAAAGCGCAGTTTGTCGGTCAATGGTGGATCCAGCGGAACGTCGTAAAACAGACCGACGTTCTGCCTTGGTGCTGAAATCTCGGCTTCCCAGCCGTAACTGTGCCCCTGGGGATTGACCCAATGGCGGGTCCAGTTGGCTTTGGCCCGTGGACCGACGTCGGTGGAAAAGCCCAGACCGAGGCCCATGGTCCGAGGCTTGCGGGTTTCCAGTTTGACCGCCACCGGGATCACCTCGTCCTTGGACGCGGCCGGCGCTGCGTCCACGCGCACGCCCTCGAAATAGCCGCTCGATTGCAGCGCCTGATTGAGTTCGGCGATCAGTTCGGAGTCATAGGGCGTACCGGCCTTGAACGGCACCATGCGTTGCAGCAGGTCTTCGTCGAACGGCGTGTCGCCTTCAAAACTGACCTTGCCCAGCGCATAGCGCGGGCCGCTGTCGTAGATCAATTCGATATCGGCGACGCCTGCCCGCGGGTCCACCAACAGTTTTTGGCGGGTGAAGCGCCCACTGAAAAAGCCGTAGCGCGAAGCCTGGTTCTGGATCACTCGCTTGGCGTCTTCATAATGACCATGATTGAGCACCGCGCCGGGTTTGAGCAGGTCACTTTTGGGCACGCGAAAGGATTTTAGCGAGGCCGCAGGACCGTCGACACGCACCGTGACGTTGCGCAAATGGATCGGCTCGCCAGGATCGATGGTCAGAACCAGACGCGGCTTCTTGCCGCCCTTCACGTCGCTTTCAATTTGCGGCTGGTAGTAGCCCAAGGCCTGGGCGGCTTTGCGTGCCTGTTCTTCGGCGCCACGACTGAAGCGCAGCAGGGCTTCTTCGTCGCGATCGCCGAGGCTACCGATATAGCCTTCTATATTGGCTTTTAGTTCATCGTTGGACGGTTTGATCCGCACATCCAATTCACTTTGCGCCAGTGCCGCGCAGCTGGAGATCAGCATCAGCACGCCACTGGTAAATCTTCCGGAAAACTTCATAGCGCGGATGCTATCACGAGCCTGGGGGCCTGATAGAGCCTGACCTGCCGCGAAAGTTCTACTGTTATGCCGTTGCCGTTTGTAACACCTGCGGGTTGGCGTGGAAAAACACGTGTTCAAGAATCGGTCCTACCGCCACTTCACCGATTTCCTCGTAGCCCTGACGCTTATAGAACTCCAGATAACGAGGATTCCCGGTGTCGAGGATCACACCCTGTGAGTGCTCATCGACCGCGCACCAGTTATGGACCGCTTGCAGCAATTGTTCACCGAAATGCTTGCCCTGGAATTGCGGATGAACCCCCAGTAATGGCAAGACATGCACCGAGTCGGAGGGCACGCACGCCATCACGGCGGCGTGGTAATCGAGGTAGCGTCGGGTACAGCGAAACCCGGTGCTGAGCACCATCCGCAGGCGCCAGGCCCAGCTTTCGGTAATGCCCAGGCGACGTTGCGGCGGTGCGATCAGGGCGATGCCGATCAAGCGGTCATTCACCAGCAGGCCGATGGCTGGTAAATCCTGAAGAAAGTGTTGTTTGACCAGTTCGCGCACCGTTGCCCTTACTCGTTGTTCATAACCGGGGCGTTCGGCTTCGAACAGATAGCCGAACGTCGGCTCGTGCCGGTACGCCTGGTACAGCAGGGAACGTGCTTCGCGGGAATAGCCGCTGTCGAGCATGTGAATATCGGCGATGACGGTCGAGGTTTCGGGCATAACGGTCGATCTCCCTGGGCGCGGCTCAGAAGGCCGCGTTCTTATTGGTACGAGCCTTTGGGTGGCTTCACAGTTCCCCAGACAGGTATAGACCAAGCCAGGATCTTCATCGACTGAGCTGACCCCTTCGCGAGCAAGCCCGCCCCCACAGGAGATTGATGTCTGGCGCAAATGATGCGGACAACCTTGCCCCCGAAGGCGACCCGACAGGCGCCATCGCATCGCCCCCCCAAACAAAAACGGCAGCCTCGATGGGCTGCCGTTTTGTTTATGCCTTACCGATGATTCACGCCAGACGCGAGAGCATTTCCTTGGCTTCGCTCTTCTGACCCGCATCGCCCTCGGTCACCACTTCATTGAGGATGTCCCGAGCGCCGTCGTTGTCGCCCATGTCGATGTAAGCCTGGGCCAGGTCGAGTTTGGTGGCGACTTCGTCAGCACCGGAGAGGAAATCGAGCTCATCGTCCGCGGAGGCCAAAGCGTCTTCCTCGGTAAAACTCGGCTCACCAAGGCTCTGGGACAGACGTTCCAGCTCAGCGTTGACGTCGTTGAGTTCATTTTCGAAGGCGTCAGGCTGATCCGGGCTGGCGTCCATTTCATCGGCCAGCGACAGATCGAAGTCCAACGGCAACTCCAGGTCATCGAGCGGTGTCTCAGCCACGGTCGGTGCTTCGGCGGCTGGCGCATCCTTGAGATTTTCATCCAGACTCATCAAGAAGTCGTCTTCGGCCAGGATGGCTGGCGAAGCATCGCCGCCCAGATCCATGTCCAGGTCAAAGTCCGACAGATCGTCGAGGTTTTCCTTGATTTCAGTCTGTTGCTGCAACACCGACTCAAAGCTCAGGTCGTCATCCAGCGGGAATTCGTCCAGCTCAGCCAGAGCTTCTGGTGTTGGCTCCGGCTCCGGCTCTGGTGCTGGCTCTGGTTCCGCCGCAACGGCAGGCGCGATTGGAGTAGCCGCGTCCAGATCGTCCAGGCTCAGATCGAAGGCGCTGTCGAAGTCGGACAATGCCGGTTCCGGGGCTTGCGGTTCGTCCAGCAGCAGGTCCTTGACGTATTGCGCATCCAGCTCGGCGGCGATTGCCGCGGCAGCCAGACCACCCGCAACTGCGACTGCCATCGCCGGAAAGCGGCTTTTCAATTCTTCAACCCGGGCGAAGTTATCGCCATTGGCTACCAGCTGACGCTCCTGAGCGACGAACGCATCGCGGTCGCCCTGCTGACCGTAGACTTCCATCAGCTTCAGGCGCAGGTCACTGCGTTGCGGCGCTTGCTTGATCGCATCTTCCAGCAATGCAGCGGCCTGATTCAGACGACCGCCTGCAATGTGCGACTGCGCCTGAGCCAGTACGTCGTCGGAACGCTCGGAACGCTCGGCGGCAGGCGATACCAGTGGCGCAGCGATCGGCGGCGTCACCACAACTGGAGAAATCACCGGGGCCGGGGCCGGCGCTAGCGTTGGTGCGGTCGCAAGTTTCACGCTCGGCGGCGGAACTTCCAGGCCTTCGAAGCTGCTTTCCGGCAGGTCTTGGTCGACGGAGAACGCTTGTTCCTCTTCCAAGGCACGGGCCATGCGCAGATGCTTCTCGGCCTCTTGCTGGGCTTTGCGGCGACGGGCCAGCAACAGCAGCAAGAGCAGCAGAACCACCGCACCGCCACCCACCAGCCCCAGCAGGATCGGGTTGGTCAGCAGCTCGTTGAATTTCTGATCATCGGATGTCGCAGGCGCTGGCTCGACGGCTGGTGCCGGAACAGCTTCTGGTGCAGCTGTCTCTGGCGCAGGTGCCGGGGCTGCGTCCGCAGGCGTTGCCGCAGGGTTGGCCGCCAGTTCGGCTGACATCGCCGGAGCGGTCGTAGCCGCCGGTGTGTCCGCGCCACCTTCGGCCTGCAACTTGGCCAATTGGTTGTTCTTCAGTTCGATCAGGCGTTGCAGCTTGTCCAGCTGACTTTGCAGATCGCTCATGCGGCTTTTCAGTTCAGCGTTGTCACGACGGGTCGTGTCGAGGCTTTCCTGAGTCACGGCCAGCTTGTTGCTCAACGCTTTCGCATCACCGGCGGCACCTTTGCCGCCCTTGCCGGTGTCGGCAGAGACCAGGCTCAGTTTGTCTGTGGCGGCTTGCGACGAAGCACCTTCACCGCGAGCGCGCTTGGTGGCGTCAAGTTGCTGCTGACCGGTTCCCGGTTTCGCCACGTAGCGACGACCCTGACGCCACGCGGTGTTCTGCGCGGCGACCTCGGCGATGGCCTTGGGTTGCGGCAGGTTGGTGCTCTGCACCTGATCAGGCAGGCGCAGCACCTGACCGGTTTTCAGTCGGTTGATGTTGCCGTCGATGAACGCATCCGGGTTCAGCGCCTGGATGGCCAGCATGGTCTGCTGGATCGAACCGCCATTACGCGCCTTCGCGGCGATTTCCCACAGGGTATCGCGCGCTGTGGTGGTGTATGGCGACGATTTGGTCGCGCCGGTGACCGGCGCGGTCACCGTTTGGGCTGGCGCCGGTTGCGCGGCGGCATCGGCGGTCTGCGGCGAGAATTTGGACGGATCGAGCAGCACGCTGTAATCGCGTAGCAGGCGACCGTTGGGCCACATCACCTGAACCAGGAATTTCACCATCGGTTCGGACAGCGGTTTGCTGGACGTGACGCGCAGGATGCTTTTGCCGCTGGCGTTAAGCACTGGGGTGAAGGTCAGGTCATTGAGAAACGCCTGGCGATCGACACCGGCCTTGGCGAAATCTTCGGGCGAGGCCAGGCTCGGCACCACTTCGGCAGCCGAGAGGTCCTTGACGTCGAGCAACTCGATTTCTGCCACCAGAGGCTGGTTCAGCGTCGACTTCAGGGTCAATTCCCCGAGCCCGAGGGCATGCGCCATACCGGAGGACAGCGCCGAGGCGGCCGCTATTGCTAACACCAGTTTGCGAACTTGAACCATAACCTCTTCCTTTGTTTGAACATTCCTCGGCCAGCGAGAAGGTGTTGATTGCCGCTGCCGTAAGGCATTGCGCGCGGCGACGAAGGGTCGTCGCGCGCGATCATTTCATTCATGCAATGGGAAGCCCTGCGGGGTGGCTCACCTTAAGCATTCCGGCCAAGCACGACGCTCGACGGGAATCATTCGATAAAATTGTTGCCAAGTATCTTTTACAGCAGGTCTTTTATCAACAATTCAGCCACCTGCACAGCATTGAGCGCGGCGCCTTTGCGTACGTTATCTGACGTCAGCCACACATTAAGTTCCGCCGGATCGTCGATCCCGCTGCGAACCCGACCAACGTAAACCACGTCCTGCCCTACCGCATCGCCTACCGGGGTCGGGTAATCGCCCGCCTCGACCAGTTCGATACCGGGCGCCGCTTCCAGAGCTGCGTTGATTTTCGCCAGATCGACAGCGCTCGATGACTGCAAGGTCATGCTAAAGCTATCGCCAAAAAACACCGGAGCTTGAATGCAAGTGACGGAAATCTTCAATGAAGGCAGCGCCATGACCTGACGCAGCTCGCGCACCAGGCGCTTTTCCAGCAGCGTATGACCTTGAGCATCAGGCGTGCCGACTTGGGCCAGCAGGTTGAAGGCCATCTGCCGATCGAAGAATGCTGGTTCCAGCGGGCGCACATTGAGCAGCTCGGCGGTTTGACGGGCCAGCTCAGTAACGGCTTCGCGGCCTTGGGCGGAGACCGCCAGACACGCCGTCAGGCTGATGCGTTGCAGGTCGAGCAAACCGAGCAACGGCGCCAGCACCACCGCCAGTGTCGCGGCCGAAGGGCTTGGGCTGCTGACCTGGAAGGGCTTTTTCAGGCCGACCAGAATTTCAGCGTTGGCCTCAGGCACCACTTGCGGCGCCTGATCGGCCGGCAAGGCGCCGGACAGGTCGATCAGCGAGCAACCGGCGGCGGTGGCGCGCGGGGCGAAACTGAGGGTTACCGCCGGCCCGGCGGCGAAGAACACCAACTGGACTTTGCTGAAGTCGAACTCATCGACTTCGCGCACCCGCACGTTCTTGCCGCGAAACGGTACCGAATGCCCGGCCGATTCACTGCTCGCCAGCAGGTGCAGGTTAGCGACCGGAAAATCCCGCTCTTCGAGAATCTGGACGAGTGTTTCGCCGACAGTACCGGTGGCGCCGATCACGGCAATATCAAAGGACTGGCTCATGGTTCTACCTCTGGCGAAACGGGGGGAGCGGCACTTTACCGGGTGGTTGGCAGTGAGGCAATTCGGCGGAGACCTGCGGCGCCAGTTCCGACCTCATCGCGGGCAAGCCCGCTCCCACAGGGTTCAGCGCAATCCTTGTGGGAGCGGGCTTGCCCGCGATGGGCATAGGTATCTACACATCTCTAAAGTCTTCGGCTGGCCACCCAGCCGATGGCCTCTTTAGCAAAACCCGCCAGTTCCTGGGGCGTGTATTGTTCCAATGTCTCGCACATGGCCAAAAGCATGTATAAACCGGCCAGCAGCGCGGAAGCCGTCACCGGCTGCGAGCGCTTCATCTGTCGACCAGACAGACGGACCAAAAAATCCCGTGTTTGCTCAGCGAACTCCCCCTTAGCCCGCATCAGACGCCAACTGACAGCACATGCCTGACTGGCGATCAACAGCCGTTTGAACACCGCTTCACCGCTCTCTTGCTGCCAGTTTTCCAGCTGATGCCCACCCCCTTTAAGCAGTTTGAAGTAGGACTCGATACGCCAGCGCCAGTAATACCAGAGCGCCAATCGTTCATCTGCGACCTCTTGCTCAAGGTTGCTCAGCAAATACCATTCGGCCAGCAGGTGACCATCGGCTCCCAGTATTCGGCTCACGACGAGCCGGGCCGGCAACGGCTCACCAGACTTGCGCAGCGTCTTGCGGTCGGCCCTGTCTTTGGTGAAAGGCTGGGCTTGGCGAGTCAGCACGACGGCGGTTTCTCCCACCCATTGAATGGCCGGTTTTCCTTTGTAGTCCACCTTGCGAGTTTTGCGGTAGGTCATCTCGCGAGCAATTTGACTCAGGGCCCTCGATTGACCTGCATGACTGGCCGTGGAACCGGCCTTGACTCGCACCAGCCATTGCCGACCCTCGGCCTGCCATTGCCTCAGGTGAGCGACCGAATCAGCCTCTCGATCCACGATATGGACAAGCGGCTTGGCAAAATTCTGCTGTTCCAGCCAAGTGATACGTTGTGTCAGTTCATGCAGATGCTTCTCAGGGGCCAGCACTTCTTCGGCTCGCGTGCTGAGCACGCCGTCCTTGGTCGCCAGATTTTGAGCGGGAGTACAGATCGGTGCACCGTCACGGTCGGTGACTAGCAGGCTGCTTTGCAGCTCGTAACCGATGTCGCCCCGGTGGGTCATTTGCAGGCGATCAGCCTTGCTGTGGTGGTGCATGTAATTGAGCCGAGACCAATCGTGCATGACCAGCGCGTAATCATCACAGTCATCCCGACAACCCTCGTGGGCCAGCGCCAGCAGCGGTTTAACCAGGTCAACGGGCCGAACCCGGTCATTGCTCAAAAATCGCCAAAGGGCTTGCGTCTGTGCAAAAGCCTTGTCGCTTCGCGGCAAGGCTTTCATCCCGGCGGCCAGCGCCGGTAGTCCATTACTGTGTCCCATGACTAACTCGTCGTATCGTTTTGTCAGTCGGGCATCTAGCCCGGTCATTTGATATCCATGCCGTCCCTTTATAGACCAGGATCGGGAGATGTGTAGATACCTATGCCGCGATGACGGAAGAGCAGACAACCGAGCACCTTCAGACTGCCGCGCATAAAAAAACCCGCACCTCTTTCAAGGCACGGGCTCTTTCGTTACTTCAACAGATCAACGCTCGAGCAGGATCCGCAGCATGCGACGCAGCGGTTCGGCAGCGCCCCACAGCAGTTGGTCGCCGACGGTGAAGGCACCGACGAACTGCGAACCCATGTTCAGCTTGCGCAGACGGCCAACCGGCACGTTCAGGGTACCGGTAACCTTTGTAGGGCTCAGCTCCTGCATGCTGATCTCACGATTGTTCGGCACCAGCTTGACCCAAGGGTTGTGCTGGCTGATCAGCCCTTCGATGTCGGCGATCGGCACGTCTTTGTTCAGTTTGATGGTCAGCGCCTGGCTGTGGCAGCGCATGGCGCCGACGCGCACGCAGATGCCATCCACCGGGATCGGGCTCTTGAAGCGACCGAGGATCTTGTTGGTCTCGGCCTGGGCCTTCCACTCTTCGCGGCTCTGACCGTTCGGCAGTTCCTTGTCGATCCACGGGATCAGGCTGCCAGCCAGCGGTACGCCGAAGTTTTCGGTCGGGTACGCGTCGCTGCGCATGGCTTCGGCGACACGACGGTCGATGTCGAGGATGGCGCTGGCCGGGTCGGCCAGTTGATCGGCGACAGCGCCATGGGTCACACCCATTTGCTTGATCAGTTCACGCATGTGCTGCGCGCCGCCACCGGAGGCCGCCTGATAGGTCATGGCGCTCATCCACTCGACCAGACCGGCTTCGAACAGGCCGCCCAGGCCCATCAGCATCAGGCTGACGGTGCAGTTGCCGCCGATGTAGTTCTTGGTGCCCGCATCGAGCTGCTGGTCGATGACCTTGCGGTTCACCGGGTCCAGCACGATCACCGCGTCATCCTGCATCCGCAGGCTGGAAGCGGCGTCGATCCAGTAACCCTGCCAGCCGGCTTCGCGCAGCTTCGGGAAGACTTCGCTGGTGTAGTCGCCACCCTGGCAGGTCAGAATCACGTCGAGGGTTTTCAGCTCTTCAATGCTGTAAGCGTCCTTGAGCGGAGCAATGTCCTTGCCCACGGACGGGCCTTGGCCACCGACATTGGAAGTGGTGAAAAACACCGGCTCAATAAGATCGAAATCCTGCTCTTCCAGCATCCGCTGCATGAGCACGGAACCGACCATACCGCGCCAACCGATCAGACCTACACGTTTCATCGCAACTACACCTTCTTAAAAGTGGGCCGCTGCTTTCATGGTTGAAAGTTGCAGCGGGCCAAAGAGATTACAGATTCCGCAGCGCGGCGACTACTGCATCGCCCATTTCCTGCGTACCGACCTTGGTACAACCGGCCGACCAGATGTCGCCTGTGCGCAGACCCTGATCCAATACCAGGCTCACGGCCTTCTCGATAGCATCGGCCGCATCCTGCAGATTGAAGCTGTAACGCAGCATCATCGACACCGACAGAATGGTCGCCAACGGGTTGGCAATGCCCTTGCCAGCGATGTCCGGTGCCGAACCGTGGCACGGCTCGTACATGCCTTTGTTGTTCGCATCCAGCGATGCCGACGGCAGCATGCCGATGGAGCCGGTGAGCATCGACGCTTCGTCGGAAAGAATGTCGCCGAACAGGTTGTCGGTGACGATCACATCGAATTGCTTCGGTGCGCGCACCAGTTGCATGGCGGCGTTGTCGACGTACATGTGGCTCAGTTCGACGTCCGGGTAGTCCTTGGCCACTTGCTCGACGATTTCACGCCACAGTTGGCTGGAGGCCAGCACGTTGGCCTTGTCCACCGAGCACAGCTTCTTGCCACGCACGCGGGCCATGTCGAAACCGACACGGGCGATACGGCGGATTTCGGTTTCGCTGTATGGCAGCGTGTCATAGGCCTGACGCTCGCCATTTTCCAGTTCACGCACGCCACGTGGCGCGCCGAAGTAGATGCCGCCGGTCAGTTCACGGACGATCAGGATGTCCAGACCCGCCACGATTTCTGCCTTCAGGCTGGAAGCCTCGGCCAGTTGCGGGTACAGGATTGCCGGACGCAGGTTACCGAACAGGCCCAGTTGCGCACGGATTTTCAGCAGACCGCGCTCAGGGCGGATGTCACGTTCGATGGTGTCCCATTTCGGACCGCCCACGGCACCCAGCAACACCGCGTCGGCGGCACGGGCACGGGCCAGGGTTTCGTCGGCCAGCGGCACGCCGTGCTTGTCGATGGCGGCGCCACCGATCACGTCATGGCTCAGTTCGAAGCCCAGGCTGTACTTGTCGTTCGCCAGCTCCAGCACCTTGACCGCTTCGGCCATGATTTCCGGGCCAATACCGTCGCCTGGGAGAATCAGAATCTGCTTGCTCATGCTTTCCTCATGTCATCAGTCGGCGCGCCCTGGGGCGCGCCCGGAAAATTCCTATCGTTCAGCCATCAGCACCAGCACATCGGTACTGAACGAACCATCGGCCTCAATCTCAAAATATTCGCGAACTTCATTGCCCATCGATTGCTGCAACTCGAGGATCGCCGCGCGCATCACCTGCGGCGTGCGCATGCGCTCGACCCACGACGTGTACTCCAGACGCAGCCGTTGGCGCGTGGTACTGCGGGTATGCAACCCCGCTTCGCTGACCTGACGCAACCACTCGCCCGCAGAATAATCGCGCACGTGGCTGGTGTCGCGCAGCACTTCGACGCTTTGCAAGTAAGTGTCGAACAACGGGCTGCCCGGCGACAACACATCGATGAACGCCGCCACCCCGCCCGGCTTCAGCACCCGGCGAACTTCGCGCAGGGCCAGTCCGAGGTCGCTCCAATGGTGCGCCGAGTAACGGCTGAAGACGAAATCGAACTCGCCATCGGCGAATGGCAGGCGCTCGGCGGCACCCAGTACCGTGGACACGTTGCCCAAGCCCCGATCGACGGCAGCAGCGGCCACCACGTCGAGCATCTGTTGAGACAGATCGTAAGCGACCACTTCCTTGACCAGCGAAGCCACGTGAAAACTCACGTGACCGGCGCCGCAACCGAGGTCGAGCACGCGGGCATCGCCCTGCCCCGCCAGTTCAGCCTGTAGCAGCGCGAATTCAGTGCCTTGAGCGTGTACGGCGCTGCTCAGATAGGCCGAGGCCTGTTCACCGAATTGCTTTTGTACTACCTGACTGTGCTGGGCGGTGCTGGTCATGGGGACATCCTTTTGATCTTGTGGTGCCTGTACCGGCCTCATCGCGGGCAAGCCCGCTCCCACAGGGATTTTTGGTGTTCACAAAACCTGTGGGAGCCGGGCTTGCCCGCGATAGGCCAGCCCTGCCTACATAAATTTCGGATCAATCACGCGTCGCGAAACAACCACGGCTGGCTCGCGCGGTGCTTGGCTTCAAACGCGGCAATCGCTTCGTGGTCCTGCAGGGTCAGGCCGATATCGTCCAGGCCATTGAGCAGGCAGTGTTTGCGAAAGGCATCGATTTCAAAATTCAACACCTTGCCATCCGGACGGGTCACGGTCTGGGCTTGCAGATCAACCTGCAACTGATAACCCGGAGTCGCCTCAACCTGCTGGAACAGCTCATCGACTTCAGCGTCGCTCAGGATGATCGGCAGCAAGCCGTTCTTGAAGCTGTTGTTGAAGAAGATGTCGGCGTAGCTCGGCGCGATGATGCTGCGGAAACCGTACTCTTCCAGCGCCCACGGCGCGTGTTCGCGGCTGGAGCCGCAACCGAAGTTCTCACGGGCCAGCAGTACGCTGGCGCCCTGATAACGCTCGGCGTTGAGGACGAAGTCCTTGTTCAACGGGCGCTTGGAGTTGTCCTGATACGGCTGCCCGACATCCAGGTAACGCCATTCATCGAACAGGTTCGGACCGAAACCGGTGCGCTTGATCGACTTCAAGAACTGCTTCGGAATGATCTGATCGGTGTCGACGTTGGCTCGATCCAAAGGCGCGACAAGACCAGTGTGCTGGGTAAAAGCTTTCATGCTGCGCTCCTTTAGATCAATTCACGGACGTCGACGAAACGACCGTTCACAGCGGCGGCGGCGGCCATGGCCGGGCTGACGAGGTGGGTACGGCCACCGGCGCCCTGACGGCCTTCGAAGTTACGGTTGGAGGTCGACGCGCAATGCTCACCCGACTCCAATCGGTCCGGGTTCATCGCCAGGCACATCGAGCAACCCGGCTCACGCCATTCGAAACCGGCCTCGAGGAAAATCTTGTCCAGACCTTCGGATTCGGCCTGGGCCTTCACCAGCCCCGAACCCGGCACCACGATGGCCTGCTTGATGGTCGAAGCCACTTTGCGACCCTTGGCGATCACGGCGGCGGCGCGCAGGTCTTCGATCCGCGAGTTGGTGCAGGAGCCAATGAATACGCGGTCCAGCTGAATGTCGGTGATCGCCTGATTGGCGGTCAAACCCATGTATTTCAACGCGCGCTCGATGGAGCCACGCTTGACCAGGTCCATTTCCTTCGCAGGATCGGGAACGTTCTGATCGACGGCCAAGACCATCTCGGGCGAGGTGCCCCAGCTGACTTGCGGCTTGATCTGAGTGGCATCGAGTTCGACGATGGTGTCGAATTTGGCATCCGCATCGGAAACCAGGTCTTTCCAGGCCTCGACAGCCAAGTCCCATTCCGCGCCTTTCGGAGCAAATGGACGGCCTTTCACGTAAGCCACGGTTTTTTCGTCGGCGGCCACCAGCCCTACGCGAGCGCCAGCCTCGATCGCCATGTTGCAAATGGTCATGCGGCCTTCAACGGACAAGTCACGAATCGCGCTACCGGCGAATTCGATGGCGTGGCCGTTACCGCCGGCGGTGCCGATTTTGCCAATTACTGCGAGAACGATGTCCTTGGCGGTCACGCCAAACGGCAATTGGCCCTCGACCGCCACCAACATGTTCTTCATTTTCTTGGCGACCAGGCACTGAGTAGCGAGCACGTGCTCGACCTCGGAAGTGCCGATACCGTGAGCCAAGGCACCGAATGCGCCGTGGGTCGAGGTATGGGAGTCGCCGCAGACCACGGTCATGCCCGGCAAGGTGGCGCCCTGCTCCGGGCCGATGACGTGGACGATGCCTTGGCGGACATCATTCATCTTGAATTCGACGATGCCGTATTCGTCACAGTTATCGTCGAGGGTCTGAACCTGCAAACGCGAGACCTGATCGACAATCGCTTCGATGCCGCCCTTGCGCTCTGGGGTGGTCGGTACGTTGTGGTCCGGGGTCGCGATGTTGGCATCGATGCGCCAAGGCTTGCGCCCGGCCAGACGCAGGCCTTCGAAAGCTTGCGGCGAGGTCACTTCGTGGATGATGTGACGATCGATGTAGATCAGCGCAGAGCCATCGTCGCGCTGCTTGACCAAATGCGAATCCCAGAGCTTGTCGTAGAGCGTTTTGCCGGCCATCAGACGGTTTCCTCATCAGCTTGTTTCTATGCCCCGGATCTTGAAAATTCCAATAACCCTTTGGCTTGTGAGGTCGATCCTAGGGGGTTACATTAAATAACTCAAATTCATATTTTTCATGCTTTGCATAACCACCTGGAATACAACTGAGACATCATCATGGACCTCGCCAACCTCAATGCTTTTATCGCGATTGCCGAGACTGGAAGCTTCTCCGGTGCCGGCGAACGGCTGCACCTGACGCAACCCGCCATCAGCAAACGCATCGCCGGGCTAGAGCAGCAATTGAAGGTGCGGCTGTTCGATCGACTGGGTCGGGAAGTCAGCTTGACCGAAGCCGGACGCGCCCTGCTGCCGCGGGCCTATCAGATCCTCAATGTGCTGGATGACACCCGCCGCGCCCTGACCAACCTGACTGGCGAAGTGACCGGCCGTCTGACATTGGCCACCAGCCATCACATCGGCCTGCATCGCTTGCCGCCCTTATTAAGGGAGTTCACCCGACGCTACCCACAAGTGGCGCTGGATATTCAGTTCCTCGATTCGGAAGTGGCCTACGAAGAAATCCTCCATGGCCGCGCCGAACTGGCAGTCATCACCCTTGCACCGGAACCTCACACATTGGTCAAGGCCACGCCCGTGTGGGACGACCCGCTGGATTTCGTGGCCGCCCCGGAGCATCCGCTGATCAGCAACGGCGCGGTCACCCTGGCGGATATTGCCTTGCACCCCGCGGTTTTCCCCGGCGGCAACACCTTTACCCATCACATCGTGCAACGCCTGTTCGAGGCCCAAGGCCTGACGCCGAACATCGCCATGAGCACGAATTATCTGGAAACCATAAAGATGATGGTCTCGATCGGCCTGGCCTGGAGCGTTTTGCCGCGCACCATGCTGGACGATCAAGTGGCGCGCATACCTTTGCCGGGCATACAACTCACTCGCCAGCTAGGCTATATCCTGCACACCGAACGGACGCTGTCGAACGCGGCACGGGCCTTCATGGCTCTGCTGGATGCACAAATCGATCAGCCAGGGACTCGCGGCTAAGCTGTGCTTCTTCTTTTTGTGCTACGCCTATAGAGCCCCAAAACCCTGTGCCTAACGCCCAATTCAGCCCAAGGCCTGTTATCCATGCCCAAATCTGTTGAACGTATGCCGCCGATGCCGCGAATTCAGGCACTTGACCCCAAACGGTCCGAGCAGAGCTGGGAAAGTGCCCCGCAGTTGCTGGCGGCCCTCAACGGCGCACGGTTGGGCGCCTGGTATTGGGACATCGAGCGGGGGCAAATCAGTTGGTCCCGGGGCACTCAAGCGCTATTCGGCTTCGATCCCCGCCAGCCGTTGCCAGAAGACCTGGAGTACCTCGACCTGCTGCCTCAGGAGGATCGGGCGAAAGCCATCCGCGCCTTCAATGCGGTGATCGCCGGCGCCCCGCTGGAACAGGCCATGCACCACCGCATCCGCTGGCCCGACGGCAGCCTGCACTGGCTGGAAATCAACGGCAGCCTGCTGCCGGACAAAAACGGCCGGCCGCGAATGATTGGGGTCATTCGTGAAATCACCCATCAGCGCCAGCGCGAACAGGCGCTGAGCAGCTCGGAAAAACGCTTCGCCACGCTGTTTCACCTGTGCCCTAACATGGTCCTGCTGACCCGTCAGGAAGACGGCCTGATCAGCGAAGCCAATCAGTATTTCGAAAGCCTGTTCGGCTGGCCGGTGCAAGACGCCATCGGCCGAACCACGCTGGAACTGGGCCTGTGGGTCAACCCGGAGCAACGGGTGCAACTGGTCAAGGCCACCAAGGCCAAAGGCGAGCTGATCAACATGGAGGTGCAATTTCGCGCCAGCAATGGGCAGGTTCACGACGGCATCCTCAGTGCGCAAAAGGTCGAACTCGAAGGCCAGCCTTATCTGCTGAGCACGTTCCTCGACACCACCGAACGCAAAATTGCCGAGCACGCCCTCAAAGACAGCCAGGAACGCCTCGACCTGGCCCTGGATTCGGCGCAACTCGGCACTTGGGACTGGCACATTCCCAGCGGCATGCTTTACGGCTCGGCGCGGGCCGCCCAGCTGCATGGGCTGGACCCCAAACCCTTCCATGAATCCTTCGACGCGTTTTTCGAAGGCGTGCCCGGCGAAGAACGCGACACCATGCGTGACGCCTACCGCAGCTTGCGCGAAGGCCCGGCCGGCAATTATCAGGTGACATACCGTGTGCAGCTGCCGGATGGCACTTCGCGCTATCTGGAAAGCCGCGCCAGACTCTACCGCGATGACAGCGGTAACCCGCTGCGCATGGCCGGCACATTGCTGGACATCACCGATCAAGTGGAGCGCGAACAGCAACTGATAGCGTCGGAAGAGAAATTCGCCACGTTGTTCCAAGTCAGCCCGGACCCGATCTGCGTCACGCGCCAGGACACCGGCCATTTCATCGAGATCAACTCCAGCTTCACCCAGACGTTCGGCTGGAGCACCGCCGACGTGATTGGCCGCAGCGCCGACGAAATCGGCCTGTGGGACGCCTCGGCAAAAAGCCTGCAAAGGATCGAGCGGGTCATCCGCGAACAGGGCCTGAACAATGTGGCGATCATCGTTCAACACAAGGACGGGCAATCCCTGACCTGCGTGATATCGAGCCGGCAGATCAGCGTCGGCGACCAACCGTGCATCGTCACCACCCTGCGCGACATCACCCAGCAGCAACGTTCGGAAGCGGCGCTCAAGGCCAGCGAGGAGAAGTTCGCCAAGGCCTTCCACTCAAGCCCCGACGCCATCACCATTACCGAGCGCGACACCGGACGCTACCTGGAAGTTAACGACGGCTTCTGTCGCCTGACTGGCTACCGCGCCGATGAAGTGATCGGCCGCACGGTGTATCAAGTCGGTATCTGGGCCGAAGAGAAACAACGCTCGGCGCTGCTGGCGGAGCTGCAGATCAAGGGCCGTGTTCACCATCAGGAAATGCTCGGGCGCAACAAACGCGGCGAGTTGCTGACCGTTGAAGTCTCGGTGGAGCCGATCACCCTCAACGAAACGGCGTGCCTGCTGCTGACCGCTCGGGACGTCAGTTTGCTGAAAAACGCTGAAGCGCAGATCCGTCACCTGGCCTACCACGACCCGCTGACCAATCTGCCCAACCGCGCCCTGTTGATGGATCGCCTGAGCCAGCAGATCGCCCTGCTCAAACGCCATAACCTGCGCGGCGCGCTGATGTTCCTGGATCTCGACCACTTCAAGCACATCAACGACTCCCTCGGTCATCCGGTGGGCGATACGGTGCTGAAAATCATCACCGCGCGCCTTGAAGCCAGCGTGCGCATGGAGGACACCGTCGCGCGCCTGGGCGGTGATGAGTTTGTGGTGCTGCTCAGCGGTCTGGAAGGCTCGCGCAGCGATGTCAGCGCTCAGGTCCGGGAGTTGGCGGACACCTTGCGCGAACTGCTGTCCGAACCGATGTTCCTCGACGGACAGCGCCTGCAAGTGACGCCGAGCATCGGCATCGCGTTGATCCCCGACCACGGCTCGACCCCGACCGATCTGCTCAAACGCGCCGATATCGCCCTTTACCGCGCCAAGGACTCAGGCCGCAACACCACGCAGATGTATCACAACACCATGCAAAAGGCCGCCAGCGAGCGCCTGCGCATGGAAACCGACCTGCGCCTGGCCCTGTCTCGGGGTGAATTCAGCGTGCAATACCAACCTCAAGTGGACGCCCGCAACAATCGCATTACCGGCGCCGAAGCCTTGGTGCGCTGGCACCATCCGCAACTGGGTGCGCAATCGCCCACCGAGTTCATCAAGGTGCTGGAAGACAGCGGGCTGATTCTGGAAGTCGGCACATGGATCCTCGACGAAGCCTGCGCGGCCTTCAAACACCTGATCGCCAAGGGCCTGATCGACCCGCTCGATTTCAGCCTGTGCGTGAATATCAGCCCCCGGCAATTCCGTCAGAACGATTTCGTCGAACGCATCGAACACAGCCTCGGCAGCCATGGCCTGCCCTGCTCGCTGCTGAAACTGGAAATCACCGAAGGCATCGTCATCCAGAACCTGGACGACACCATCAGCAAAATGCGGCGCCTGAAAAAACTCGGCGTGAGCTTTGCCATGGACGATTTCGGTACCGGTTATTCCTCCCTGACCTACCTCAAGCGCCTGCCGGTAGACACCCTGAAAATCGACCAGTCGTTCATCCGCGACGCCACCACCGACCCCAACGATGCCGAAATCATTCGCGCCATCGTCGCCATGGCCCGCAGCCTGGAGCTGGAAGTCATCGCCGAAGGGGTGGAAAACCTGGAGCAACTGGCGTTTTTGCAGGGGCTGGGCTGCCATTTGTATCAGGGGTATCTGCACAGTCGGCCGCTGCCGGTGGAGGAGTTTCAGAAACTGCTCAAATAATCGGGGTCACTGTTGCATCGCACAGGAGACGTTCCGTAACAGGCGCTCCAATTGCCAGTTTTTCTCTCAACCTGTAGGGTCGCGTTTTTTGCACCGCCTCAAAGAGATCAACCATGCAGGATGCAACCCTCCCCCGCCCGGCCTTGCTGGGTATCGACCTTGGCACCACCAATAGCCTGATCGCCGTTTGGCAGGAAGGTCGAGCACAGTTGATTCCCAACGCCCTTGGCGATTTCCTCACCCCTTCAGTGGTCAGCCTCGATGAGGACGACAGCATTCTGGTTGGCAATGTGGCTCGCGCCCGTCTAACCACCCATCCGGAACGCACAGTGGCGGCGTTCAAGCGTTTTATGGGCAGCGACAAACAGTTCGATCTGGGCGGGCGGCAATTCAGCCCGGAAGAACTGTCAGCACTGGTAATCGGCTCTCTCAAACAGGATGCCGAAGCCTGGCTGGGCCATCCGGTGCATGAGGCGGTGATTTCGGTGCCGGCCTACTTCAGTGACGAGCAACGCAAACGCACGCTGTTTGCCGCCGAGCTGGCAGGCTTGACGGTGTCGCGGTTGATCAACGAGCCGACCGCCGCCGCCATGGCATACGGGCTGCACGAACAGAAGTTCGAGCGCACGCTGATTTTCGATCTGGGCGGCGGCACCTTCGACGTCACGGTACTTGAATACGCACTGCCGCTGATTGAAGTGCACGCCTCCACCGGCGACAACTTCCTCGGCGGTGAAGACTTCACTGCAGCGTTGCTACAGGCCTGCCTGAAAGACTGGCAACTCACCCCGCATCTGATCGACGGCCAGGGGTTGGCCAGCCTGGGCGATACTCTGGAGCAACTCAAATGCAAACTCAGTGAAGGCACCCAGCATCTGAACTGGAATGGCGCCGGCGTCTTGCGCGAGTGGTCGCTGGATGAGGCTGCAGCGCTGAAAATCTGGGAGCCGCTGCTGACCCGGTTGCGCGCTCCCATTGAACAAGCCCTGCGCGATGCACGGCTCAAACCCCGGGACCTCGACAGCCTGGTGCTGGTCGGAGGTGCTACGCGGATGCCAGCCGTGCAGCAGATGGTCGCCACACTGTTCGGGCGCCTGCCCTATCGCCACCTCGACCCGGACACGATTGTCGCACTGGGCGCCGCCACCCAGGCGGCGTGCAAAGCCCGCGACAGTGCAATCGAGGAGCTGATCCTGACCGACGTCTGCCCATACACTCTGGGCATCTCGACCAATCGCGGTGCAGACGTCAGCGGCGCCTTCTCACCGATCATCGAACGCAATACCGTGATCCCCACCTCTCGGGTGCAACGCTTTTACACCACCCATCCGCAGCAAAACCAAATCCGTATCGCGGTCTATCAGGGTGAACGGCCGTGGGTGCGGGACAATATTTTCATCGATGCCTTCGATGTCGCGATGACACCCAGCGACCAGACACAGGCCCTGGATGTGCGCTTCAGCTACGACATCAACGGCTTGCTTGAAGTTGACGTGACCCTGCTGGCCAGCGGCGAACGCCACAGCCACAGCATTGATCGCAGCCCCACCGGGCTCGACCCGCAATCACGGCAAAACAGCCATGAACGGCTCAGCGCCCTGAAAATCCATCCACGGGACGCGCTGCCCAATCGCACCCTGCTGGCACGACTGGAGCGAGCGTGGACGCAGAGCCTGGGTGATGAGCGCGAACAAATTGCCGGTTGGCTGGATGCCTTTACCGCCGTGCTCGGTGGCCAGCAATCGGTGGAGATTGCCAGCCATCGGTCACAACTCAATAAAGCGCTGGATCAACTGCGTCTTTAGCCGTTAAGCCGCCGCAGGGTCACCTGCAACCCCCCGGACAGCGTGTCCTCACCGGCGCTGTCCGGCGGCACACCATAGCGGTTAGGCAGCCTGTCGCCAGGAAAACCGAACAACACCAGAGGCAGAAACGGCAATACCGGCGTCAGACAGGCAATAATAAGCAGTGTGGGAATCCCGCGGCCAATGTCATGCAGCCGACGCAGAATCGCACTGAGCAACAACGCGATGCTCAGCAGCAGCATGACAATCCCCGAGACGGCGGTGCCGCTTAGCAGCGCCACGATCGGGGTGATCAGCACACACCCCAGCACTTGCCCGATAAACGCCTTGCGCCCCAATCGCGTGCCCAAGCGCCAGACCGCAACCGACGGCACCGGGCGAGTGTCGCTTTTGGCCAGGAGCAGGCGTTCGCTCCAGGACAGCAAGGCAGTCAATGCCAGACGCAGACCCACACTGTTCGCGGCTTCATCCTTGCCACGCTGCAACTGTTGCAGCACCTTGGTCCTCGGCACTCCTGCCGCACCATAACGAATCAGACTTCTCAGCGTATCGAGGACTTCATAGACCAGCAGCTTGTCGACGTCGAAATCCGTCAGCACTTTGCGCGGCGGCCAAACAGGATCCCCTTTGAGCAAACCATCACGAAACGCTTCGAACCAGTCATCTTCACAACTGATAGCAGCGATGGATTGCAACAGTGCGCGATGCTGCTCGGCGTCAAGGCTCGGATCGTGATACAGCACCCCCCAGAGCAGCATCAGCCCCAGCAAATCCTCGCCGCACGCATCAGGATCACTTTCAATGCAGGTATAGAGCTGCGCATTACCGGGCAGCGCTGCGCTGTCGAGGGCCTGTTGCACATTGAACAGCTGCTGCACGAGCAAACCATGGACCGGATCGGTACCTTGCAGCCACCCCAGCAAACCGGTGCAGTTACCTTGCTCATGCTGCAAACGCCGCAATAACGGCTGGAGCCGACTCAGGGGATGAGCCGGGTTGACCTCCAGTCGCTCCAGGCATTGCGTATCGATCAACGTCAGCCAACGCTCAGGCTGTTCGAGCAATGCCAGCAGGAATACCGTTTGAGCGTGCCATTGCCACGCTGCCTCGCCTTGCGCAATGTCCGGCAGGACTGCGCCTCGCTGCCCCAGTTGAACCAGCAGGCTCAAGCTCCGCAAGTTCGTGTCCGCTTCTGCGTCCAGCAAGTCAAATGCCTGATCGATCCGCACCAGGGCAGACTGGTCGTAAACCCGCAGCCTGCGCAGCCACAGGCGGCAAATCTTGTGCGGCTCTCCTTTTGTCAGTTCCTCGGCCAGTTGCGGCTCAACTGAACGACTGTTGAGAAAGGCCTTCATTGCCAATGGAATCGGCGCCTGATTCAACCAACAGAGTTGCTGCTCTGCCTGATACTTGAACCCGCTCAGCACCAGCCCCTCAAGGGCATCGAACGGGTGCGGCTCGTCCAGTATCTGTTGCAACAACCACACATCACCACGATGCAAGGCCCATGCATGCCGGTACAGACGCTGCAAGCGGGAATCCGCATGCTCCCCTAGCAGCAACGCCAGCAGAGGCAGTTCATCCCCCGTCATCCGCCAGTCGACAAATGCGGCTGCCAAACCTTGCAGATTGAGTTGCCCGACCCCAAGCCAGCGAGCCAGCGTTTCGGGGCGCTGCGAAGGGCTGCCATATTCTTGAGTGACATCGTCGAGGTCATGGGACCAGTCACGGAAATTTTCCAGACGGTCAAATGCCTGAATCAGCAGCGCGAGAAAGTCTGGTTGACGTTTGGCGCAAAGCTCCAGCAAGCAACTTTCAGCCTTCGGTTGACGATACTCCAGCCAGAGCCGAATCCAGCAGGGCAGCGCCTGATCCTCAAGCCCCAACAAACTGTTTTGACAAGCCAACAAATAAAGCCAATCGATATCGTCTGGCGCCTGGCTCTGTTGTTCGACACACAGCTGCAGCAGACCTGCACCACCGATACCCGCCTGAGTAAACCGCACCAGCAAACGCTTGATGAATACTTCGTCCGCCGGCAGCGGCAAGCAGGTGTGATGGCTGGCGAAGTCTTCGAATTCATGGAGCGGACGATGCTCGAAGAGGTAGTCGAGGCTGCGGGCATACCACAGGGTTTCCATCTGCACAGGCTCGGACCACCCGCTCATCAGTGTCGTGTCGAACGGGTCTGGCGTCTTGATGCGTTGCAGGAACTGTTCGACTTTATTCGCCTGCTCGAACCCCAGATCCAGCAGCTGGTGCTCCCAACCCATCCGTTGCGCCAGCAGATTCGCGCAGCGGTAAGACAGCGACCCGGCATTGGCCAATGCATGGAACAACCCCCAACCGAGGTCATCAAGAGCGTCCAGAGGCAACTGATCCAACGCTTTAACGAACGCTTGCCAGGCATCTGGATTGAAGCGCCGAGCCGGATCTTCGAGCAACGCGTAAAAATCCACCAAGGTCTGCGGAACCTCAGGGGCACCAGTACCTTCATCTTCGATTTCGTCCTCTTCATGACGAGCGAAGCGGGTGGCACTTTCATAGGCCTCACGCAGTGCCTGAAAGCCCTCAGGATCACTCTCCGGATGATGTTCCGGTAGACGCGCGCGATAGGCATTTCGAATAACTGTCTGATCTTTGGTAGGTTCTATACCCAGGCGTATCCAGCAACTCATGACCAGTCGAACTCCTCAAGGGACGCCGGGCGTGGCGGTGGGTTGAGGTCCATGTGCCAGGGCAGGTCTATCAGGAAAGAAGGGATGTCGCGCGCAAGACCACGCACTATGAAAGCGCTCCGCGAAAACTCCCCTTGCCGATCAAGCTCGTGAGCCATCTGTTCGTCACTGTTGCCCAGACAGCTCCAGAACGCATGACCGGCCAGGAAACCATTGAAATAGGAGAACCAACTGCCGTAATGGTATTGCGCTCTCACGGCGAGTCGGCCATGCAGCCAAAGACTTTCAGTTAAATCGATCCACTCATTGCGCAAGCCACAGCGCAAGAGAAACCCCATGCGCCCGAGATCCCAAGCCCTGATACCACCCGGCCCACATCCACCGAAGGTACGCCCGGCGAACTCGTGCAAGTCGCGCTCGCGGGGTGACAGCGTTTCAAGCAGTGCCTGCCATTCGCTCGGCAAGCAACGCTGCCACGACCGATATGCCCCATCGAGATGAGAGGCATGACCGTCGTCCGCCATCCCTTCGAGCATGCTTAATAACTGCGGCCGGTCGCTGATGCCCCAGCTGCATTGCAGGTCGATGAATTGCGGATCGGAGTAGAAAGCAGGCTCGTCATAATGGGCGCGAGGATTGAGGGCCACCATCGGCGCAGAAAGACCGCACAGCCAACGCTGTTGTATCTCTTCCATGAAAAAAAACTCCGGGCCGACCAGACAGGATGGGAGTCGGCAAAACTGGCGCGGATTGTAGAGAAACCGTCGCAAGGCGGCAAAGTTTGCAGTGCTGTTTTTCGCCTGGAAACAAAAAGGCCCCGACAAGTCGGGGCCTTCATTCAGCGGGTTACAGCCTGTTCAAACGAATGTATGTCTTCGAATGACTCAATGCTGCAGAGCCGGTTTTTCCGTCCCGTTGATCGGGATGCGTTTGGCTTTCGCTTCTTCCGGAATCACGCGCAGCAGGTCGATACTCAACAAACCGTTGCGCAGTTCGGCGGCCTTGATTTCAATATGGTCCGCCAGACGGAACGACAGTTTGAAGGCGCGCTGAGCGATGCCTTGGTACAGATAAGTGACGTTTTCGTCCGTGTCACGTTTGCCGCCACTGATGGTCAGCACACCTTTCTCCACTTGCAGGTCCAGGTCTTCTTCCTGGAAACCGGCGGCCGCTACGACAATGCGGTATTGGTCATCACCGTATTTTTCAACGTTGTAGGGTGGATAGGTGCTGCCTGGCTCATTGCGCAGGGCGGTTTCGAACAGGTCGTTGAAACGGTCGAAACCTACCGAGGAACGGAACAGTGGAGCCAGGGAAAATGCAGTACTCATGATTCAAATCTCCTGAACATAATCAGCAAGTTTTTTTGTCTCCGCGACCCGAATTCGGCATCGCGTAATCCTTAGATAAGGATCGCTGATTACTTTTCAAGAGATTATTTTAAGATTTTTTCAGGCCGCTTCAGACACCCGCAGACCCAGTAAACGCGAGACATTATCCAGTTCGGTCTCACGACGCAGGACGGTGAACAGCTCTACCGCTTCAGGATAATTGCGGGTCAGCATCGCCAGCCATTGCTTCAAGCGGCCCGGCGATTGACGTGGTGTCATCTGTGCCTTGGCTTGCAGCCAGAAGTCTTGAATCAGCGGCAGCAGCTCGACCCAGGTCATCTCGACAACGTCTTCACCGGCGCGGGCGGCGGCGATTTGCCGGGCCAGATCCGGGCGCGATACCAGACCACGACCGAGCATGATGTCTTCGACGCCGCTGATCTCGCGGCAACGACGCCAGTCTTCGACGCTCCAGATGTCGCCGTTGGCAAACACCGGCACCTTCACCACGTCCTGCACCCGAGGGATCCATTCCCAGTGAGCTGGCGGCTTGTAGCCATCGGTTTTGGTCCGCGCATGGACCACGATGTGCGCCGCGCCGCCTTCAGCCAGGGCGGTAGCACAAACCAACGCACCGTCCGGGCTGTCGAAACCGAGGCGCATCTTGGCGGTCACTGGAATGTGCGCGGGTACGGCACGACGGACGTGTTCGACGATTTGGTTGAGCAGTTCAGGCTCTTTGAGCAGCACCGCGCCACCACGGGATTTGTTGACGGTCTTGGCCGGGCAGCCAAAGTTCAGGTCAATAACCTCGGAACCCAACTCGCAGGCCAGTGCGGCGTTTTCCGCCAGGCACACCGGATCGGAGCCGAGCAGTTGCACCCGCAGCGGCACGCCGGAGGCGGTCCGGGCGCCGGTCAGCAGTTCCGGGCCGAACTTGTGGTAATAGGCAGGCGTGAGCAGCTGATCGTTGATCCGAATGAATTCGGTCACGCACCAATCAATACCGCCCACACGGGTCAGCACGTCCCGCAGGATGTTGTCGACCAACCCCTCCATGGGCGCCAAAGCAATTTGCATGAAAAACACACTCAACGAAAAACGTGCGGCAGTTTACTGGATTGTGCGAGGAATCTGCAGAACATCGCTGATTCCTTGTGGGAGCGGGCTTGCTCGCGAAAGCGGTCTGACATTCAGCATCTCTGTTGAATGTTAAGCCGTCTTCGCGAGCAAGCCCGTTCCCACATTAGATTTTCGCTGAATCCAACTCCTGCAACGCCGGGCCGTAGCCCTCGATGAATTCCGCCGGCATGCGCTTGGGCTTGCCGGTCGACAGTTCGATGCACACGAAAGTGGTCTGCGCCCGTAGCAACGTCGTGTTGTCGCTGGGACGCTTCAACTGGAAGTGTCGGGTCATTTTCAGGCGCTGATCCCAATCGACGATCCAGGTCGCCAACTGCAACTCATCGCCCTCATAGGCTGCTGCCAGGTAATCGATCTCGTGCCGTACCACCGCCATCGCCCGATCCAGCCGACGGTACTCGACCAGGTCCAGGCCCAGCCGTTGCGAGTGGCGCCAGGCACAGCGCTCGAGCCAGGTCACGTACACCGCGTTGTTCGCGTGGCCCAGCCCGTCGATGTCCTCGGCGCCCACTTCCAGATCAATGATAAACGGCGTTGCCCGATCCCAGCCCATGCCCCACTCCCGGTCAGATTATTTCGACCGGGGCAGTGTAACGGAAGCTCAGGCCGATTGGCGCGATTGCAGGCTGCGACCGGCCAGCAGAGAAAGAACGCCATCGATCACCCGCGGATCGGCGAGCACCCGCTGATGACCGCCCTCTTCCAGGCGCAAAAGACGGCTGTCGAACCAGGCTTCGTGGATCAACTGGGATTCCTTGACTGGAACAAAGTTGTCGTCCTCGGCATGGACGATCAGCCCCGGCATGTCGAGCTGATAGCGCGCAACATCCAGCGCAGCGGCGCGCATGCCGACGTCTTTCTCCACCTGGCGAATAAACGCCGAACGCGCTTTGGGCGGCAGGCGCACATAGCGGGCAAAACCGCGCAGCACCCCGAGAATTCGCGCCGGGGCGGCGATCGAGACCAGGGTTTCGGTGCGCAAGCCCAACTGAACGGCGAGCATGGCACTGGCGCCGCCCATGGAGTGACCGATCACCGCTTGCAGCGGCGGCAATTCAGCGGCCGCTTCGAGCATGGCCCGAGCGAACAGCACCACATTCGCCTCGCGACCAGGCGAACGACCGTGAGCCGGGCCATCCAGGGCAACCACGGTGTAACCGGCATCGACCAGCGCCGTGATCAGCGCGGCAAACTGTGTCGGCCGGCCCTCCCAGCCGTGCATCAACAACACCGCCGGCCCTTGCCCCCAACGCAGCGCCGAGAGACCGAAGCGCAAGGTGATTCGTTCGGATTTCGCCAGCAGCGGCAATTCCCAGTCACGCGGCGGTAATTCGCGCGGGGTCATGAATGCCAGGCGCATCTTGCTCGCCATCAGCTTCGGCGCGAACCAGCCCAAGGTGCCATTAACGCCACGAACCCAGCTCAACGTGTTCATCGCCCATCTCCTCAGGCTGACGCCTTTAGGTCATAGCACCGCCGATTTGGCGGCGCGCAGCAAACGATCAGACAACTCTCCTGGCCCCAGCGCCCGCGCCAGAGCCAAACCACCGACCATCAAGGCGATGTCGGCCAAGACCTTGTCGGTGTCTTCCGGGCTGGCCGCCAACTGCGCGACCATCAACTCAACATGCTCATTCAACGCCACACGAAATTCGTCGGGCAGACGGCCCAGCTCGCCGACCGACGCCGGAATCGGACACGCATGCTCGGTGGAATCACGGTGTTTACGCGACAGGTAGAACGCCGCGACCAGCGCGCGACGCTCTTCGCCGGTCAACTCGGCGTCCATGTCGGCGATCAAGCCACGACGATGGCTGAGCAGCTGCTTGAACGCTTCCAGCATCAATGCGTCCTTGCTTTCGAAGTGCGCGTAGAAGCCACCGACCGTCAGGCCAGCCGCGCCCATCACTTCGCCCACGCTCGGCTCGGCCGGGCCGCGCTGGATCAGCGCTGCACTGGCAGCCTTGAGGATGCGTTCGCGGGTTTGAGCTTTTTTATCGTTCATCGTTGCCTCCGAATATTACGACTAGAATATTATTCTCATAATAATTTTTCGCAAGTCGTGGATGTGACCGCTGGTCTGAAGAACAGGTGAGAGGGAAAAGGAGAGTTGGCCAAACGCCAGACAAACAAAAGGGCCATTCAATAATTGAATGACCCTTAAAAATCCCGCAGAGCGGGTAATCGTGGCGTCCCCTAGGGGACTCGAACCCCTGTTACCGCCGTGAAAGGGCGGTGTCCTAGGCCACTAGACGAAGGGGACACAAACCCTTCTATACAACTGATCAGTGCTGAGAGCTGATCGATTCAAGGCCGGTGTGGCCAGACCTTGAACTGTAAAATTGGTGGAGCTAGACGGGATCGAACCGTCGACCTCTTGCATGCCATGCAAGCGCTCTCCCAGCTGAGCTATAGCCCCGGATTTTTCGCCTCGCGGCGGAGCGACATCTTGCAACATCGCTTCTGTAAAACTGGCGTCCCCTAGGGGACTCGAACCCCTGTTACCGCCGTGAAAGGGCGGTGTCCTAGGCCACTAGACGAAGGGGACGCAAACCCTTCTATACAACTGATCAACGCTGAGTGTTGATCGCTTCAAGGCCGGTGTGGCCAGACCTTGAAGTGTAAATTGGTGGAGCTAGACGGGATCGAACCGTCGACCTCTTGCATGCCATGCAAGCGCTCTCCCAGCTGAGCTATAGCCCCTCATCGCTGAGGACGGGGCGAATCTTAATGGCGCATCGGAAGGCTGTCAAACTTATTTTTAACAATTTCCAAAATTTTTTGCCCACATAACAATCACTTACCGCCCTCCCCCCGTAAATTCGGGGGAAGTGCCGAAGATCAGGATCAAAAGATCGCAGGCTTCGGCAGCTACTACAGAGTCAAACGCTGTCAGGCAATCGCGCCCAGAAGCTTTTCCCACTCCTTGTTTTCTTTCTTCGACACGCCGCCCAGCAGGTCGATAGCCTGGCGCAGACGGAAACGGGTCAGGTCCGGACCGAGGATTTCCATCGCATCGAGTACCGACACCGAGCTGGCCTGCCCAGTGATGGCGGCAAACATCAGCGGCATGGCATCACGCAGCTTCAACTCGAGGGACTCGACCACCGCCTGGATGGTTGCAGTAATGCTGTCTTTCTCCCACTGACGCAGGCTCTCCAGCTTCCACAAAATCAACTGCATCAACTGACGAACCTGATCACCCGAGAGTTTCTTGGATTCGAACAACTTGGCGTCCGGGTTCACGCCACCGGCGAAGAAGAAGCCGGCCAGCGGTGCAACCTGGCTGAAGGTTTCAACCCGGCCCTGCACGTGCGGTGCGATCTTCATCATGTATTCAGGGTTCAGCGCCCACTTTTGCAGACGAGCGGCGAACTCTTCCACCGGCAAGTCACGCAGCCACTGGCCGTTGAGCCACGACAGCTTCTCGATGTCGAAAATCGGACCACCCAGTGAGACACGGCTCAGGTCGAAGTTGTCGACCATTTCCTGCAGCGAGAACTTCTCACGCTCGTCCGGCATCGACCAGCCCATGCGACCCAGGTAGTTGAGCATCGCTTCCGGCATGAAGCCCATGCGCTCGTAGAACGTTACCGAGGTCGGGTTCTTGCGCTTGGACAGCTTGCTCTTGTCCGGGTTACGCAGCAGCGGCATGTAGCACAGCTGCGGTTGTTCCCAGCCGAAGTATTCGTACAAGAGGATCAGCTTCGGTGCCGATGGCAGCCACTCTTCACCGCGCAAGACATGGGTGATGCCCATCAAGTGGTCATCGACCACGTTGGCCAGGAAGTACGTCGGCAGGCCGTCGGTCTTCATCAGCACTTGCATGTCCATGCGGTCCCACGGGATCTCGACGTCGCCACGCAGCATGTCAGGCACCACGCACACGCCTTCGGTCGGCACTTTCATGCGGATGACGTGTGGCTCGCCAGCGGCCAGGCGGCGCGCGACTTCATCCGCAGAGAGCAACAGCGCACGGCCGTCGTAACGCGGGGTTTCTCCACGCGCCATTTGCTCGGCGCGCATCTGGTCCAATTCTTCGGCTGTGCAGAAGCACGGGAAGGCATGACCCATGTCGACCAGTTGCTGGCAGTACTTCTGATAGATGTCGCCGCGCTCGCTCTGACGATAAGGACCGTGCGGGCCGCCGACGTCCGGGCCTTCGCTCCAGTCGATACCCAACCAGCGCAGGGCGTCGTAAATCTGCTGTTCGGACTCGCGGGTCGAACGCAGTTGGTCGGTATCTTCGATCCGCAGGATGAACTCACCGCCATGCTGCTTGGCAAAGCAGTAGTTGAACAAAGCGATGTAAGCGGTACCTACGTGGGGGTCCCCGGTAGGCGATGGCGCGATGCGAGTGCGGACGGTGGTCATGGCATGTCTCGAAAAGAATAAAAGCGAAGATCAAACAAGAGGCGAATGGTAACAGGCGATAGCGGCCCGGCTCTAGTCAGCAGGGCATATAAGCCAATATTGCCTTGGGGGATCTACCAGGAGGTTGCAGGCAGGGCTGAAGGCTTGGGAAGCGCGCAATGGATATTTGTAGTGTTCCGGCGGGCCTCATCGCGGCATAGGTATCTACACATCTCCCGATCCTGGTCTATAAAGGGACGGCATGGATATCAAATGACCGGGCTAGATGCCCGACTGACAAAACGATACGACGAGTTAGTCATGGGACACAGTAATGGACTACCGGCGCTGGCCGCCGGGATGAAAGCCTTGCCGCGAAGCGACAAGGCTTTTGCACAGACGCAAGCCCTTTGGCGATTTTTGAGCAATGACCGGGTTCGGCCCGTTGACCTGGTTAAACCGCTGCTGGCGCGGCCCACGAGGGTTGTCGGGATGACTGTGATGATTACGCGCTGGTCATGCACGATTGGTCTCGGCTCAATTACATGCACCACCACAGCAAGGCTGATCGCCTGCAAATGACCCACCGGGGCGACATCGGTTACGAGCTGCAAAGCAGCCTGCTAGTCACCGACCGTGACGGTGCACCGATCTGTACTCCCGCTCAAAATCTGGCGACCAAGGACGGCGTGCTCAGCACGCGAGCCGAAGAAGTGCTGGTCCCTGAGAAGCATCTGCATGAACTGACACAACGTATCACTTGGCTGGAACAGCAGAATTTTGCCAAGCCGCTTGTCCATATCGTGGATCGAGAGGCTGATTCGGTCGCACCTGAGGCAATGGCAGGCCGAGGGTCGGCAATGGCTGGTGCGAGTCAAGGCCGGTTCCACGGCCAGTCATGCAGGTCAATCGAGGGCCCTGAGTCAAATTGCTCGCGAGATGACCTACCGCAAAACTCGCAAGGTGGACTACAAAGGAAAACCGGCCATTCAATGGGTGGGAGAAACCGCCGTCGTGCTGACTCGCCAAGCCCAGCCTTTCACCAAAGACAGGGCCGACCGCAAGACGCTGCGCAAGTCTGGTGAGCCGTTGCCGGCCCGGCTCGTCGTGAGCCGAATACTGGGAGCCGATGGTCACCTGCTGGCCGAATGGTATTTGCTGAGCAACCTTGAGCAAGAGGTCGCAGATGAACGATTGGCGCTCTGGTATTACTGGCGCTGGCGTATCGAGTCCTACTTCAAACTGCTTAAAGGGGGTGGGCATCAGCTGGAAAACTGGCAGCAAGAGAGCGGTGAAGCGGTGTTCAAACGGCTGTTGATCGCCAGTCAGGCATGTGCTGTCAGTTGGCGTCTGATGCGGGCTAAGGGGGAGTTCGCTGAGCAAACACGGGATTTTTTGGTCCGTCTGTCTGGTCGACAGATGAAGCGCTCGCAGCCGGTGACGGCTTCCGCGCTGCTGGCCGGTTTATACATGCTTTTGGCCATGTGCGAGACATTGGAACAATACACGCCCCAGGAACTGGCGGGTTTTGCTAAAGAGGCCATCGGCTGGGTGGCCAGCCGAAGACTTTAGAGATGTGTAAATACCTATGCTCATCGCGGGCAAGCCCGCTCCCACAAGAATTGAGGGTATTCACACAATAGGTGACCACCTACAAACCCTGTGGGAGCGGGCTTGCCCGCGATGAGGCCCGCCCATTCATTGCATATCTCAAACCGCGATCAACCGCTCCCGCAACTTGCCGATCTCGTCGCGCAACTGCGCCGCGGCTTCGAACTCCAGATCGCGGGCAAGCTGGTACATTTTCTCTTCCAGCTGACGAATGCGTTTGCTGATCTCGCTCGGCGAGCGCAGTTCCGCCTCGTACTTGGCACTTTCCTCGGCGGCCTTGGCCATGCCTTTGCGCTTCTTGCTGCGCGAACCCGGTACGACCGCGCCTTCCATGATGTCGGCGACGTCTTTGAACACCCCCTTCGGCGTGATGCCATTGGCCAGGTTGAAGGCGATCTGCTTGTCGCGACGACGCTCGGTTTCGCCAATCGCCCGTTCCATGGAACCGGTGATGCGATCCGCATACAAAATCGCCCGACCATTGAGGTTGCGCGCCGCCCGGCCGATGGTCTGGATCAGCGAGCGCTCGGAACGCAGGAAACCTTCCTTGTCCGCGTCAAGAATCGCCACCAGCGAGACTTCCGGCATGTCCAGGCCCTCACGCAGCAGGTTGATCCCCACCAGCACATCGAAGACACCGAGACGCAAGTCCCGGATAATTTCGACCCGCTCCACGGTGTCGATGTCCGAATGCAAATAACGCACGCGCACGCCATGGTCGGCCAGGTAATCGGTCAAGTCTTCGGACATGCGCTTGGTCAGCGTGGTGACCAGTACTCGCTCTTCCAGGGCCACGCGCTTGGTGATTTCCGAAAGCAAGTCATCGACCTGAGTCAACGCCGGACGGATTTCGATTTGCGGGTCCACCAGACCGGTTGGGCGCACCAATTGCTCGACCACTCGGCCGGCGTGTTCCGCCTCGTAATTGCCCGGCGTGGCCGAGACAAAAATCGTTTGGGGACTGATGCTTTCGAACTCGTCGAAACGCATCGGCCGGTTATCCAGGGCCGAGGGCAAACGGAAACCGTACTCCACCAGCGTTTCTTTCCGGGAACGGTCACCCTTATACATGGCGCCGACTTGCGGCACGCTGACGTGGGATTCGTCGATCACCAACAAGGCGTCCGCCGGCAGGTAGTCGAACAAAGTGGGCGGCGCCTGGCCGGACTCACGGCCCGACAGGTAGCGCGAGTAGTTTTCGATGCCGTTGCAGTAGCCCAGCTCGAGGATCATCTCCAGGTCGAAACGGGTGCGTTGCTCAAGTCGCTGAGCTTCCACCAGTTTGTTGTTAGAGCGCAGGTATTCCAGGCGCTCCTGCAATTCGACCTTGATCCCTTCGGTAGCTTCGAGCAGGGTTTCGCGCGGCGTCACGTAATGGCTCTTCGGATAGAAGGTGAAACGCGGCAGTTTGCGGATGACCTCACCGGTCAGCGGGTCGAAGGCGGACAGGCTCTCCACTTCGTCATCGAACAGCTCGATGCGGATCGCTTCAAAATCGGATTCCGCCGGGTGGATATCAATCACATCGCCGCGCACCCGGAAGGTTGCCCGGGCGAAGTCCATGTCGTTGCGGGTGTATTGCAGGTCGGCCAGGCGACGCAGCAGCGCGCGCTGGTCGAGCTTGTCGCCGCGATCGACGTGCAACACCATCTTCAAATAGGTTTCCGGACTGCCCAGACCGTAGATGCACGACACCGTGGTGACGATGATCGCGTCCTTGCGCTCCAGCAGCGCCTTGGTCGCAGACAGCCGCATCTGCTCGATGTGGTCGTTGATCGAGGCATCCTTCTCGATAAAGGTGTCGGACGACGGCACATAGGCTTCGGGCTGGTAATAGTCGTAATAGGACACGAAGTATTCAACGGCGTTGTTCGGGAAGAACGCCTTGAATTCGCCATACAGCTGCGCGGCCAGAGTCTTGTTGGGCGCCAGCACCAGCGTCGGGCGCTGTATCTGGGCGATCACGTTGGCGATGCTGAAGGTCTTGCCCGAGCCGGTCACACCGAGCAACGTCTGGTGCGCCAGCCCGGCCTCAATGCCCTCGACCATCAGGCGGATGGCTTCCGGCTGATCGCCGGCGGGCTCGAAGCGAGTGACTAGCTGGAATTCAGACATAAATACCTCTGGGTTCGCATCTGCACGGCTGACCGGGCACGAACGAGAAAGACCGCAAACGACCGATGTCGCCCGAGGAAAAAACTGGATTGTGCTCAATGTGGAGCCGATTGCCACCGCTTTCAAGGCAAACGTCCTACATCGGGTAGAACCTTTGACGACATCACTCGACCAACGATCGAAAAATAATTCGAAAAACTTACCGTAAAAGCCGAATCGCCTGTCGCCATCAATCGCTGATGGCCTCTATACTAGCTCCCCGTTTGTGCACCGCTCTAGTGCATTCGGCTGGAGCGCGACACGTCCCTCCACACTCCATTCAGAGCCGCCGCAATAATGAGCCTGTTCTCCGCTGTCGAAATGGCACCACGCGATCCAATCCTGGGCCTCAACGAAGCATTTAATGCCGATACCCGTACCAACAAGGTCAACCTGGGGGTCGGTGTTTACTGCGACGAGCAGGGGCGAATTCCACTCCTGCGCGCCGTTGTCGAAGCCGAGACGATTCGCGCCGCTCAACACGTTTCCCGCGGTTACTTGCCGATCGACGGCATCGCCGCTTACGACCAGGCGGTGCAGAAACTGCTGTTCGGCAACGATTCGCCGCTGATCGCCGCTGGCCGGGTCATCACCACCCAAGCCGTCGGCGGTACCGGCGCACTGAAAATCGGTGCCGACTTCCTCAAGCAACTGCTGCCGAACGCTGTCGTTGCCATCAGCGACCCAAGCTGGGAAAACCACCGCGCGCTGTTCGAAACCGCCGGTTTCCCGGTGCAGAACTATCGCTACTATGACGCCGCGACTCACGACGTTAACCGCGCCGGCCTGCTGGAAGACCTGAACGCTCTGCCGTCCGGCTCCATCGTTGTGCTGCACGCTTGCTGCCACAACCCGACTGGCGTGGACCTGAGCCCTGCTGACTGGAAAAACGTGCTGGAAGTGGTCAAGGCCAAAGGCCACGTGCCATTCCTCGACATGGCCTACCAGGGCTTTGGCGACGGTATCGATGAAGATGCCGCAGCCGTGCGCCTGTTCGCCGAATCGGACCTGACCTTCTTCGTTTCCAGCTCGTTCTCCAAATCCTTCTCGTTGTACGGCGAGCGCGTTGGCGCCCTGTCGATCGTCAGCGAATCGAAAGAAGAAGGCGCTCGCGTGCTGTCGCAAGTCAAACGCGTGATCCGCACCAACTACTCCAACCCGCCGACCCACGGTGCAAGCATCGTCGCCGCCGTGCTGAACAGCCCGGTACTGCGCGCCCAGTGGGAAGAGGAACTGGCAGAAATGCGCCTGCGGATTCGCGGCATGCGCACCCAGATGGTCGACCTGCTGGCGAAAAACGCTCCACAGCGCGATTTCAGCTTCGTCGGTCGCCAGCGCGGCATGTTCTCTTACTCCGGCCTGACAGTTGAGCAGGTAACCCGTCTGCGCAACGAGTTCGGCATCTACGCCCTGGACACCGGCCGCATCTGCGTTGCCGCGCTGAACCAGAGCAACATCGACGCGGTGACCAAGGCCATCGTTCAGGTGATCTGAGTCTTTGCGTGAGATGAAAACGGGAAGCCATAGGGCTTCCCGTTTTTTATTTGTCTTTGATAATTCCCAGTTCGGCGACCGGTCGCTCTAGACTGCACGCAGATCAAAAATGTGGGAGCGGGCTTGCTCCCACAGGTTATGAGTACACCCGAGAATTCTTGAGAACCCACATGAAAAACGATGACCTACGCGCCGACCGCGACGAGCTGGACCACTTCGTGCCCCGCTCCTCGACCAAACGCGGTAATAACCTGGTGCTGCAAGTGGCTGCGGGCGTGTTCCTTGGCGGCCTGGCGTTGTGGCTGGTGCAACTGAGCGCCACGATGCTGTACGCCAAGCTGATGCTCGGCACCATTACCTTCGGCGGTTAGGCCAGTTCGCTCGCGCGCTGGCTGGCCGCATCGTCATAGGCCACATACAGCGACTCGGCCACCTGGCTTTTGATTGCCTTGGTGCTTTCCAGGCCCAGAACAAAACCTTCGGCCTTGCCGCCTGCGCGGTTCAATTCGTCAGCGGTGCTGGCCTGAGTGATGGCGTCGAACAGTTTTTCGGCGTGCGGGCCAACGCCTTTGGGCAGGCTGATCTGAGCGATGCTCATGCGAACACCCCGCTGTTTTGAGGTGTGAGGGTTGGGTGATTCATGGCGCATACCTTTTCGGCTGAGGGCCGGCAGCGCGTGTCACCACTTCCGGGCGACCATGGTAGACCTCTACCGCGATTCTGGTAACCGCCAATGGCCGATAACCCCCTCTGATCCGATGAAAACATCAAACTGCCAACAGAGACTTGACTTCTCTTTTTGAATCAGTAACATAGACGCCATTCCGCGATAGCTCAGTTGGTAGAGCAAGTGACTGTTAATCACTGGGTCCCTGGTTCGAGTCCAGGTCGTGGAGCCAGACAGCAAAATCGAAAAGCCCCTGAATCGAAAGGTTCAGGGGCTTTTTTGTGCTCGCCATTAAAGTCAAAAGATCGCAGCCTGCGGCAGCTCGCCGGTCGCGTTTAATTTCGACCGTATGCGATCCGTTTCATACGCGACGAAACGGATCATGAGCTGCCGCAGGCTGCGATCTTTTGATCTACCTGCCTTTTTATCGGGTACCGCCGTCAGACATGTTCACTGCTTTTCGCATGCACCGCCCGCGGCTCGGCATGCCCATGTTCCGCCTCCACCACCGGAATCTCATTCCCGTCGCAGTCACGCAGTTTACCTTCGCTGAAGTAATCCCCTTCCCGCAATGCCGCTAGGTCCTGATAACGCAAGACGCGTTCGGTACCGGCTGCAAACACCGATTGTTGATCCGAGTTGCCGGCGGTGAGGTGGTTGAAGGTCAGGTTCAGCACGATGGCCATGATCGCCGAGGAGCTGATGCCCGAGTGGAAGATCGTCGCGAACCAGCTGGGGAAGTGGTCGTAGAAGTTCGGTGCGGCGATGGGGATCATGCCAAAACCAATGGAGGTGGCAACGATGATCAGGTTGACGTTGTTGCGGTAGTCGACCTTGGACAGCGTCCGAATGCCACTGGCCGCCACGGTGCCGAACAGCACGATGCCGGCACCGCCGAGCACGGAGGTCGGCACGGCCGCGATGACCCGGCCCATGAAGGGCAGCAATCCGAGCACCACCAGGAACACACCGCCGGTGGCCACCACGAAACGGCTCTTGATCCCGGTTACCGCCACCAGCCCGACGTTCTGGGCGAAGGCGCTTTGGGTGAAGGAGCCGAAGATCGGCGCGATCATGCTCGACAGCATGTCGGCGCGCAGGCCATTGCCCAGGCGTTTGGAATCGACTTTGGTATCGATGATTTCACCAACGGCCAGAATATCGGCGGAGGTTTCCACCAAGGTCACCATGACCACGATGCACATCGACAGGATCGCGGCGAAGTGGAACGTCGGCATGCCGAAATGGAACGGTGCCGGGAAGCCGAACATCGGGCCTTGAGTGACGGATGAGAAGTCCGCCATGCCGAGGAACACCGCAATGACTGTGCCGATGACCATGGCCAAGAGGATCGACAAACGGGAGATGGTCGCACTGCCGACCTTGCTCAGCAGCAGTACCAGCACCAGCGTCACCGCCGCCAAACCGATGTTCGCCATGCTGCCGAAGTCCGGGGCATGGCTGTTGCCGCCCATGGCCCAGCGCGCGGCCACCGGCATCAGCGTCAGGCCGATAGTGGTGATCACAATGCCGGTCACCAGCGGCGGAAAGAACTTGGTGATTCGCGAGAACACCGGCGTGATCAGCAAACCGATCAGCGACGCGGCAATCACCGCCCCGAGAATCGACTGAAAGCCGCCCTCCCCACCACTGCTGACAATCGCCACCATGGTCGCAACGCCGGAGAACGACACGCCCTGAACCAGCGGCAACTGACAACCGAAAAACGGTAAACCCAGGGTTTGCAGCAATGTCGCCAGCCCCCCTGCAAACAATGAAGCAGCAATCAACAAACCGATGTCTGCCGGCGAAAGCCCGGCAGCCTGACCGATGATCAAAGGCACCGCGACGATACCGCCATACATGGTCAGAACGTGTTGCAGTCCGTAAGCCATATTCGCGCCGATCCCGAGATTCTCATCCTCAGGCCGTTGGTGTGAAACATGGGGCGTTTTCATGGTTGGGGGGTTCCCTGGTTTTTGTTGTGCGCACACTGTATGCAATAGTCAGGACAAATGTCTATAGAGTTGTATACAACTAAACAGTCAAATTATGGACATGTGTCCATGCCGCCCTTTTGCCCACGGCACCTCCAACCTAAAACGCTTGCAATACACCCTTCCTCCCCTTTCCCTCCCCACCGCTAATCTTTTGCTTTCCAAGCGACCGCCGGCACGGACGCCCCTCGCTTCATGCTTGATGATGTCGTCATAGAGACCGCGCGCGCTCTGGCGGAAAGCGAGGGGTATGGCTACCAGACGGTGATCAACAATACCCTGCGCCAGGCATTGCTCAGCGATAAAGGCAAAGTGGCGAAGCCCGATCAGAACGCTGCTGTTACAAATGTCGGGCATTTCAAAAAAGGCATCACCGCCTCCGAGCTGAAAAGCCTGGAGAAAAAGTTGTCAGAGGCCCTCAGCGAAATCCATCACGTGATGGAGCTTGAAGTTCGATCCTAGCCACAAAACCAAAACACCCACGCCTGGATCGACCAAAAGCAAAGGGGACGAACTGATCAAATCCGCCCCTTTGCGTGGTGCTCAATTTGCCTGCGACACAGGCTCAATCAACCGCTCAAGCACCCGCTTCAACACATCCTGCGCCGGCACTCGAATCCCGAATTCACTTTCCAGTAACCCGATCAATTCCTCAGCGTCCGTCACCTCCCGCCGTTCGCTCTCACCGCCCATACGATGAATGGCAAAGCTGCCGTTCATCAATGTGCGTCGCCATCCCTCCCCCGTCCGCGCCACCATCAGTTGTTTCACGAAGGACGATTCGGGATGGGTCGATACGTACCAGTTGCCGAGGGTGTAATCGATGTCTTCCTGACGTTGCAGATCGAAGATGTATATCGCCCGCCATTCACCGCCGACGTTGGCACGCAGGGTATAGCCGTCGGCGTGCGGTTCGATGCGATAGGGTTCGTGAGGGGTGGACTGCTCGGCTTCGGTATCCAGCATCAGCGGTGCGGTGGGCACCATGCCGCCGAAGCCGACGTCGGTGATGTAGCGCACGCCGTCGAGGGTCACCAGACTCAAGCGGTGCGTTCGGGCGGTCCATGCGCCTTCAGGCTGGCCCATGACCACGCGACCGGTGATGCCACGTGCGTCGAAGCCCAATGTCTGAAGCAAGGCCAGGAACAGGTTGTTGAGTTCGTAGCAGTAGCCACCGCGACCGTCATGCAGGACTTTCTGTTCTATGGACGGCAGATCGATGAGCACCGGCTTGCCCAATAACGTGGTGAGGTTTTCGAACGGGAAAACACCCGTGTGGCGCAGTTGCAGTTGGCGCAGGGTTTCCAGGGTCGGCGCCGGGGGCGCATCGAAGCCCAGGCGTTGCAGGTACAGCGCAAGATTTGTCAGTCGTGTCTCGCTCATCGCTCAATCCTTTATGCAGAGGTCCGCGGATCGCTCCGCCGATGGGCGCCATGTATAAGGGATAACACGGTCGGACTGACAATTGATTTAGCCAATCGCCGCACGCGCCAAGACTATCGCCGCTTGCGCGAACCCAATCGAATCCATGTCGGCGCATGATCGCTGGCATGAGGTTCGTTGCGAACCCAGGCATCGACGCCAGCCTCTTGCAGGTAAGGACTCAGTGCCGGGTTGAGCAGCAGATGATCGATGCGCAACCCCGAGTTTTTCTGCCAGTGCTGCCGGAAATAATCCCAGAAGGTGTAGATCCGCTCCTCTGGATACAGATAACGCAGGGAATCGGTCCATCCCTGGTCCAGCAGCCGCTGATAACACGCGCGACTCTCAGGTTGCAGCAGCGCATCCTTGAGCCAGGAGCGCGGGTTGTAGATGTCCAGATCGGTGGGCACCACGTTGTAATCGCCGGCCAGCACCACCGGATGGTCGCTGCTCTGCAGGTCCTTGGCGTGCGAGATCAGCCGCTCGAACCACGCCAGTTTGTAATCAAACTTCGGCCCTGGCTGCGGATTGCCATTGGGCAGGTACAGACAGCCCACCAGAACCCCGTGCACGGCAGCTTCCACGTAGCGGCTATGGGTATCGCTGTCATCACCCGGCAAGCCGCGCCGGCTCTCCAGCGGTTGCGCATCGCGCGCCAGAATCGCCACCCCGTTCCACGACACCTGGCCGTGCCAGACGGCGCCATACCCGGCCGCCTCCAGTTCGGCGACGGGGAATGCGCCGTCGACCGACTTGAGTTCTTGCAAGCAGGCGATGTCTGGCTGCTCCCGCGTAAGCCAAGCCAGTAAATTCGGCAAGCGGGCGCGCATGCCGTTGACGTTGAAGGTGGCAATTTTCAGGTTCTTCATGATCCGACGCTCGCAACGGATTGGGTGGTATCCAGTTGTGACCGGGGTGCGCCACGGCAGTTGCCGCGGCGAGCGAAACAGGCGACTAAAGGCGCGAGACTTACAGCGGATGATCGTCCCATGATGCCTTGAGCAACGGCAGCAGTGCATACCTGTCCACCGGGCGACTGAGGTAGAACCCCTGCACTTCATGGCACTGGTCCGAGATCAGGAAGTCCAGTTGCTCCAGCGTCTCGACACCTTCCGCGGTCACGGTCAGCCCCATGGCTTTGCCCAGGTTGATGATCGCCTGCACCACGGCACGGTCGTTGCTGCCGTTGCTCATGGACGCAATGAAGCGCTTGTCGATCTTGATCCCGTCGAACGGATACGTGCGCAGGTAACCCAGCGAAGAATAACCGGTACCGAAGTCGTCCATGTTCAACCGCACGCCCAACTCCTTGAGCGCATTCATGGTCGCCAGGGCGCCGTCGACGTCGATGAGCATCACGTTTTCAGTGATCTCCAGTTCCAGCCGACTGGCGGGCAATCGGCTCTGGATCAACGCCTCCCGGACATCCTCGATCACATCGCTACGAGCAAACTGCACCGGCGACAAGTTGACCGACACCATCATCGCACCAGGCCAGGTCAAGGCCGTCGCGCACGCCTCGCGCAACACCCAGCGCCCTAATGGCACGATCAGATCGGTCTGCTCGGCCAATGGAATAAACGCGTCGGGGTTCAACAAGCCTTGCACCGGATGCTGCCAGCGCAGCAGCGCTTCGACCGAGACGATCTGCTTGCCATCGACGTGATAACGCGGCTGGTAATGCATCACGAATTCGTTGTTCTTGATCGCCTGACGCAGGTCGCTTTCCAGTTGTCGGCGGTGCTGGATCTGATCGTTCATGTGCGCCGCAAAGTAGCACCACGTCTTCTTGCCATTGGACTTGGCCTGATACAACGCGATATCGGCACAGCGAATCAGCTCATCCGGAAGATGCCCCTGGCGCCGACTCAAGGCGATACCGATGCTCGCACCGATGTGCAGCGTGTGGTGATCGTAATGGATCGGTTGATGCAGGCTGTCGAGCAAGCGCTCGCAAAACCGGTCGATTTCCGCATGGCTGTCCATGCCGTGGAGTACCAGCACGAACTCGTCGCCACCCAATCGGGCAACCAGATCGATGTCCCGCGTGCACTCGCGCAAACGAATCGCCACTTCCAGCAATACCGCATCGCCGGCCGGATGGCCGAGGGAATCGTTGATCGGCTTGAAGTTATCCAGGTCGATCATCAACAACGTCAACGCCACCGATTGCTCTTTCAGTGCCAACGCGTCTTCGAGGTAGCGCGCCAGTTTGTTGCGGTTTGGCAAGCCAGTCAGTGCGTCGTGCATCGACAGATGCTGGATCTGCGCATGGGCGGCGACTTCATCGGTGATGTCGCTGGCCGTCCCGCGAAACCCCAGTACCGCGCCCTTGCGCTGGATCGGTCGCGCCGACACCCGGCACACCCGCTGCTGCCCCGACTGATCGCGGTAGGAGCAGCGCAAGTGGCTGACGGCTTGCTCTTCATCGAGTTTATTCAGCCACAGCGACAAGGGCGTGGTATCGCAATTGAGCAGTTGCTCGATGTTCTGCCCCAGCCATTGTTGATCGGAAAATCCGGTGACGGTGCTGAAACGCCCCGACAGATAAGTGATGCAGTGCTGGTCGTCGATTTCCCAGATCCAGTCGGACGCGGCTTCGGCCACCGCACGAAAACGTTCTTCACTGGCTTCCAGCGCCTGGTTCGACAAATCGAGGCTGGTATAACTGGCATCCACATGCCCGGACGTGCGCAGGACATAACGAAAGAAGTAAGCGGTCAACAACGCCAGAATCAACAGCGCTCCGCCCAGCGGCGGCAGCAGCGACCAGAGCAATTGGTGGCCCGGCTGCTCAAGCCGGGAGACCAGGCTGTAACCCGTGCCTGTCAGAGCGACGGCTGGCTGACCGGGAACAATGGCGTCGTCGGCCGTCAGGCTCAAGTCATGCAAACCGTAATCGGTGTTCAAGGCGTTGAGCTTTTCAGAATTCAATTGATCGACATATATCAGCACTGAGGTGCTCTTGGGATCGACCGCCGGGCGTTCGTCATTGGGCACGATCGCGGCTGCCGTCAACAGCGCCGGTTTGCCTTCGAACAAGGTGTACCGGCTGACCGCCTCGATGAGGCTCTCCTGGCTTTGAACCTCGTCTATCAGCGTCGCCATCGAGGTCGACAGATAGGTTGTCGCTTGATCCTGAACCAGCAGCCCGCGCACCGTGGCGTATTTGGTTCGCTGACCATCAATCACAAAAACCCCGTCGTAGTGATCGATGGTGAACAGGGTTTTACCCATGTTCTGCTCGACGTAGGCCCACTGCACATCAACCTTGTCGTTCAGATGGTCGTAGGCGGTCGTCCAGTTGGCGTAACTGGCAATGTAGTTTTTCGAGGCGGTGATGCGGTTCTCAAGTGCGCGTTGCGTGTAGAACGTGGTTTTGTTCAGATCCTGAGCATCGAGCCGTGCGGCAATGCTGAACAGGGCCACCAACGCGATCAATACCCCAACGACAAACAGCAGGCCGATGACGAACATCAGGTTGCGGGTAATCGGTGTATGACGCGCAGGTGCAGCGGTGGTAATGGAAGTCAAATCCATGCACTTGTTCCTGTCAATCGATCGCCTTATCGGGTGAGGCCGGCGGGGTCTGGTCTGTCGTCATGACAGCCAGGCTCTCCACTGACCATAGCAGCCATGCTCGGTCGCCGCCCCTGAATAACGCAAGTCATTGCCGCACTTAAAAAACCGAACACATGGCTATGCCATCGATCAGTTAACGTGCAAAACCTGTGGGAGCGGGCTTGCTCGCGAAAGCGGTGTGTCGGGCGACATCGATGTTGACTGTGCCGCCGGCTTCGCGAGCAAGCCCGCTCCCACATGGATTGCACTTAACTGACTAGCATTAGCGGTCCGAGCGCATCAGCGCTTCGACACCTCCTTCCATGGACAATACCGCCGAACGATTTCGCCCCGAATGCTTGGCCTGGTACAACGCCGCATCCGCGCGTTTGATCAACATTTCGGTACTGTCGTGCCCTGTCGGCACAAACGAATAACAGCCAAGGCTGACCGTCACGTAGCCCGTGGGTGAGCCACTGTGGATGATGTTCTTGTCCATGACGCTGCGGCGGATCTGCTCGGCGATCGTCAGCGCACCCTGGATGTCGGTGTCGGGCAGCAACACCGCAAACTCTTCACCGCCGTAGCGCACCGCCAGATCGGCACTGCGGTGGCAGCAATTCTTCAGTGCCCGCGCCACTTCGGCCAGGCAATGGTCCCCCGCCACATGACCGTAGGTGTCGTTATAGCGCTTGAAATAATCGATATCGAGCATGATCAGGCCCAGCGGACTCGACCGCCGGGCTCCGCGCCCGAACTCGATCTCCAGCGCCCGCTCGAACAATCGACGGTTGGCCAACCCGGTCAGGCTGTCGTGGGTGGCGATCAATTCCAGGGTTTTCTGCGCCTCGCGTAAATCCGCCTCAATGCGCTCGCCCGCGCGCACCTGATGAATGAACACCCAACCGAACAATCCCACACCGAGGACAACCAGGGCGACGATCACACTGGATCGAATCGCCGTGTCGTACCAGTCCTTGAAGATCGCGTCTTCGGAAGATGCCGCCGCGACCAACACAGGATAGGCATCGAGCTGACGGTAGCCATACAACCGGACGATGCCATCCACCACCGAACTGATCATGGCGTTGCCCGATGTCGCGCCGGGCAAGAGCGCTTTAAAGATCTCACCCTGCGCCAATGATGTGCCGATCTGCGATTCCACAAACGGCCGTCGCGCCAGCAGTGTTCCATCGGTCAATGCCAAAAACATCGCGCCGTTGTCATCGATGCTGAAGCTTTTGAAGAACTGATCGAAGTACGACATCTTGATCCCGGCCAGCAACACACCCTGGAAATTGCCGTCCTGGTCGTTCACTCGCCTGGAAACCGGAATGATCCATTCGCCATTCTCCCGACTGCGAATCGCCGGTCCGATGTGTGCCAGGGACGATACGTTCTGCTGGTGAAACCTGAAGTATTCGCGGTCCGCTACACCTGGGCCACGGGGCAGATTTTCGGACGACGTCACGATCCATTGCCCCTGCTTGTCAAACAGAAATATCCCGTGCAATTGATGCAGCGCCTGCACCCGCCGCGCGAAGGTTTTCTGCAAGCGTGGCGTCTGGACAGCGTCGAAACCCTCAGCCTGAATCCAGTCCACCAGACTGGTCAGCACCAGATCGGCCTTCATGAACGTGTCTTCGGCCTGCTGCGCCATGGCCCGGGTCAGGTTCGACGAAGACACCTCGGCCAACGCCAGATCGTGCCGACGCGACTGCTCCAGTTGCAGATAAAGCAGACCACAAAGGCACAGGCACACGGCAGCAATGAACAGCGCCGCAGCTTTGAGCAGGGGCAGCCGCTTCAAGGCCCCCTCGGGCGCGGGGTGCGGATCGGGAATGGGGATAGGCAAAAGCGAGTCCTGAGAGGGTAAGGCATGGGCAGAGGCCCAAAACCCTTATTCTTTGTGAGCTTAGTCTACGGGGTTGTGTGGGGCAATTGCGCCAGGTTTACAGAGACCGATTTACCCCCGCGAGTGAAATACGAAAACCCTCTCTGCTAGGATGAAAAACCTCAGGAGCCTATCGAACACTTCGATATCGGCTGCCGCGCCGCCCCGGCCCGTTTACCCAAGGAGGAAAAACATGAGCGCTGCGCACCACCCTGCCCCCATTGACACCGTTGTGTTCGATCTTGGCAATGTCCTTATCCGCTGGAACCCCAGAAACCTTTACCGAAAGTTGTTCGGTGAAGACCTTGAGGCCATGGAAACATTCCTCTCAGAGGTCTGCCACACCGCCTGGAACGAACAACAGGACCAAGGCAGAACCTGGCAGGTGGCGATTGAGGAAGCCATCGCCCGACATCCCTCCCAGGAGGTATTGATTCGCGCCTACCGCGAGCGCTGGGAAGAAATGCTCGATGGGGCCATCGAAGAGACGGTGCACATCCTCGATGAACTGCACGCCAAAGGCATGCGGTTGTTGGCTCTGACCAACTGGTCCGCCGAAACCTTTCCGATTGCCCGTGAGCGCTTTGAGTTCTTACAGAAATTCGAAGGCATCCTGGTGTCGGGTGCCGAGGGCATAATCAAGCCTTCGCCGGAGATTTTTCAGTTGCTGCTATCGCGGTTCGACGTTGATAGCCGCCGCGCGGTGTTCATCGATGATCATGCGCCGAATATTGAAGGTGCACGCCGGGAGGGATTTCATGCGGTTCAGTTCTTCAGCCCGGAACAATTGCGCGAAGAACTGGTGGCGCTTGGGTTACCCGTACAGTCAGCGAGATGATACTGAACGGCTACATTGCGTTGCGTAAATCGGCTTTTCGTAGGAGCCAGGCTTGCCGGCGAAGGCGCTCTTAAGGACGCCTTCGCCGGCAAGCCTGGCTCCTACATTGTCCGATTCGCGCCAGTTTTTTTTCAAAGCCGTTCCGACAGCCAATCCATCACCGCGAAGGTGGAACCCGAATTTCCCCGGCCCGGCATTGCGTCTTCACACCCTTCCCGCACGCGCCGAACCCCAGGTCCTTGCCCATGCACACCCGCACTTCCGACAACTCCGGGCCATTGCAAATCACGGCAATGCCATTGGCCGGAATCCCGGGGTTGCTTTGGCGGAACATCTGCGCGATTTCCTGGGCCTGGAAGTAATACGAAGTGCTGAACGGTTGCAGCTTCTCCGGGATCTTGACCGCACCGAGCGCCGTGTCGGACGCGTTCAGGTAACCCATGGCGCCTAGGCCGCTGCACGTCCCGTGCTTGGCCCATTCGTGTTCGAGCAGCTTCTGGGTCGGGAACAAGGTCAGGCCCTTGGCGTTTTCCGCCGGCGACAAGGTCACCCTCGGCGGGCAGGACTCCGGCCAGCCGCCCTTGGCGTATTGTGGCCAGAGACCGTGAAGCACGAAGCCGTAGCCTTTGCCGGAGCATTGCGCATCGTCTTTGTGGGTCAGGCAGAAGGTCGGCGACCAGGAGAGCGTCAGCAAGTAGTAATCGAACACCCCCGCGACCGATTCCTCCTGGACTTTGCTGCTCTGGGTTTCGCGGGCGCCGCTCAGGCCGATGTTGCCGAAGGTCAGCGCGATCAACGCGACGATTGCGTAAAATTTCTTCATTACCCACTCCTTGGGATGATTGATCTGGCCGTAAAGGGCCGAAGAATGGTTTTGTCACGCGGGTGTTTCAATCGCATGACGCAAGGCAAAACCGCATGATCTTGAAGGAGCTACGATTAACTGACATCACGACAGGAAATCGAAATGAGTAAAGCAGACGAGCTCGCCGAGAAGCTGAAACAATCCCGGCAAACCAGTGCCGACGCGACCATCGCCGACCAGGCCATCGACAGCTGGCCCGCCCAGGTCTATGAGCTGTATCACCAGATCGAAGCCTGGCTGCAGCCACTGATCGAAGTGGGCCTGAAGCTGCGACGCAATTCCACTCACGTGTTCGAGAGGGCACCGGACGGGGCGAGTTACGATTACGCCATCGACCAACTGCTGATCGAAGGCAACCACCACAGCATCACCTTCGACCCTGTCGCTCGCTTCACCGCCGACGGTGCCGGGCGAGTCGAGATTCACTCGTCAGGCAAGGAGCTCGCCCTGTTGCGCACCGTGAGCGAACACGGCCAGACGCAGTGGTGGCTTCAGGCGATCGAGCAATCCGGACAACAACCGGATGCGATCGCCCTGACGGAACACAACCTGCTCCTGGCGGTGCAAGAAGGGCTGGGGCTTTAAGCTTTAGAGCTTGTTCTGCCCCACCGCCATTGAGGGAGGCGCTGCTCGCCTCCCGTCCAGCGTTGGCCGTTCCGAAGGCAGGTTCAGCGCCCGCAACACCGGCTTATCGTACCCATACACATCGGGTTTGAACGTCACTCGCCCATCAAGACTCAGGTCCACCGTCCAGTAAGCCAACAACACCGGCACTTTCACGGGGAGCCTGATGTTCTCTGTCTTGCCGTTGGCTAACTGCTTTTGAATCCCTTCGCTGTTCCAGCGAACCGGGTCGTTGAACAACAGCTCCACCAATTGCAGCGGGTTTTCGACCCGAATACAGCCGGAACTGGTCGCGCGATTGGATTGCGCAAACAACTCGCGATGGGGGGTGTCGTGCAGATAAATCGCATAGTCATTGGGAAAGCGAATGACCACCTGTCCCAGCGAGTTATCCGACCCTGCATCCTGACGCAGCGTAAGGCCGCGCGGGTTGTCCCAATCGACGGTCAACGGGTCGAGCACATTGCCTTCTCGATCGATCACCCGAATCCGGTTTGCATTGAGATAGCCAGGATTGTTGCGAATCTTCGGCAGCATATCCTTGACCAGAATGGTCGGCGGCACGGTCCAGGTCGGGTTGAACGTGACGTAGGTGATCTCCGATTGAAAAATCGGCGTGCTGCGATACGGTTTACCCACCTGCACCCGGGAGCGCCATATCAGCTTGCCATCGCGATAAAACGAAACCTTGTACCCGGCGATGTCGACGATGACAAAGGTGCCCTGAAGTTTGTACAGCAGCCACCGCGCCCGCTCCATGTTCACACGGACCTGGTCGATTCGCGCCTCGACCGGCACATTCAGCGCCGCGAGTGTCGCCGGCCCCGCCACACCATCCGCCCCGAGGTATTGCTCGGCCTGATACTTCTTCACCGCCGCCGTGACGGTGTCGTCGTAGTCGGAGCGCGCGTTCATTTTCGCGGTGAGATACCCCCCCGCCACCAAACGGGCTCGCAACTGCGCAACAGAGGCGTCGTCCATGCCGGGCCTGAGCGTCTGCCCTGCTGGAATCTTTGGCCAGCCACCACTGTCGCGAACCCTGCGCAGTTGCGCCAGGCCCTGCCGCAACGTGCCATAAATCGCTTCTTGTGGCGGCGCCTGGGCGAACGCGCGGGCGACGTCATGGCTGTCGAGGGCGGTGAAGAAAAGGTTGACGTCCTCCCGGGGGTCGATGCCGACCGGGTCGAAATTCCAATGGATGTCCAGCCGCGAAGGATCGACCTTGCCACGTCGCAACTGCAGCAGCGCGGTGATAAACGTCTGGGTCGCCGAGATATCAAAAGCCGCTCGTTGCCCGGGGGTTGGCTCAGTTGTCTGCATCGAGTTTCTGGCCGTGACCAGTTCGGAAATTCGAAAATCCTCGGGGTCCAGGCCATCAACCCCGGTGTCACTCAGGCTTTTCAATAACTGGACGACATCGTCATCGTCCGTCCAGGCAGCGCGATAGCCCCGATGGCTATAAAAATCCAGCACTGCTCGGTTAACGTCGACCCGTTGATGACGCGGCGAGGTGAGCAGCGGGGGAAATGCCGAACTCAATGGCGCCAGTGCCGCCTGAATCGCCTGACCGACGTAATCGCCAGGCGCGGCATCCGCGACCACGCTAACGGGAGATGGCGGCTCAATCGGCGAAGTTTGCGCAACTGCCATGCCGCTTATCAGAAAGCCCATAAAAAATATGCGGCTTATGACGAATAACCTTGTTAATTGCCCCATGGATAATCCTTAATCTCCCGTTTTCAACCGGCTAGCGTCGTGCGCGCTGCTAGACTCGAAACAATCAGATGAGACTTGCGTATGGCCCTAGACCGCTGCGGCTTTTTAATAACGGCCCTGTTGCTGACCGCGTGTACTTTACCGGCAGCCTACGCCGATTCGCTTGAAGCCGCGCTGATCAAAGCGGCCCCCAATGCCAATGCCAAGGTGATTGCCCTGGCCGTACGCGCCTCTCAATGCAGCCGGACCCAAGGCACGGCCCCGGCGCAAAGACTGGCAGTCATCGATTACTCCCTACCCTCGACCGCGCAACGTCTTTGGGTATTCGACCTTAAACAACGCAAATTGTTGTTCCATGAGCTGGTCGCCCACGGTCGCAACAGCGGCGAAAACATGGCCCGCCAGTTCTCCAACCGCAATGCCAGCTTCGCCACCAGTCTGGGTTTGTACCGAACCCAGTCCAGCTATGTCGGGCAGAACGGTTATTCGTTGCGCATGGAAGGTCTGGAGCCGGGTTTCAACGACAATGCTTTCGAGCGGGCGATCGTTATTCATGGCGCGCCGTATGTCAGTCCTGATCTGGCGCGAGCGAATGGCCGGATCGGTAGAAGCCTGGGTTGCCCGGCCGTGAGGCCTGCGATTGCGCATCAGCTGATCGACTCGATGAAGGATGGGCAGTTGTTGTTTTCCTACTATCCGGATCAGCGTTGGTTGAAGTCTTCTTCGTATATCAATTGCGGTAACGCGACCGTGGCGGACTCGTCCAAGCCGAATAGAAGTCACTAAATACAGCGTGAAACTGTCAAAACTGTAATCTTGGCCTCAGCCTGCTGAAAGGCGCAAACCGTTAGCCTCCACCTCATTAAGTTCTCCTCCTTCCGCTCAGGATGGACTTGAGGGCTTCATCAGGCTGACGGATGGGAAAAACGGCATGCATTCCAACACCTCAAGACGCACTTTCGTGAAGGGCCTCACCGCTGGCGGGGTTCTTGCTGGCCTCGGGCTGTGGCGCACGCCGGTCTGGGCGGTCACCAGCCCCGGTGAACCGAACGTGCTGGCCGGTACCGACTTCGATCTGTTTATCGGCGAAACTCCGGTCAACATCACCGGCAACCCTCGCACGGCGATGACCATCAACGGCGGCATTCCCGGCCCTCTGCTGCGCTGGCGTGAAGGCGACACCGTCACGCTGCGGGTGAAGAACAAACTCAAGGACAGCACCTCCATTCACTGGCACGGCATTTTGCTGCCGGCCAACATGGACGGCGTGCCGGGCCTGAGCTTTCACGGCATCGAACCGGACGGGATGTACGTTTACCAGTTCAAGGTCCGGCAGAACGGCACTTACTGGTATCACAGCCATTCGGGGCTTCAGGAACAGTCCGGGGTGTATGGCCCGTTGGTGATCGACGCCAAGGAACCGGAACCTTTCCAGTACGACCGCGACTACGTGGTGATGCTCACCGACTGGACCGACGAAAACGCGGCCAGCCTGATGAAGACGCTGAAAAAGCAGTCCGATTACTACAACTACCACAAGCGCACCGTGGGCGACTTCATCCACGACGTCAGCGAAAAAGGCTGGGGCTCGACAGTCGCAGATCGCAAGATGTGGGCCGAGATGAAGATGAACCCCACCGATCTGGCCGACGTCAGCGGTGCCACTTACACCTACTTGATGAACGGCCAGGCGCCGAACATGAACTGGACTGGCGTATTCCGCCCCGGCGAAAAACTGCGACTGCGGTTTATCAACGGCTCCGCCATGACCTACTTCGACGTGCGTATCCCGGGTTTGAAAATGACCGTGGTCGCGGCGGATGGCCTGCACGTCAAACCGGTGAGCGTCGACGAGTTCCGCATCGCGGTGGCGGAGACGTTCGATGTAATCGTCGAGCCGACCCAGGACGCCTACACCCTGTTCGCCCAGTCGATGGATCGAACGGGTTATGCGCGAGGCACCCTGGCGGCGAAGGCCGGGTTGTCGGCACCGGTTCCTCCGCTGGATCCGCGACCGCTGGTGACCATGGATGACATGGGCATGGGCGGGATGGATCACGGCAGCATGGGTGGCGACATGGCGGGGATGGATCACAGTGCAATGCAAGGCATGACGGGCATGGACGGCGGTGACATGCAGGGCATGGACACCATGGCCGGCATGGATCACAGCAGCATGGCCATGGGCGCCATGGCCGGTATGCAATCCCATCCCGACACGGAAAAAGACAACCCGCTGGTGGACATGCAAGCCATGACCACCTCGCCGAAACTCGACGACCCGGGCCTTGGCTTGCGCGACAACGGCCGTCGCGTACTGACTTACTCCGACCTGCGCAGCACCTTCGAAGACCCGGACGGCCGCGAGCCCGGTCGCACCATCGAGTTGCACCTCACCGGCCACATGGAGAAATTCGCCTGGTCGTTCAACGGCGTGAAATTCTCCGATGCCGAACCGCTGCGACTCAAGTACGGTGAGCGAATCCGGGTCGTCCTGGTCAACGACACGATGATGACTCACCCCATTCATTTGCACGGTATGTGGAGCGACCTCGAAGACGAGAACGGCCAGTTCATGGTGCGCAAACACACTATCGACATGCCACCGGGATCAAAGCGCAGCTATCGGGTCACCGCCGATGCGCTCGGCCGCTGGGCCTACCACTGCCATCTCCTGTATCACATGGAAATGGGCATGTTCCGTGAAGTTCGCGTGGAAGAATGAGGCGCTACCCATGACCAGACTCACTCCGATCTCTTTGGCCCTCGTTACCGTGGGCCTGACGCTTTCTTCGGCCATGGCCGCCACCGATAACATGCAGGGCATGGACCATAGCCAGATGCCGGGCATGGATCACAGCCAGATGCAAAGCGAGGATTACGGGCAAATGCAGCCCGCCGCACCGATCCAAAGCCGCACGCCGATCCCGGCATTGACCGACGCCGACCGCGCCGCCGTTTTCGTCAGCCCCGCCGGCCACAACGTGCATGACACCGCGCTCAACTATTACTTCCTCGCCGACAAACTCGAGTGGCAGGACGCCGACGACGGCAGCGCATTGGCGTGGGATCTGTCCGGCTGGATCGGCGGCGACATTGATCGCCTGTGGCTGCGCTCCGAAGGCGAACGCGTCAATGGCAAAACCGAAGACGCCGAAGTCCAGGCCCTCTGGGGCCACGCCATCTCCCCCTGGTGGGACGTAGTGACCGGCGTGCGCCAGGATTTCAAACCCGGCGATCCGCAAACCTGGGCCGCGTTCGGCGTGCAAGGCATGGCGCTGTACAACTTCGAAGCCGAGGCCACCGCCTTCATCGGCGAAGGTGGCCAGACCGCTGCGCGGCTGGAGGGCGACTACGACATCCTGCTCACCAACCGGCTGATTCTGCAACCGACTGCCGAGCTCAACGTCTACGGCAAAAACGACCCGCAACGGGGCATCGGCTCCGGGTTGTCGAACACCGAAGCCGGCCTGCGGTTGCGCTATGAAATTCGCCGGGAATTCGCGCCCTACATCGGCGTGACCTGGAACCGCACCTACGGCAAAACCGCCGATTACGCCAGGGACGAAGGCGAGGACCGCAGCGAAGCCCGCCTGGTCGTCGGCGTTCGGCTGTGGTTCTAAACGCGTCAACTCAAAAACCTAAAAATCAACCGCTTAAAGCGGTAAGAGGCCTTGCATGCGCACCATCAAAACCACCGCTGTCGCTATCGCACTTTCCACCGGGCTGCTCATGAGCGCACTGGCTCAAGCCCACCCGAAACTGCTCTCCTCCACCCCGGCCGAAGGTGCGAACGGTGCAGCACCGAGCAACATCGAACTGCACTTCTCCGAAAACCTCGTGACCCAATTCTCCGGCGCCAAACTGGTCATGACTGCCATGCCCGGCATGGCCCACTCCCCCATGCCCATGAAAGCCAAAGTCTCCGGCGGCAGCGACCCGAAAACCATGGTCATCACCCCGCTCTCGCCCCTGCCCACCGGCAGCTACAAAGTCGAATGGCGCGCCGTGTCTTCAGACACTCACCCGATCACCGGCAACGTTACGTTCAAAGTGAAGTGATTGATGAGCGACTCGGTCAGCATTGCCCTGCGGTTTGCGTTGTATGTGGATTTGATGCTGTTGTTCGGGGTGGCGCTTTTTGGGCTGTACAGCCTTAAAGGGCAGGAACGGGTGTCTGGGGCGGTGCTGCCATTCCGGTCGATGTTGGCGGGGACGGCAGTGCTGGGCGCGGTGTTGTCTGTCGCCAGTATGGTGATGATGGCGAGTGCCATGAGCGGTGAAACGGACTTCGCCGAGCTGCGTCCACACATCGAAATGATGGTATTTGAAATGGATGTCGGATTGGCCTGGGTGGTTCGCATCGCAGTGCTGGTCGTCGCTATTTTGGCGGTAATGCTCCGTGCACCTGGTTTCAGTTTATGGATCGCGGCTTTTGCCGGTGGTGTTGCCCTCTCCAGCCTGGCCTGGAGCGGGCATGGGGCGATGGATGAAGGCAATCTTCGCATTTGGCACTTCACGGTGGACATTCTGCACTTGCTGGCGGCAGGGGTTTGGCTTGGCGCGTTGCTGGCGTTTGTGTTGATGGCCAAGATCAACGCCCTGCAAACCGAAGCTCGCATCAGGTTGCTGGCCCGCGCGGTTAGTCGGTTTGAGGCGATTGGCGCGGCCATCGTCGTGGTCATCACGGTGACGGGGGTCGTGAATTATCTATTCATCGTTGGGCCGAAGCTGGACGAGGTGTTTCTCAGCACTTACGGGATTCTGCTGTTTACCAAAGTGGTGCTGTTTGCCGGCATGCTGGTGCTCGCCGCGTTGAACCGGTTTCACCTTGGGCCGTTTCTGGAGCGGTCGTTGCGGGATGGGCAATACACGGTCGCCGCCAATGCGTTGCGGCGCAGCGTGGTGGTGGAATTGGCGGCGGCGGTGGTGATTGTGGGGTTGGTGGCTTGGCTCGGAACGCTGAGCCCGGAAATGGATGCCCAGTAAGGAAATGAAAGCATCCGATGACCGGCCAGAGCAGTCAGTGGACAGCGTGAGGGTCCTTTACTAGCGTCTAACCACACCAGATTTCAAGCCAGAGGGTTCAACACCCAAGCGCCAAGGTGAAAAAGCGGCGCAATTATCGAAAGGAGATCGAAAATGGCTAGCGTAATGAAAGTGGTGGATGTCGACTTAAAAATACTTAAATCAAACCCACCGCAGCTACACATATCGGCAATTGGCTTGGTGAATTCTGGTGGATGGACAAACCCGAGACTGGAGCCACGGGTTTATATCCAGTTCCCGCCAGACGGCATTCAAGACTTCGATTTTGTTGCTGATCCGCCCCAGGGGGCTGCTCTACAGGTCATCCTTCCCATCGACGCATCAAAACTATGGAAAGAGCCGCCACTCGATAAACTCAAGGGAGTAAGAGTCCACTCTGCCAGCAACTCGATTGAAGCGCATCTTAAGAGTTCGAAGTCCGTGGCTTGTGGATGAATAACTAATGTGGAGCGATACGTGTTGGGCCTTGCCTGGCACGTATCACCCATTGGAATGTCACCTTGGCAGCGCAATAAACCTCCGTGAGCGTCGTTTGATATGGATCAACAACGCCCTCCAACCATGGAGTAAGTTCAAGATCATTCCCACTAACGGGAACACAACATACCCTGGTTCGCAGCCATCCGACGCTGCCGATCCGCGTTATCACTGTGGAGATCGCCATGCACATCTACGTCAAATCCCTCCTGCTCGCTTTGATCATGAGCAGCCCATTGCTGACGCTGGCCGCCGCCCCCACCGAAACGACGCCTGCCGCACCCACCAATGACGCAACCCAGACCATGCCCATGCAAGACAAGGCCATGAGCGAACAGATGAAGAAAATGCAGGCAGCTCACGACAAAATGGTTGCCGCCAAAACTCCGGTCGAACGCCAGGCGGCGATGCAAGAAGCCATGACTACGATGAAAAACAGCCTCGGCATGATGCACAACAATTGCAGAGGTATGGGGATGGGCATGTCCGGTGGCAAGGGCGGCTCGGATACAGCGATGATGGACATGATGATGAAAATGATGGATCAGCAATCCAGGATGATGAAGATGCCGATGGGCCAATAAGCATTGCGCCATAACACCCATTGCTGACGGTTAGCATTGGCCGGCATGGCCGGACGAAACCCCGGAACATTTTCGTCGGAACGGAGCGCATCACATGAACCACTCAAACCCCTCGGCCCCTCCAGCCCCCTCGTTCTGGCGCAGCAAACCCGGCATCGCGCTGGGTATGCTGCTGGCGATCGGGCTGTTCTACCTGGCCCGTGAGCATTACGGCCATATTTACCCGCTTCTGCCCTATCTGATTCTATTGCTGTGCCCGTTGATGCACCTGTTCGGGCATCATCACGGCAGACACTGACCCATGCATCGCCATCTCGATCATCAAGCACATTGAACCAGGGCCGGGGAGCATCGCATTCAGCGTGGATGACAGCCAAGAAGCGGTTTCACTACACTGATCCAGCCGTGCCCCCACTCCATCACAAAAGCCCGATAACAATGAAAACCATAAAAAGCACAATGCTGCTCTGTGGCCTGCTCGCGTTAGCCAGCGGCGTTCAGGCAGAGCAAAGCCCTTCCCATCTGGACACCGTCCTGCAACAAGGCCAACTTCGCGTTTGCACCACAGGCGACTACAAACCCTATACCGTCAAAGGTGAAGACGGCGAATACTCGGGCATCGACATCGCCATGGCCCGCTCGCTGGCCGACAGCCTGGGCGTGAAGGTCGAGTGGGTCCAGACCACCTGGAAAACCCTGATGCCCGACATGCTCGCGGGCAAATGCGACATCGGCGTCGGCGGCATCTCCGTCACGCTGGAACGCCAGAAAAAAGCCTTCTTCAGCACCACCCTGGATATCGACGGCAAAATCCCGCTGGTGCGCTGCGAAGATCAAGCGAAATACCAGACCATCGAACAAATCAACCAGCCTTCGGTTCGCCTGGTCGAACCAGCCGGCGGCACCAACGAAGCCTTCGTCCACGCCTTCCTGCCCAAGGCGCAGTTGAAGCTACACGACAACGTGACCATTTTTCAGGAACTGCTGGATAAGAAGGCTGATGTGATGATTACCGATGCTTCGGAGGCGCTGTATCAGCAGAAACTCAAACCGGGTTTGTGTGCAGTTAACCCGACGCAATTTATGCAGTATGGGGAGAAGGCTTATCTGTTGCCGCGTGATGATATTAGCTGGAAGTTGTATGTCGATCAGTGGCTGCATCTGGCCAAGGTGACGGGGAATTACCAGAAAATTTTGGGTCAGTGGATAGCGGTGCCGGAGGCGAAATAGCCCGCGTTGGTTCAGCTGCCATCATCGTTACCGCACGGGATGGCAGACACCGTCAAAAATCACCGACACGTGTCAATCGCGGTGCAGGGTCAATCCTTTTGGGGTCGTGGCGGGTTGTCCTGACGATAGGTATGCTGGGGATTGATGACCAATTGTTTGACTTGGCTGTCCAACTCTTTGCTGTGATACAGGTCCAGGCATTTGAGCAGCTCAAAGCGAACGCCTTGACGCTCTGATTCGACCAGTGGATTGTGATAATCACGAGCCAGAAACCGGTCAACCAGAGGTTTACCGGCTTGAGGTGCTTGTTCCAGATCGAAATAGGTCCAGTCCATAAGCGCACTGGCACTGCTTCCGGCGTCCTGGGCGGCTTCAGGTTCGCTCTTGTAGGCTGTAGCGATGCAGTCTGCCAGCACCATATCCTTGTAATTTTGCGCGTAGGTACGCCCGCCTGCCTGGGGAGAGTTGGTCGGATCATCCTTGGACCAACTGTTGGAAGGCGCGGCTACCCAAGCCAGTACCAAGACCGCAGTCAAATACTTCATCAAGACAAACTCCAGAAGTTTGCGCGGTCGGTTTGATAGTTCATACCCGGCTCATTGAAATAGCAGTGGTCATAGCACATTCTGCCGTCAAACAATGTGGCATGCCCCTGAGCGTCCGACCAGCCAGAAACTTCAAACAAAATAAGACCCTTCCGGCCCGCCAGGGTGCCACCATCTGCGGCCGGGTATTTGACCGTCTCGGCGCTTCCCCATTGCTGTTCCAGATAGGCAATCAGGCTTTTGACGCGATAAAAGTACCAGCGCTTGTCAGCGCCAGACACGGTTTCGCCAACTATTCGCGGTATGAGTGAGCCGGAGTAATTGAGGATATAACTCATACGCACCGCGCACGTGTTGACCCATCTTAAGGCCGGATCACGGCTGTTAATGTTCATTGCAACATTGCCGCCAATGACTGTCGCGACTTTTTCAGATGGATTGATGGTGTCGTAAATCCGTTGAGAAGCCGCCCACGCGCTAGAAAATGAGGGTCGAATCATGTTTCATCCTTGAGTTCAGGAAGCAGAAAATCTGCAGCAGTTTAATCCTTCATGCTTGAGGTGACATAGACCTAAACGATGGGGGTCATGAAGGTGTGTTGCCCGGAAGGATCCAGAAGATGAAGCAAATGGGCGAGCTCTTCAGGTCGCCCATCTTCATTGCGGCGACTACACCTGCGCCTGCCAACGCAGCCCCATCACATCCAGCAAATCGCAGCGACCTTGACTTGAAACCGGCTAGTGGATGCCCCGTTTTCTGATCATCCAGGTATGAATCGCGTCGATTTTGGGCGCTGCTTTTCCTTCCGTTTTCGCTGGCGGCTATCCGGCAGATCAAATAGTGCATATAAACATAAACTTGATATTTCAATTTTTTCCAAGGGCGGTAAATTTCCTGAGGTGAGAGGTTTATGCTCGCCTATACTAAAAGGGTTAAATAGTGCTGACGAGCGCATTTGACAAGGTATTCAAATTTAAAAGTGTAGGTATTCTTGGGCGGTTACTGATTAAAATATTTTTCTGTAATGGCTTGGTGTCATGACGAGGATTTGATATGAACGTCTTATTGAAAGAACTTCAGGCCTATCATCATGAAGTGGCTATGAAAATTACTCAGATCAAAGAGTTGCTGAGGAAAATGAGACATGAATCCGATGTGGCTGATGACTGCAAGCTGTTGTTCAAGATGCTGGAAGCCTTGCACGGTGACGCAGAGCGCCACCACCATGAAAATGAAGAACTTATTCGGTTGGCCTTGCTAGCGACTGAGGCGCCGATCCACCAACGGGTCAAGGATATCGAGCGAGATCATCAGGCATTTGGGCGTATTGCTGGACAACTGAAGATGTTGGAGGACACAACTCAGGAAACGAGAGTAATTGCTGACACTATCGATGACTTCATCAAAAAATATTACGATCATATGGATGCTGAGGAAAATATTTTCTTTCCAGCAGCAGATAAATGGCTATCAGACGACCAATGGCAGGAAATCAAGCATCAATGGCATTAATTGGAAGTCACCGTTCACTTTCAAAAGTTAACTACTACTTAGTACCGACCTCACTAAGTAACTGCGCGAACACCAAATATTAACTCACTGGGTGTCCGTATATCGACGATTCCTCGTTACAAGCCCCTTCGCTTTGGCGCGTTGTCTAGTTCTAAAATAGATTTACACCTGTTTCATCCAAACGCCCGATACATCCCATCAATCTCGCTGAAGCCCTCCCATTTCGTTGTTCATTTGTGCTGTCCCCCGCAGCGACTCACCTGAGCCCCGCAAGCCCAATCCTGATAAACTCCCCACCTCCCAGCCTCACCCATTCCAGAAACGTCAATGCCCCCAATCACTGCCACACCCGCCCCGCACTCCCGCCGCTTCTCCGTCGCCCCCATGATGGATTGGACCGACCGCCACTGCCGCTTTTTCCTGCGCCTGCTCTCCAAGCACGCCCTCCTCTACACCGAAATGGTCACCACCGGCGCGCTGCTCAATGGCGATCACGACCGTTTCCTGCGTCACAACGAAGCCGAACACCCGCTAGCCCTGCAGCTCGGCGGCAGTGTCCCGCTTGACCTGGCCGCCTGCGCCCGCATGGCTCAGGACCACGGTTACGACGAGGTAAACCTGAACGTCGGCTGCCCAAGCGATCGGGTGCAGAACAATATGATCGGGGCGTGCCTGATGGGGCATCCACAGTTGGTGGCTGATTGCGTGAAGGCGATGCGCGATGCGGTGTCGATTCCGGTGACGGTGAAGCATCGGATCGGGATTAATGGGCGGGACAGTTACGAGCAGTTGTGTGATTTCGTCGGCACGGTTCGGGACGCCGGGTGCACGAGTTTTACGGTGCATGCGCGGATTGCGATTCTGGAGGGGTTGTCGCCGAAGGAGAACCGTGACATTCCGCCTCTGCGCTATGACGTGGCAGCGCGGTTGAAGACGGATTTTCCGGAGCTGGAGATTATTCTCAACGGGGGGATCAAGACGCTGGAGGCTTGTCACGAGCATTTGCTGACGTTTGACGGCGTGATGCTGGGCCGTGAGGCGTATCACAATCCTTATGTGATGGCTGAAGTGGATCAGCAGCTGTTCGGCAGCAAGGCACCGGTCATCAGCCGGGCCGAGGCGCTGGCGCAGTTGCGGCCTTATATCGCCGAGCATCTGCTGGCGGGCGGGGCGATGCATCACATCACTCGGCATGTGCTGGGGCTGGGCACCGGGTTTGCGGGGGCGCGGAAGTTTCGGCAGTTGTTGTCGGTGGATATTCATAAGGCTAAAGAGCCTTTGGCATTGCTGGATCAGGCGGCGGAATTGTTGGAGGGGCGTTAACGGTCATCTGCGTTGAACCTGTCCCGGGACTGTCAGAAATTTTGTGTTCGGGCATAACATGTTGAAAAGGAGCATGTATGCCGACCAAAAAGAAACCGGCCTCGGAGGCCAAAACCCAGCTTCCTTCGATTCCGAAGGAGCTGATCGATCAGTTCGTTAAAGGCCCAATGAGCGCCGAGGCGATTCAGGACGCATCCATGGCGTTCAAAAAGGCGCTTATCGAGCGAGCCCTTGGCGCGGAGCTGGGTCACCACCTTGGCTACCCTCAGGGCGCGGAGCGCCCTGAGGAGTCGAGTAACCAGCGCAACGGCAAAAGCAGCAAGACCGTGCTGACCGATGATGGCCCGCTGCGTCTGGACATTCCTCGGGATCGCGATGGCAGCTTCGCGCCAATGCTGATCCCCAAGCATGAGCGTCGGTTCACGGGCTTCGACGACAAAATCATTGCCATGTACGCCCGTGGCATGACCGTCCGAGAGATCCGGGCATTCCTTTCGGAGCAGTACGGGACCGATGTTTCCCATGATTTCATCAGCTCGGTCACTGACGCAGTGTTGGAGGAAGTGACTGCCTGGCAACAACGCCCGCTTGAGCCGATGTATCCGGTGATTTTCTTCGATGCGCTGCGGGTCAAAATCCGTGAGGAAGGACTGGTTCGCAACAAGGCCATCTACCTGGCTCTGGGCGTGCTGCCGGACGGCACCCGAGACATTTTGGGCATCTGGATTGAGACCACTGAGGGGGCCAAGTTCTGGATGAAGGTCTTCAACGACCTCAAGACCCGTGGCGTTGAGGATGTATTGATCGCGGTAACTGACGGCCTTAAAGGCATGCCAGAAGCCTTGAGTGCGGTGTTTCCGACGACGACCTTGCAGACCTGCATCGTGCACCTGATCCGTAACAGTCTTGATTACGCCTCCTGGGACAAGCGCCGCGAGTTGGCCAAAGCCCTCAAGCCGGTTTATCAGGCGCTTAACGTTGAAGCTGCCGAGCAAGCTCTGGACGCATTTGAAACGGGGCCTTGGGGCAAACAATACCCAACAGTCGTAGCCGCTTGGAGACGTGCCTGGGATCGAGTCATCCCGTTTTTTGTCTTCCCGCCTGCCATCCGAAAAGTGATCTACACCACTAACGCCATCGAGAGCATCAATGCTCAGTTGCGCAAGATCATCAAGACAAGAGGCCACTTCCCGACTGATGATGCAGCGACGAAGCTGATCTGGCTGGCACTGCAAAACATCACGGCCAATTGGGGCAGCGCAGCGCACGACTGGAAGAGCGCAATGAATCAGTTTGCGATTCTTTATGGCGATCGATTTACCAGGTCAAACTGGTGAAATGAGGGCTTGCCTTATGGCAGGCCGTTACCGGCCCGCACACAAAAAATCTGACACTCCCCCTGTCCCCCATTTCAGCATCGTATCTACCGATACCACGCCCCGCCTTTCAAACATCCGTTTTCAGGTTGTTGCCGCTGGGGCCATCGATACACGTACGCGCCCTTGAGTGGCTGCAAGCGCTCGGGTAATGTCATTAGACCCATAGGACAGAGCACGCCCATGACTTCCAAGCTGGAACAACTCAAACAAATGACCACCGTGGTTGCCGACACCGGCGACTTCGAAGCAATCGCTCGCGTTAAACCCGTGGACGCTACCACCAACCCTTCCCTGCTGCTCAAAGCGGCGGCCATTCCCGGTTATGCCGAGTTGCTGAACGCTTGCGTTCACGACTGCAAGGGCGATGTGGGCCTGGCCAGCGACCGTTTTGGCGTTGCGGTAGGGCAAGAGATTCTGAAGGTTGTACCGGGTCGTATTTCCACCGAGGTGGATGCGCGCCTGTCGTTCGACACTGACGCCGTATTGAAGCGTGCGCACCGTCTGATCGACCTGTACGACAAGGCCGGCGTTGGCCGTGACCGTGTGCTGATCAAGATCGCTTCGACCTGGGAAGGCATTCGCGCTGCCGAGAAGCTGGAAAAGGAAGGCATCCAGACCAACCTGACCTTGTTGTTCTCTTTCGCTCAGGCTGCGGCCTGTGCTGACGCTGGGGTTTTCCTGATTTCGCCGTTCGTGGGCCGCATCTACGACTGGTACAAGAAGGCCACCGGCAACGACTACACCGGCGCGGATGATCCGGGCGTGCAGTCGGTGACGCGTATCTACAATTACTACAAGGCCAATGACTACAAGACTGTGGTCATGGGTGCGAGCTTCCGTAACCTGAATCAGATTGAGCAACTGGCTGGGTGTGATCGCCTGACCATCAGCCCGGATCTGCTGGAGAAGCTGGCTACGGATACTGGCAAGCTGGAGCGCAAATTGGCGCCGGGGCATGCCGGTGAAGCGCGTCTTAGCTTGAATGAAGCGCAGTTCCGCTGGTTGTCCAACGAAGATGCGATGGCGACTGAAAAGCTGGCTGAGGGGATTCGTCAGTTTGCTCGGGATCAGGAGAAGCTTGAGGCGTTGTTGCAGGCCAAGCTGTGATCTAGTTCGAAGCTGTGCAAAAAGGGCGAACCTTGAAGAGTTCGCCCTTTTTTTGCGTTGAATTTGGGCATTGGATGGCTGCGCGCGGAGGGATGTGGCGTTTGTGATGACGCCATCGTGGGCAAGCCCGGCTCCCACAGGGGTTCTGTGGTGGGTCGCGATAGTGTTTACGACTGAGGCTTATGTGGGAGCTGGCTTGCCTGCGATGGGGCCCATAAGACCCACATCACTTCTGGGAATCAGTGCCGCTCCAGCGCATTCACCAGGTCATGGAACGCCTCACGGTTGGAGTCGTTCAGGCCCATGAGAATTTTGTGCGCTTCGAGGACTTTGACGCGTACCACTTCTTCGGACTGGTCCTGGTCTGGCAGGTCGGTCAGGCATTCTGGGCATGGGATCGGGCGGTCAACGATGTTGAACACTTGCTCGAAGCCCATGGATTGCAGCAGACGGGTGATGTCTTCGTGGGTGGTGACGACGGTCGGCAGCAGGCCGACCTTTTGCCGCGACAGGATCGACAGTTTGGCCAACAGGCCCAAGGTGGTGCTGTCGATACTGCGGGTTTCGGTCAGGTCGATCACGATGGCGTTGAAATTCAACGCGGTGAAGATCCGCTCAATAGTCGCATCCAACGCCGAACACAGGGTCAGGCGAACTTCACCGACGAACTTCAGGACGAAGGTGCCATCCTGCTCGGCGAACTGGATTCTACCGGTACTCATTAAAGATTCCTGCTCAACACCAACAGGGCGATATCATCCGGCATCTCCCCTAGCGTGGCCAATCCAAAAACCTGCCGCAGACCATCCAGGCTGCCGCCCGCTGCCTTCACTCGTTGAGGCAAAGCAGCTTCTTTATCTTTGAGTGTGGGTTCTGGCAAAAGGTCCAAAATGCCATCAGACATCAGCGTCAAACTGAACACTGGCGGCAATTCCAGTACGTGATCTTCGTAGGTGGCTTCATTGAAGAGGCCCACCGGCAGACCGCGCCCTTCCAGGTAACGAACACTGTCTGGCGTGTACAACACAGGCAACGGCAGATGACCGCCGATGCTATAGGTCAACAAACCTGTCTCCTCGTCGATGACTCCACCGACCATTGTGACGTGTTTACCCAGCTTACAACTGATCAGGCCCCGGTTGATATGACCAAGGACCTCTGAAGGCTTGAATTCCGGCAACGTGCCGTTGCGTTTGGATTCGAACAGCAAGCGCGTGGTCATGAACTTCAGCAACACGGTAACGAAGGCTGAAGAGGCGCCATGACCGGAAACGTCTGCCAGGTAGAACGCTACCCGACGCTCGTCGACCCGGAAGTAGTCGACGAAATCGCCCGACAGGTACAGCGACGGGATTATCTGGTGCGCGAACTGGAACTCGTTGATGCTCCAGGGGCTGACCGGCAGCATGTTCATCTGCACCTGGCGACCGGCGTTCTGGTCTTCCTGGAGCAGGTTCAGGCTGGCTTCGAGCTCTCGGTTGGCCTTTTCCAGCTTCTCGCGGTAGCGCTGGTTTTCCAGCAGCAGGCGCGCACGATCCAGGGCCCGGCGCACGGAGTGCTCGAGCACGGCCAGATCTTCGAGAGGCTTGATCAGGTAGTCCGCCGCGCCCAGACGCAGGGCCTCGACCGCGTCGTTCATCACGCCGGCGCCCGACACCACGATTACCGGGGTTTGCGGCGACAGCTCGGTGACCTGGCGAATGAGTTCGAGTCCGCCCATCTGCGGCATGCGCAGATCGCAGATGACCAAATCGGGCTTGTCTTGCTCGAATACCTGAAGTCCCTGCTGGCCATTGCTGGCCTGCAGGACACTGAAACCACTGTCTTCCAAGTAGGCCGCGAGGCTCGCGCGCACTACTTCGTCATCATCGATTATCAGCAGCGTGGCACTGGTTTTTGGCATGTGGGCAAACGGCGCCAGAATTAGGTTGGCGTAGCAGGCTGGGCATTTGGCCCTGCTCACACTACTGGATTCGCTTTCTAGCCTCTCTGGCCGCACCGTTTTCGAGCGTTTGCCCTACTCACAGGTCCACCAAAGGTGCCCTTCTAAGGCGCAGACGGTACTCCCATCCGCGAGGCGTTTCAAGCTCACGCCGATGGTCGCTTGACGTCTTTACTTGTCAAATCACCGAGAGTTATAAGAACAGGCAAAACCGTAACCCAAAGGAAGGATCGAGCCCATGAGCCAAACTGATCGGGACTACAGCGAAAAGCGCGATTTCATCCGCATGCGGGTCGATGCCGATGTGTCGCTGATTCATGAGGGCGACGAGGTGCCAGCCGTCTGCATCGACCTTTCCAGCAGCGGTATGCAGGTTGAGGCGCCCCGCTTGTTCAAGGTCGGTGACCGGCTTAGCGTGCGAATTGATTCCGATCACACGGCGCTAAAAGGCCTTGAGGCCGATACCGAGGTGGTGTGGGTGAAAGCACAGGACGGTGGCAGTCAGAAACTCGGGCTTACAATCCTGAAGATGAAATAACCCGCTAGCCAAACGAAAGAAGGCGGCCAAATGGCCGCCTTCTTCGTTTTACCGGTCGAGATTAAAAATCGTCTTCGACCTGGCCGTCCTTGACCTTGAATTCGCGGTTTTGCAGGTACGCATTGCGAATAAAGGTGTATTTGTCGCCGCTGACCAGCTTCTCGGCCGACAGCAGGTTGGCGCGGGTGTCTACGATGTTCAGGCCGAAGATCGAATTACGCACCGGCACGTCGTGGATGTAGCGGTACGGGCCGGTATAGCCGTCGACATACTTGGAAGGCGCATCACGCAAAGTGCTTGGACCCAGCAGCGGCAGCATCAGGTACGGGCCGCTGCCCACGCCCCAGTAACCGAGGGTCTGGCCGAAGTCTTCGTCGTTGCGCTGCAGGCCCATTTGGGTGCCCACGTCGAAGAAGCCCAGCAGGCCGAAGGTGGTGTTGAAAATCAAGCGCGCAGTGTCGACGCCAGCCGCGGCGGGCTTGGCCTGCAACACGTCGTTGGCGAGGTTGGTGACGTCGCCGACGTTGCGGAACATGTTGTGGATGCCGTCTTCCAGGAACTGCGGCGTGACGAACCGGTAGCCCTGAGCTACCGGCTTCAGCGCGTAGGTGTCGACGAAGTCGTTGAACTTGTAGATCGGGCGGTTAATGCTTTCCCAAGGGTCTTCTTCCGTGGCAGCCTGAGCCGCGAACGGAACCAGCAATACACTGGCACACATACAAAGCTGAGCGAGTCGATTGCTCCAGCGCATACAGAAACTCCTTGGATTCATACTGGCATGGGCGCTTGGCCCAAGCACAAAGACCGCTAGTATATGATGGAAAATCCTGTTTAGGCAGCTTCGTGCGCGATGGCCTGCGACCGACTGTGCCTGGCTGGGAGCGATTCACATCAGTGTCACTCAACTGTCACCGTCCACGAATAGCCTTGTTACTATTTCAAGGATGTTGATATGCCACGCGCCGAAACCTCGCCTCTCATCGCGCCCAGCCTGACCGCTGTACTGTTCGGCCTCAGTGGATGTCTGGTGGATTTCGGCGCACGCACTCGCCAACCCGGCACACTGACTGCCGAGCACACCGAAGTCACGCTCGGTGCTCTGGATAGCCTGTCCAGCTTGCAGCGCCAACAGATTCCTTGTGCCTGGCTCGATGAACTGCCCCCCGCCCTCAGCCACTCGCTGGCCGCGGCACTCCCGGCCTGGATCAAACCTTCGCAACACCCGGAAACAATCAATCCATGGCCAGCCCCGAATGCCTGCTGGCAAGCCTTGATGGCGCTGAACGTCGAGCGTCTGGACGGTTGCGTGCTGGTCAGCGGCGAACCACGCTTGCTGCAATCAGGCCTGAATGCCGGGTTGTGGACCATTGGCCTGGCGTCCTGCGGCTCGTTGTGTGGGCTCGCGCCGAGTGAATGGCAGGCCTTGAGCCAAAAGGAACGGGAACACCTGCGTGGCAAGGCCACAATGCAGTTGTTCGGCCTGGGCGTGCATTCGGTGATCGATCATCTGGGCGAGCTCGACACCTGCCTGGCCGATATCAGCCTGCGCCGACTCAAGGGCGAGAAGCCCTGATCGCCGCCTCACACCTATGAAGGCATGCAGGTTGCCCGAGAGTGGATTAATCTGAAGGTCAGCCATAGACCTTTGGCGCGCCGCTGCGGTCTATGCCAGTGCCTATCGATAAAAGGAAGAACGCCATGCCTGCCCGCGAACTGCAAGAACAGCTCAACAAACTGCGCGAGCAATTGGAACAGAATCCACCGCTTTCCGAAGCCGAGCGCGCTGACCTGCACGCGCTGATGCAACAGATCGAACTTGAGCTTGAACTCGAAACAAAAACCCAGGACACCAACCTCGCCGACAATGTGAACCTGGCCGTCGAGCGCTTCGAAGTCGAACATCCCGCCCTTGCCGGCACCTTGCGTAACATCATGCAAGCCTTGGTCAGCATGGGGATCTGAACCCACCATATGCAAAAAAGCCCCGCTATCGATAGCGGGGCTTTTTCGTTTCTGCAGTCCGAAGCACCACGGTTCTATTGTGGCGAGGGGGCTTGCCCCCGTTCGGCTGCGAAGCCGTCGCAAATCATTGGGGGCAAGCCCCTCGCCACAGGTTCCATGCTTGACTTAAGCCTTATTGACGGACCAACCGATGGTTCGGCAGTTGCACTTCTTCCGTGCTGCGATACGGGTTGATGTCCAACCCGCCGCGACGCACATACCGCGCATACACCGTCAGTTTCTCTGGCTTCAGCAACCGTTGCAGGTCGAGGAAAATCCGCTCCACACACTGCTCATGAAAGTCCGAGTGCTGACGAAAGCTCACGATGTATTCCAGCAAACTCGCGTGATCCAGCGCCGCGCCGCGATACTCCACCGCCACGCTGCCCCAATCCGGTTGACTGGTAACCGGGCAGTTGGACTTTAGCAAATGGCTGTGCACGGACTCTTCAATAATGAGTGACTCATCGCAGCGCAGCAGTTCCGGACGCGGATGCTCATAGCTGCTGACGCTAATGTCCAGGTCATCGATGCACACGCCCGGCAATGCCACGACGCCTTCTGCCTCAACCTCTTTCAGGCTGCGAATCCGCACGCCCACCGGTTTGCCGGCAGCAGCCGAGAGGTCTTTCGCCAGCGTCGCTTCAAGGCTCGCGGTATCGGCAAACGCTGTCTGGTTCAGCGAGTTGAGGTACAGCTTGAACGACTTCGATTCGATGATGTTCGGCGAATCCGCCGGAATGCTGAATTCGCCAATCGCCACCACAGGCTTGCCGGATGGCAACAGCCACGACAGTTCGAAGCAGTTCCAGAAGTCCACGCCCTTGTACGGCAGGGTTTCAGCCGTCAGGCCCAGTTCGGCCCATTTCGCGGTACGCGGGATTGGGAACAGCAGGGACGGCGTGTAGGTGGCGATGTATTCGCTGGATTTGCCCAGCGGCGAATGTTCGGCTGCGGGATGCATGGCGGAAACCTGACTGAAGAATCAGCGGATTCTACCAGCCTTTGCTCCCGCCTTTGAGTGCTTACTGACTGACTGTCAATTTGCCGACCATGCCGGCCTGATAGTGGCCGGGGATATTGCAGGCAAATTCCAGGTTGGTGGCCTTGGTGAAGGTCCAGGTCAGCTCGGCGGTTTTGCCCGGTTCCACCAACACACTATTGGGGTCGTCATGCTTCATGCCGTGGTCCATGGTGCCATGATCCATTCCGGCCATGGAACCGTGATCCATGGTCTTCATGCCTGTAGGCATCAACATGCCGCTTTGCTGCATCTGGAGCATTTCCCGCTGATGCCTGGCATGCATCTGTGCATCGCCGAGGTTGAATTCATGCAGCAACTGGCCTTTATTCACCAGTACGAGACGCACGGTTTCCCCGGCCTTGATATCGATGGCCTTGGGGCTGAAGGTCATATCGCCCATCACCACTTCAACGCTGCGGGTAGCCTGTGCGGCCGAGGCTGGTTGACCGAAATCGTAGGTCTGTGCCGGCGAGGCTTCCAGCCCCAGGCTCAGACTCAGCAAACAAGCGGCCAGTACCAGATGCTTTTGCAAAAACATAGTCGCACTCCAATAAGATGAGGTTCAGCTTGTGGGAGACTCTACCAACCAGTTCTGCCAGCCACCTGACAGACGGATTACAACTTTGTCATATTGACCAGCTTCCTTGCCGCCCACGGTATAACGCACCTGTTCCTACTGCCCGAGTCGCCCATGAAACTGCTGATCGTCGAAGACCAACCGAAAACCGGCCATTACCTGCGCCAGGGCCTGACCGAGGCCGGGTTCAATACCGAACTGGTGGCAGATGGCACCACTGGCCAGCAACTGGCCTTGAGTGGCGATTACGCCTTGTTGATTCTCGATGTGATGCTGCCTGGCCGCGATGGCTGGCAGATTTTGCAAGCGGTGCGCGGTGCAGGCCTGGACACGCCGGTATTGTTTCTTACAGCCCGCGACGCGGTGGAGGACAGGGTCCACGGCCTGGAACTGGGCGCCGACGACTATCTGGTCAAACCTTTCGCCTTCTCCGAACTGCTGGCCCGGGTTCGCAGCCTGCTGCGGCGCGGTAGCGCAACACCTCAGGAAACCAGCCTGCAACTGGCCGACTTGCGCCTGGACCTGATCCGCCGCAGGGTCGAGCGCAACGGCCAGCGCATCGACCTGACCGCCAAGGAATTCGCCTTGCTGGAAATGCTCCTGCGGCGCCAAGGCGAAGTGCTGCCCAAGTCACTGATCGCTTCCCAGGTGTGGGACATGAATTTCGACAGCGACACCAACGTCATCGAAGTGGCGATCCGTCGTTTGCGTCTGAAGATAGATGACGACTTCCCGAACAAGTTGATCCACACCGTGCGCGGCATGGGCTACGTCCTTGAAGAGCGCCCTGCCTGATGCGCCGACTTTCATTAAGCAGCCGTCTGGCACTGCTGTTTGCCGCCTGCACTGCGGTGGTGTCGTTGTTTGCCGGGGTGTTGTTCAGCCGCGCCAGCGAGGCGCACTTTATCGAGCTGGACCAACAGTTGCTGGATGGCAAACTGATTGGTTTGCGCCGGGCACTGGATGACATTCAGTCCAGCGATACCGAGGCCAGGCTAGCCGACGAATTGAGCCGACAGGCCGATCTTTCACTGCGCATCGTTGGCAGTGACGGTCAACGGCTGTACGACAGCTCGCCCCGCTTACCCAAAGATTTGCCGCGCAAGCCTGGCCTGTCGACGGTGAGCGACGACGGCACCGATTACCGCGTCCTGAATGCGCCGCTGTTCCTCGACAAACCCGACTCGCCGCAACTGACTTTGCTGCTGGACATCACCCACCACCAACACTTTCTACAACGCATGCAACACCTGATCTGGCTGACGATTGGCCTCTCAGCCCTGGCCACGGCCCTGCTCGGCGCCTGGGCGGCGCGCAGTGGTTTGCGTCCGTTGCGGCGCATGAGTGCGGTCGCCAGCGGCGTGTCGGCGCAATCGCTCAACGCCCGCCTGCCGGAAGCAGACATGCCGCCGGAACTCGCGGAAATGGCCCACAGCTTCAACGCCATGCTCGAACGCCTCGACGACTCTTTTCAGCGGCTCTCGGCCTTCTCCGCCGACATCGCCCATGAACTGCGCACACCGCTGTCGAACCTGCTGACCCACACCCAGGTCACCCTCACCCGCCCACGTCCCATCGAGGATTACCGCGAAGCGCTGCACAGCAACCTCGAAGAACTGCAATGGATGGCGCAACTGGTCAACGACATGTTGTACCTGGCCAAGGCTGACCATGGCTTGCTGATGCCCAAGCGCGAACCGCTGGAACTGGCGGAAGAAGCCGATGTGCTGCTGGAGTTTTTTGCGCCGTTGGCCGAAGACGCTCAGGTGAAGTTGAGTCGTGACGGCAGCGCGCGCATGCAGGGCGACCGCAGCATGTTGCGTCGGGCGCTGTCCAATTTGCTGGACAATGCGTTGCGGTTTACCCCGGTCGGTGGCGAGGTGCGGGTAAGGATTGTCGAGCAGCCGACTGGCTTGAGCTTGAGCGTTGAAAACAGTGGCGAAGGGATTTCTGAAGACTTGGTGCCGCGCTTGTTTGACCGTTTCTACCGGGCAGACCCGGCACGTCGTGAAGGCAGCAGTGAGCATGCAGGGTTGGGGTTGGCGATTACCCAGTCGATCATCCGCGCCCATGGCGGGCAGATTCGTTGCGAATCGGATCAGGGGTGGACGCGGTTTGTGATTGAGTTGCCGAAGGGGGATTGAGGCTAGCAGGGCCGGCCCCATCGCGGCCCACAGTGACCGAGTTGAATCACAATGATGTGAACGACTCGAAACCCTGTGGGAGCGGGCTTGCCCGCGATAGCGATCTACAGGCTTACGAATACCGCAACGCAGTAGCCGGCTCGACCTTCGCCGCCCGCCACGCCGGATACACCGTCGCCAAAAAGCTCATGATGAAACCGGCGGAACAGATCAACAACACATCCGCGCCCTGCAGTTCCGACGGCAAGTTACTGACAAAGTACACATCGGAACTGAAGATGTGCTGCCCGCTCACCCGCTCCATCCAGCCTACCAGTTCGCTGACGTTCAACGCTGCAATCACGCCCAGCACGCCGCCAATCAAGGTACCGACAACCCCGATCACCGTGCCCTGCACCATGAAGATCGCCATGATCTGCCGAGGCGTCGCGCCGATGGTGCGCAGGATCGCGATGTCCGCGCCCTTGTCGTTCACCACCATGATCAGGGTGGCGATGATGTTGAACGCCGCCACCGCGACGATCATCAGCAACAGCAGGCCGATCATGGTTTTTTCCATCTTCATCGCGCTGAACAGACTGCCCTGGGTGTGGGTCCAGTCGTCAGCCTTGTAGGCAGCGCCCAGGCCACTCGCGATGTCGCTCGACACTTGCGGCGCGGCGTACAGATCCTTCACCGCCAAGCGTACGCTCTGCACCTGATTTGGCTGCCAGTGTTGCATCTGTGCGGCATCGGCGAGGTGGATCAGCGCCATCGAGCCATCCAGCTCGGCGCCGACCTTGAACACGCCCACCACGTCCAGCCGCTGCATGCGCGGGGTAATCCCGCCCGGCGCGGTGCTGATTTCCGGCACGATCAGGGTGATCTTGTCGCCGACATTCAAGCGAAAGCGCCGCGCAGTGATCTCACCGATCACCACGCCGAACTCGCCCGGCTTCAAGGCGTCGAGACGCCCCTGAACAATATGTTTGGCAACGATCGACACCTTGCCTTCCAGCGCCGGGTCGACACCGCTGACCTGGATCGGCTGCATCGTGCCCTTGTAGGACAGCATGCCTTCCATCTCGGTGAACGGCACCGCCGCCGTCACTTCAGGATTCTTCATCGCCGCGGCGGCCACCGGCTGCCAATCGTCGATAGGGTTCACGCCGACGATGGTCGCGTGGGGCACCATGCCGAGGATGCGCGAGCTCATTTCGCGCTGGAAGCCGTTCATTACCGACAGCACCACGATCATCGCCAGCACGCCCAGGGCGAGGCCGATCATCGAAGTCATCGAGATGAAGGAAACAAAGCGATTGCGGCGCTTGGCGCGGGTATAGCGCGTGCCGATAAAGATCGATAACGGTCTGAACATTCGCTGGGGCACCGTATAAAAATAAAAGACCCGACGCACTGTTCAGTACGCCGGGTTTCGGTCAATCAGATGGGTGTCAGGTAACCTTCCTGCAAATGCAGGACGCGATCCATCTGGCGGGCCAGGTTCATGTCGTGGGTCACCACCAGGAACGCGGTGCGCATCGAAGTGCTGAGTTCCAGCATCAAATCCTGAATGCCCTGCGCGGTGTGGGAATCGAGGTTACCGGTCGGCTCGTCGAGCATCACCAGGCCTGGCTTGTTCACCAGGGCACGGGCGATGGCCACACGCTGGCGTTCGCCACCGGACAATTCCGCCGGTTTGTGCTCCAGACGATGGCCCAGCCCTACCCGCTCCAGCAACGCCGTCGCACGTTGACGCGCTTCCGGGATCGCAGTTTTACCGATCAGCAACGGCATGCAGACGTTTTCCAGCGCGGTGAACTCAGGCAGTAAGTGGTGGAACTGGTAAACGAAACCCAGCGACCGATTGCGCAGCAGGCCACGCGCCTTTTCGTTCAATGCCGAGAGCTCTTCACCGGCCAGCCAGACGCTGCCCTTGGTCGGCGTATCGAGGCCGCCCAGCAGGTTGAGCAAGGTACTTTTGCCCGAACCCGACGTACCGACGATCGCCACGCGCTCACCTGGGTGCAGCTCCAGTTGCAGACCCGCCAGAACCTCTACCGATTCCGGGCCTTCCACATAGGATTTGCCCAGGTTGCGGCAGCTCAAGATTGCTTTATCACTCATGCCCGACTCACTCATAACGTAGCGCCTCCGCAGGCTGGGTGCGCGCGGCACGCCAGGCTGGATACAGGGTGGCGAGGAAACTCAGGACCAACGCGGCGGCGCAGACCATCAACACGTCCTGGCTCTGCACTTGCGACGGCAGGTAATCGATGAAATACACGTCGGCGTTCAGGAATTTATGGCCGATCAGCCCTTCAAGGGCCGAAATCGCGGCGCTGACGTTCAGCGCGGCGAAGATCCCGACCACGGCGCCGATCAGCGTACCGACCACGCCAATGACCGTACCCTGAACCATGAACGTCGCCATGATCGAACCCGGCGTGGCGCCCAGGGTGCGCAGGATCGCGATGTCGCCCTTCTTATCGTTCACCACCATCACCAGCGTGGAGATGATGTTGAACGCTGCAACGGCGACGATCAGCAGCAACAGCAGGCCGATCATGGCTTTTTCCATGCGGATCGCCTGATACAGATTGCCGTGGGTGCGGGTCCAGTCGCGGGCGTAATACTGATCTTCGCCGAGTTGCTGAGCGATGGTCCACGCCACGCGTGGTGCCTGGAACAGATCGTCGAATTTCAAGCGCAGGCCTTGGACCTGATCCGGCTTCCAGCGGTGCAGCTTCGCCAGATCCTGCAAATTGGTGATGCCCAGATAGCCGTCGATCTCACCCGCACCGACGTGGAAGATGCCGACCACGGTAAAGCGTTTCATGCGCGGGAACATACCGGCGGGGGTCACGGTGACTTCCGGCGCGACAAACGTCAGCTTGTCGCCGACCGCCACGCCGAGCTTGGCTGCGGCCTTGTCGCCGATGACGATGCCGAAACTGCCCGGTGCCAGGTCATCGAGTTTGCCCTGCTGCATGAAGTTATCAATGATCGACACCTGCCGTTCCTGCACAGGGTCGATGGCATTGAGCAGCACTTTGGAAACCTTGCCGTTGTTGGTCAGCAGGCCCTGCATCTGGACGAAGGGCGCAACCGCCGCCACCTGCGGGTTCTGCTTGACCTTGGCGGCCAGGCTTTGCCAGTCGCTGATCGGCTCACCGGACTCGATGGTCGCGTGGGGCACCATGCCCAGCACGCGGGTGCGCATCTCATGATCGAAGCCGTTCATGACCGACAGCACGACGATCATCACGACCACGCCAAGGGCGAGTCCGATCATTGAGGTCAGGGAAATGAACGACACAAAATGATTGCGACGCTTTGCACGGGTATAACGCGTGCCAATAAATACGAAGAGAGGTCTGAACATGTCGGGGCTTGTTCGGAGGGAAAAGGAACGTCCTTGTGGCGGGGGTCGATAACCAGCTTTACACTCAGACCACCGCCGCTACCATGGGTTCGCCATGTCGACATTAGATGAAGAAGATCGCCGCGAATACTACCGTATCGAGGACACGATCGCACTGGAAATTCGGCCCCTGTCTGCTCCCGAAGCCGCAGGCCAGGAAGTGTTGCAGGATGCTTCCCCTCTATTCAACCTGCTCAGCGAACTGCACCTGAGCGAATTCGAGTCGCAACACCTGCTGCGACAGATCAGCGAACGCGACCGCACCATCGCCGCGTTCCTGAAATCCCAGAACAAACGCATCGACCTGCTGAGTCAGGTGGTCGCCCTGACTGTGCTCGGACAGATCGGCGAGCCGCAGCCGGTGATCATCTCCGAAGGCGGCATCGACTTTCAGTATCCGACACCCATTGCCGTCGACGCGCACCTGTCGATCAAACTGGTGCTGATGCCACAAGCCCTCGGCCTGTTGCTGCGGGCACGCGTCACCCATTGCGACCGCAAGGGCGACGGCTACGACGTCGGCACCGAGTTCGAATACCTGTCCGATGCCCAGCGGCAATTGCTGGCCCGTTACATCTTGCAGCGACAGGCACAAGAACGACGCCTGGCCCGCGAACAAAACGAATCAGGCATTTAATTTAAGGAAGAACCGTGACTCTCATCTACGGCCATCGCGGCGCCAAGGGCGAAGCACCGGAAAACACCCTGACCAGCTTTCAGGAATGCCTCAAGCACGGCGTACGTCGTTGTGAACTGGACTTGCACCTGTCCAAAGACGGCGAGTTGATGGTGATCCACGACCCGACCCTCAAACGCACCACCGACCGCCGCGGCAAAGTGGTCGAACACACGGCGGCAGAGCTAGTGACCTACGACGCGCGCAAGGGTGGCCCGGGCTGGATCAAACCTTGCCCGATTCCAACGCTGGAAGAATTGTTCGAAAAATGCGATTTCGAGCACTGGCAGCTGGAAGTCAAAAGCGCTTCACGCACCCGTGCCGCGACCACCGTGCTGGCGATTCGTGAACTGGCCCAGCGTTTCGGCATGCGGGACAAGGTCACGATCACGTCGAGCTCACGCGAAGTATTGAAAGCCGCGCTGGACCTGGTGCCGGACGTGTCTCGCGGATTGGTGGCCGAATACGCCTGGCTCGACCCGCTGAAGGTCGCGCAAAACTATGGCTGTGAGATGCTGGCGCTGAACTGGACCCTGTGTACGCCGGAACGCCTGCAGAAGGCGCAGCGTCAGGGGCTGCATGTGTCGGTGTGGACAGTCAACGAGCCCGCGCTGATGCGCAGACTCGCCGACTTCGGCGTTGACAGCCTGATTACAGACTTTCCCGGTTTGGCCACTGCCACGCTCGAGAATTGCTGAAATCGGTCTCCCCGGCCGGCTCAGGCCACCGGCCGGAGCCGCTCAAAAAAGCCGGTTGAGGCCATCGTACGCCGCTACCCGATAGGCTTCGGCCATGGTCGGGTAGTTGAACGTCGTGTTGACGAAGTACTTCAGCGTGTTCAGTTCGCCCGGCTGGCTCATGATCGCCTGACCGATGTGCACGATCTCCGACGCCTGATAACCGAAGCAGTGAACGCCCAGCACTTCCAGGGTCTCGCGGTGGAACAGGATTTTCAGCATGCCCTGAGGCTCGCCGGCAATCTGTGCACGCGCCATGCTCTTGAAGAACGCCTTGCCGACTTCGTACGGCACCTTGGCCTGCGTCAGCTCTTGCTCGTTCTTGCCGATCGAGCTGATCTCCGGAATGGTGTAGATGCCGGTCGGCACGTCATTCACGAAGCGCCAGCTATTGTTATCGACGATGCTGCCAGCAGCTGAGCGACCCTGGTCGTGGGCGGCACTGGCCAGGCTCGGCCAGCCAATCACATCACCGGCACCGTAAATGTTCGGTACGCAGGTGCGGTAGGCTTCGTCGACTTCGATCTGGCCACGGCTGTTGACCTTCACGCCGATGTTTTCCAGACCCAGCTGGTCGGTGTTGCCGGTACGGCCGTTGCACCAGAGCAAGGCATCGGCCTTGATCTTCTTGCCGGACTTGAGGTGCAGGATCACGCCGTTGTCCACGCCTTCGACGCGGTCGTAATCTTCGTTGTGACGAACCGTGATGTTGTTGTTACTGAAGTGGTAACTCAGCGCCTGGGAAATTTCCGAGTCGAGGAAGCTCAGCAACTGACCGCGGTTGTCCACCAGCTCCACCAGCACACCCAGGCCACTGAAGATCGAGGCGTATTCGCAACCGATAACACCAGCGCCGTAAACGATGAGTTTGCGCGGGGTGTGGCCAAGGCTGAGGATGGTGTCGCTATCGTAGATACGCGGGTGATGGAAATCGATGTCCGCCGGGCGATAAGGACGCGAGCCGGTAGCGATGATGATGTGCTTGGCCACCAGTTTTTCAACCACGCCGTTGGCGCAGACCACTTCGATGGTTTGCTCGTCGGCGAAGCTGCCGGTACCGAAGAACACGTCGACACGGTTACGGGCGTAGTAGCCGGTACGCGAGGCGACTTGTTTGGAGATGACTTTTTCGGCGCTTTTCAAAACGTCCGGGAACGAGAACCAGCGCGGCTCACCAATGGCCCGGAACATCGGGTTGGTGTTGAACTGCATGATCTGCCGGACCGAGTGACGCAAGGCCTTGGACGGGATGGTGCCCAGGTGGGTGCAGTTGCCGCCGACCTGGCGACGGCTATCGACCATCGCCACCTTGCGCCCTGCCTTGGCGGCGTTCATTGCCGCGCCTTCTCCCGCCGGGCCGGAACCCAACACCACCACATCGTAGTTGTAGACAGCCATGCGTACTCCTCAGAACAGGCCGCGGCGCCCTCGGCACCTGCAGCTAAATCACGCCGATCTGCGGCGTGAAGGAACAATTTGGGGCCAGTACAGAACCCGGACACAGTCTATAGAAGCGTCAACGCCGGGCACATTAACCCTTGGTCGCGTCGTAGGCTAGTTTTGCCTGCACTACAACGCCATCAAAAATGCTTTTGATCCCGCAATCACTTGGTTTTCTCACCCGCCAGGCGCTCAAAAGCCTGATTGGTGCGGATGACGAAACCTGTATCGGCACGAATCACAAAGAATGCACCAATGTCATGGGTTTCGGCATAGTCCCAACCCCGTTCAGGACCGAGAATCAGCAACAGCGTCGATAGGCCATCGGCCATTAACGCTGAAGGATGAATCACTGTGACTGACGCCAGGGTGTGTAGGACCGGTGCACCGGTGCGGGCATCGAAGGTGTGGGAATAGCGCTGGCCGTTTTGCTGAAAATAATTACGGTAGTCGCCGGACGTGGACACACCGTAGCCGTCGACGGCGATGATGCGTTTGGCCACTTGTTGGTCATCGCGGGGCTCTTCCAGGGCGACGTGCCAGGCCGAACCATCGGGCTTGTGCCCCGTAGCCTTGAGCTCTCCAGTGGCTTCAGCGAGGTAACTGTCGATACCCAAGGCCTCGAGCCTGCCGGCGATCCGGTCGACAGCATAGCCAGCGGCGAGACTGTTGAAGTCAACTTCCACCGCGGCATCCTTACACAACTGATCACCGTCGATGCGCAAGTGGCTGTGGCCGACGCGTTGCTGCACCTCGGCGAGCGCTTCGGCACTCGGAACTTTTTCCTCTCGCGCCTGCGGACCGAATCCCCAAAGGTTGAGCAACGGCTCCACCGTCAAATCGAAGGAGCCGTCGCTTTGGGATGACAACTTCTCGCCCACACGGATCAATTCGAGCACAGGGCCAGGCATGAACTGACAGCGACCGGCCGGCAATGCGTTGAAGCGTACGGTGTCCGAGTCGCTGCGATAGGTCGAGAATTGTCGATCCACTTCGGCGAGGATACTTTCTACTTCGGCCTGCACCGCTTTCGGCCCGGGCGTGGAGGAATGTCTTACGTATTGAATGGAATAACGACTGCCCATGGTCGGGCCATCGAAGCGTTCCAGGCTGTCGCCGTTGCCGCAACCGGACAAAACGCCGGCCAGCACCACAAGTCCACTCCACCGTCCAGTTAACAAATCTTCATCTCCCCTCAAAACCGCGCCCGCCATTATGGGCCTCAGAGCGCATGAGAGCGAGGTCTGCCAGCGCCCGTCAGCCAGACGCAAAACCTGTGGAAGCGAGCCTGTGTGGCGAGGGGCTTGCCCCCGTCCGATTGCGAAGCAATCGTAAGTCCGGTCACCGCTATCGCGAGCAGGCTCCCACAGGTGCAGCGTTTTCAAACAAGATTTACCAGCGTGAGTACCTACAAATGCCTTCCAACACGAGCAACGGCAAAGCAATTTTTCGCGTCGTCAGCGGAAACTTCCTGGAGATGTTCGACTTCATGGTCTACGGCTTTTACGCCACGGCCATTGCAAAAACCTTCTTCCCTGCCGACAGCGCTTTCGCTTCCCTGATGCTGTCTTTGGCCACTTTCGGCGCCGGCTTCCTGATGCGTCCGTTGGGGGCGATTTTCCTCGGGGCTTACATCGACCGTCACGGCCGCCGCAAAGGCCTGATCATCACATTGGCGATGATGGCCGCCGGCACACTATTGATTGCGTGCGTGCCGGGTTACGCGACGCTGGGTGTCGCGGCGCCGCTGATCGTATTGCTTGGTCGCCTGTTGCAAGGCTTCTCGGCGGGCGTGGAGCTGGGCGGTGTGTCGGTGTACCTCGCCGAAATCTCCACACCAGGCCGTAAAGGCTTCTTCGTCAGCTGGCAGTCCGCCAGTCAGCAAGCCGCGGTGGTCTTCGCTGGCCTGCTCGGGGTGGGTTTGAACCATTGGCTCAGCCCGGAAGAAATGGGCGAATGGGGCTGGCGCGTGCCGTTCCTGATCGGCTGTATGATTGTGCCGGCGATCTTCGTGATTCGCCGCTCGCTGGAAGAAACCCCGGAATTCCAGGCGCGTAAGCACCGCCCTACCCTGCAGGACATTGTTCGCTCGATTGGTCAGAACTTCGGCATCGTCCTCGCCGGCATGGCGCTGGTGGTGATGACCACGGTGTCGTTCTACTTGATCACCGCCTACACCCCGACCTTTGGCAAAGCCGAACTGCATCTGTCGGATCTGGATACGTTGCTGGTGACCGTGTGCATTGGCCTGTCGAACTTCTTCTGGCTGCCGGTGATGGGCTCTGTGTCTGACAGGATCGGGCGCAAACCCCTGCTGTTGGCGGCGACGATTCTGGCGATCCTCACGGCTTATCCAGCGCTGTCATGGCTGGTGGCGAACCCGAGCTTCAGCCACCTGCTGATCGTCGAGTTGTGGCTGTCGTTCCTGTATGGCTCCTACAACGGCGCCATGGTGGTGGCCCTGACCGAGATCATGCCGGTGGAAGTTCGCACGACCGGTTTCTCCCTTGCCTACAGCCTCGCGACCGCGACCTTTGGTGGTTTCACACCGGCGGCCTGTACGTATCTGATCCATGTGCTGGACAACAAGGCGGCGCCGGGGATCTGGCTCAGTGCCGCGGCGGTGCTGGGGTTGATTGCGACGCTGGTGCTGTTCAAAGGCAATCGACATGAACTGCGGACTGCGCAAGCGGCAGTGGTCGGCGGTGCCTGATAAATCGCCATCGCGGGCAAGCCCGCTCCCACAGGGTTCTGCGGCGCTCCCACCATTGCGAAACCACCACCAAAACATGTGGGAGCGGGCTTGCCCGCGATGAGGCCCCGCATAAACAACACACCTACAACTGACAAACCGCATAAACAAAAACGCCCCGACCAAAGTCGGGGCGCTTTCATGTGCGGCTAAGGCTTAGCGCGGGAATGCTGGCGGGTTTACACCGGCCATGTCTTCCATCACGCGGACTACCTGGCAGCTGTAACCGAACTCGTTGTCGTACCAGACGTACAGAACAACGCGGTTGTCCTGAACGATGGTCGCTTCAGCGTCCACAACGCCTGCGTGGCGCGAGCCAACGAAGTCGGTGGAAACCACCTCCTGCGAATTAACGTAGTCGATTTGCTTGTGCAGATCGGAGTGCAGCGCCATGTAGCGCAGGTACTCGTTCATCTCTTCACGGGTGGCAGCTTTCTCAAGGTTCAGGTTGAGAATGGCCATCGACACGTTCGGCGTCGGAACACGGATCGCGTTACCGGTCAGCTTGCCGGCCAGCTCAGGCAGTGCCTTGGCGGCAGCGGTGGCAGCACCAGTCTCGGTGATCACCATGTTCAACGCGGCGCTACGGCCACGACGATCGCCCTTGTGGAAGTTGTCGATCAGGTTCTGGTCGTTGGTGTACGAGTGAACGGTTTCGACGTGACCGTTGATGATGCCGAACTTGTCATTCACAGCCTTCAGCACCGGCACGATGGCGTTGGTGGTGCAGGAAGCGGCGGACACGATCTTGTCCTCAGCGGTGATTTCACCGTGGTTGATGCCGTGAACGATGTTCTTCAACTTGCCTTTGCCAGGCGCGGTCAGAACAACGCGGTCGATACCCGGGCATGCCAGATGCTGGCCCAGGCCGTCGGCGTCACGCCATACACCGGTGTTGTCCACCAGCAAGGCATTTTTGATGCCGTACTGGGTGTAGTCCACTTCAGTCGGGTTCTTCGCGTAGATAACCTGGATCAGGTTGCCGTTCGCGGTAATGGTGTTGTTGGCTTCATCAATAGTGATGGTGCCATTGAACGAACCGTGCACCGAGTCGCGACGCAGCAGGCTGGCACGCTTGACCAGATCGTTCTCGGCGCCCTTGCGGACAACGATGGCACGCAGACGCAGGCCGTCGCCACCACCGGTTTTCTCAATCAGGATGCGCGCCAGCAGACGACCGATACGACCGAAGCCGTACAGGACAACGTCGGTGCCGGTACGGCCGGAACCATTCTGCTTGCCGACCACATCAGCCAGTTCGTCACGGACGAACGCTTCGGCGGTACGGCCATTGCCTTCGGCTTTGAATTTGACGGCCAGCTTGCCCAGGTCTACCGAAGCAGCGCCGAGCTTGAGCTCGCTCATTGCCTTGAGCAGCGGGAATGTTTCGTGGACGGACAATTCGCTGTCATCGGACTGGCGATGGCGAGCAAAGCGGTGAGCTTTGAGGATCGCGATGACAGACTGGTTGATCAGACTGCGGCCATAGATCGAGCTCACCACATTGTTATTGCGGTAGAGCTGACCGATAAGCGGAATCATCGCTTCTGCGAGTGCTTCACGGTCGATCCATTCACCAAGACACTGGTCGGGCTTCTGAGTCACGGGAACCTTCCACATGTAGGGGCTGAAAAAAGGGGCTACATTATGCCGCCGACTGCCTCCCGTAGCAATGCGCGCCTGTCGCACGGACGGTAACAAAATCCCGTTCAAAAAAATTACGCCCAGCCCCAGCCCAGTAAAACCGGGGCCTCCAGCATCGTCAATTTTTTGGAGATATCGCCGCCTTGTCCGTAACCATCCGTAACACGCGTTCGTTTTGCCACTACATAATCAGCAATTTTCACTAAAAAACCACTCGATTTTGTCATTACCACTACATTTTGCCCAACCCGCGTAATAGACATATCTGCAACTGACAGCCGGCACCTGAGGCCGTTACAATTGTCGACTTTGTCGCAACGCTTGGAGCTCAACCTTCCGTGCCCGTTCTGCGTCTACCGCTTCTCCCTGCCGCGGCAGGTAAACAGCACTGGGGCAACCTGCCCGGTGCCGCCCTGAGCCTGGCCATTGCCGAGGCCGCCAGCGCTGCCAAGCGCTTTACCCTGCTACTGACCGCCGACAGCCAGAGTGCCGAACGGCTGGAACAGGAGCTGAGTTTCTTCGCCCCGGATTTGCCTGTCCTGCATTTCCCCGACTGGGAAACCCTGCCCTACGACCTGTTCTCGCCACACCAGGACATCATCTCTCAGCGCATCTCCAGCCTGTATCGGTTGCCGGAGCTGGAGCATGGCGTGCTGGTCGTGCCAATTACCACGGCCCTGCACCGCCTGGCGCCGACCAAATTCCTGCTCGGCAGCAGCCTGGTGCTGGATGTCGGCCAGAAGCTTGATGTCGAGCAAATGCGCAGCAGGCTTGAGGCCAGCGGCTATCGTTACGTCGATACTGTCTATGAGCACGGCGAATTCACCGTGCGCGGCTCGCTGATCGATCTGTTCCCGATGGGCAGCAAATTGCCCTTCCGTATCGATCTGTTCGACGACGAAATCGAAACCCTGCGTACCTTCGATCCGGAAAACCAGCGCTCCATCGACAAGGTGGGCACTGTTCGCCTGCTGCCGGCGCGGGAGTTCCCGCTGCAAAAGGACGCGGTCACCCGCTTCAAGGCGCGCTTCCGTGAGCGTTTCGATGTCGACTTCCGTCGCTGCCCGATCTTTCAGGATTTGAGCAGCAGGATTACACCGGCCGGTATCGAGTACTACTTGCCGCTGTTCTTCGACGAAACCTCCACGCTGTTCGATTACCTGCCTCAGGACACACAAGTGTTCTCTTTGCCGGGCATTGAACAGGCGGCGGAGAATTTCTGGAACGACGTGCGCAATCGCTATGAAGAGCGCCGCGTCGATCCATCCCGTCCTTTATTGCCACCGGCCGAGCTGTTCTTGCCGGTGGAGGACTGCTTTGCCCGCCTGAAGAGCTGGCCCCGTGTGGTTGCCAGTCAGCAGGACGTTGAAACCGGTGTCGGTCGCGAGCGCTTCCCGGCTCAGCCGCTGCCGAACCTGGCCATCGAAGCCAAGGCCACTCAACCGTTGGCGGCGCTGGCCGGTTTCCTCGACGAATTCCCTGGCCGAGTGCTGTTTACCGCCGAGTCCGCGGGCCGTCGTGAAGTGCTGCTGGAATTGCTGGAACGCCTGAAGCTGCGACCGAAAACCGTCGACAGCTGGCCAGACTTTGTTGCGAGCAAGGAGCGCTTGGCGATCACCATCGCGCCGCTCGACGAAGGTCTGCTGCTGGACGATCCAGCCCTGGCCCTGATCGCTGAAAGCCCGTTGTTCGGTCAGCGCGTAATGCAGCGCCGTCGTCGCGAGAAACGTGCTGACGCCAACAACGATGCAGTGATCAAAAACCTCACCGAGCTGCGCGAGAACGCGCCGGTGGTGCACATCGATCATGGTGTCGGCCGTTATCTGGGGCTGACGATCCTGGAAATCGACAACCAAGCCGCCGAATTCCTGACCCTTGAATATGCCGAGAACGCCAAGCTGTACGTCCCGGTAGCCAACCTGCATTTGATCGCTCGTTATACCGGAAGCGACGATGCCCTGGCACCGCTGCACCGCCTCGGCTCCGAGACCTGGCAGAAAGCCAAACGCAAAGCCGCCGAACAAGTGCGCGACGTGGCCGCCGAGTTGCTCGACATTTATGCCCGTCGCGCCGCTCGCGAGGGTTATGCCTTCGCCGACCCGAAAGCCGATTACGCGACCTTCAGCGCCGGTTTCCCGTTCGAAGAAACCCCGGACCAGCAGACCACCATCGAAGCGGTGCGCGCCGACATGCTCGCACCGAAACCGATGGATCGTCTGGTTTGCGGCGACGTCGGTTTCGGCAAGACCGAAGTGGCCATGCGCGCGGCGTTCATCGCGGTGCACGGCGGTCGTCAGGTGGCGATTCTGGTGCCGACCACCCTGCTCGCCCAGCAGCACTACAACAGTTTCCGCGACCGCTTTGCCGACTGGCCGGTGACCGTGGAAGTGATGAGCCGCTTCAAGTCGACCAAGGAAGTCAATGCCGCGGTCGCGGACTTGGCCGAAGGCAAGATCGACATCGTCATCGGCACACACAAGCTGCTGCAAGACGACGTGAAGATCAAAAACCTCGGGCTGGTGATCATCGACGAAGAGCACCGTTTCGGTGTCCGTCAGAAAGAACAGCTCAAAGCACTGCGCAGTGAAGTCGACATCCTGACGCTGACCGCTACACCGATTCCGCGCACGCTGAACATGGCGGTGTCGGGCATGCGCGACCTGTCGATCATCGCCACGCCACCGGCCCGTCGCCTGTCGGTGCGCACATTCGTCATGGAGCAGAACAAGAGCACGGTCAAAGAGGCCCTGCTCCGTGAGTTGCTGCGTGGCGGTCAGGTCTACTACCTGCACAACGACGTGAAGACCATCGAGAAATGCGCCGCCGACCTCGCCGAACTGGTGCCGGAAGCGCGGATCGGCATCGGCCATGGACAGATGCGCGAACGTGAACTCGAACAAGTGATGAGCGACTTCTATCACAAGCGCTTCAACGTGCTGATCGCCTCGACCATCATCGAGACCGGCATCGACGTGCCGAGCGCCAACACCATCATCATCGAGCGTGCCGACAAGTTCGGTCTGGCGCAGTTGCACCAGTTGCGTGGCCGCGTCGGTCGCAGCCACCACCAGGCGTATGCTTACCTGCTGACACCGCCGCGCCAGCAAATCACTCCCGACGCGGAAAAGCGCCTCGAAGCGATTGCCAATACCCAGGACCTCGGCGCGGGCTTCGTGCTCGCCACCAACGACCTGGAAATCCGTGGTGCCGGCGAACTGCTGGGCGACGGGCAGAGCGGGCAGATCCAGGCCGTCGGCTTCACCCTGTACATGGAAATGCTCGAGCGCGCGGTGAAGTCGATCCGCAAGGGCGAACAGCCGAACCTCGATCAACCGTTGGGCGGTGGTCCCGAAGTCAATCTGCGTGTACCGGCGTTGATTCCCGAGGACTACCTGCCGGATGTTCATGCTCGACTGATTCTCTACAAACGCATTGCCTCGGCCACCGACGAGGAAGGCCTCAAGGACCTGCAAGTGGAGATGATTGACCGTTTCGGTCTGCTGCCGGAGCCGACCAAAAACCTGGTGCGGATCACGGCGCTGAAATTGCAGGCCGAACAACTGGGCATCAAGAAAGTCGACGGCGGCCCGCAAGGTGGTCGTATCGAGTTCGCGGCGCAGACACCGGTTGACCCGCTGACACTGATCAAGTTGATCCAGAGCCAGCCCAAACGCTACAAATTCGAAGGCGCCACGATGTTCAAATTCCTCGTGCCGATGGAGCGCCCGGAAGAACGCTTTAATACTGTAGAGGCGCTATTCGAGCGCCTCATTCCGACCACTGCTTGAAGGACGCCGCATGCGCCTGTTTCGCTCACTGACCTTGTTGACGACGTTGTTGATGTCTCTGCTCGCCTCGACGGCGTCTGCCGATGATCTGTATCAGGTTGAAATGATTCTGGTACGGCAAAATGCCGTGCCCGCCATCGTCAGCCGCGCCGCACCGGAGGACTGGGATGCCGGCGCCCAACGTATCAGCCCCGACAGCTTTCGCACGCCGAGCCTGAATGCTGAAGTGGAAAAACTCAGCGCCAGCAACAACTACACGGTGTTACTGCACAAGGCCTGGCAACAGAACCTGGGTGAAGAAGCCAGCAAAGTTGCGATCAGCGAGGGCAAGGAGCAGTTTGGCCAGTACCCGATCGAGGGCACGCTAAGCCTGAAACTGGGGCGCTTCACCGACGTTGACGCCGATTTCTGGGTCAACCAGATCGATGCCAACGGCCTGGTTACCGCCAGCGAACGCCTGAAACAGGAAAGCCACACCAAAAACGGCCAACTGAACTTCCTCGATAACGGCCATCTGGGCCTGCTGATCAAGATCACTTCGCTGACCGCCCCTGCGCCTCGGCCAGTCCCTGATGTAATTCCGGACTGATTGACGCCTTTATGCCTCCGACCCTGAGCAAACCCCTGGCAACATCCTGGGTCAGCCGATTCAAAGAACAGAGCCTGGAGCGTGGCCGTCGCTACGCACTGGAAAACCGCGTCAGGATCGTCGAAGTCGGCGATGCCACCATCACCGCCAGTTGCGAAGGCTCTGGCGGTAACGTTTACCGTCAGACCATTCGCCTGCGCGAGTCGGCCAAAGGCACCTTGCTGATGATCGACGCCACGTGCACCTGCCCGGTTCACAGCAACTGCAAACATTGCGCTGCAGTGTTGCTGCAAGTGCAGGAAACCCTTGCGTATCCGGCGGCCGCCAAAGACGCTGAACTGCTGGAAAAACTTCAGGCCGTCCTGGAAAACCGTAGCCCGAAAGCGCCGCCGCAAGTCTTGGTGGACAACGTGCAGCCGGTGCCGCGCCTGTGGCTGGCGAGCATTGAGTTCAGCGCCTTCGAACCGCGCAACGGCAAAATGCAGCGGTACATCCAGCATCGCGCGGCGCTGTCCTTCAGCTATCTGGATGAATACGTCAGCGGACAGAAAAACACTGACATCCTGATTCGCCAAGAGACGCAGACGTTACGGATAAAACGTCACCCGGAAGTCGAACAGGCCTACAGGGAACAGTTGCGAATCCTCGGTTTCAAGATCGCCACCCGACAAAGCAAGGCCTTGCCGGAAAGTGCCGGCGAACTCTACGAGATGGTCAACGACAGCGCCTGGCTGACCTTCACCCTCAATGAGCTGCCGAAGCTGCGCACCCAGGGGTGGGAGCTGCAGATCGACGAGGATTTCGGCTTCGACCTGACGGCCGTGGACGACTGGTACGCCACCGTCGAGCAGGCACCGGAGCGCGACTGGTTTGATCTGGAACTGGGAATCATCGTCAACGGCGAACGGCTTAGCCTGCTGCCAATCCTGTTGAACCTGATGCGCTCCCACACCGAGATCCTCAACCCGGAACGGCTCGCCCGACGTCGTGACGATGAACTGATTCTGGTGAACATCCCGCAGCGCCGCAGCACCGACCAAGGCCCGTTGCAGGTCGCCCTGCCCTTCGGCCGCTTGAAGCCGGTGCTGGCCACCCTCGGCGAGTTTTATCTGCAAGAGCCCGGCGAAACCACGCTGCGCCTGAGCAAGGCCGACGCCACGCGACTGAATCCGCTGGAAGGCCTGCCGTTGCTCTGGGAAGGTGGCGAGCAGATCCGCACCTTTGCCCAACGCCTGCGCGATATCAAGGACCATACCGCGGTGGCACCCGAAGGCTTGAATGCCACCTTGCGCCCGTATCAGCTGGAAGGCCTGAGCTGGATGCAGTCGTTGCGGCAACTGGAAGTCGGCGGGATTCTCGCGGACGACATGGGTCTGGGCAAAACCCTACAGACCCTGGCGCACATTCTTAGCGAGAAGAACGCCGGGCGCCTTGATCGGCCGTGCATGGTGGTCATGCCCACCAGCCTGATCCCCAACTGGCTCGACGAAGCGGCGCACTTCACGCCGCAGCTCAAAGTGCTGGCGCTGTACGGTGCCAGCCGCAAAAAGCATTTCGAGCACCTGGCCGATTACGACCTGATTCTGACCACCTATGCGCTGCTGCCCAAGGACGTCGAACGCCTGGCCGCGCAACCGTTTCATGTACTGGTGCTGGATGAAGCGCAGTACATCAAGAACCCCAACAGCAAGGCCGCACATGCAGCCCGTGAGCTGAATGCTCGCCAGCGTCTGTGCCTGAGCGGCACGCCACTGGAAAACCATCTGGGCGAGTTGTGGTCGCTGTTCCACTTCCTGCTGCCCGGCTGGCTCGGTGACGTGAAAAGCTTCAACCGCGATTACCGCGTACCGATAGAAAAGCGTGCCAGCGAAGTAAGACTTCAGCACCTCAACGGTCGGATAAAACCGTTCCTGCTGCGCAGAACCAAGGAACAGGTGGCCACCGAACTGCCGCCGAAAACCGAGATCATCCATTGGATCGAACTCAACGAAGCCCAGCGCGACGTGTACGAAACCATGCGCCTGGCCATGGACAAAAAAGTCCGCGACGAAATCACCCGCAAGGGCGTGGCGCGCAGTCAGATCATCATTCTTGAAGCCCTGCTGAAGCTGCGTCAGGTGTGCTGCGATTTGCGTCTGGTCAACGATGCTGCCCTGCCCGCACGCGGCAGCACTTCCGGCAAGCTCGATAGCCTGATGGAAATGCTGGAGGAGTTATTCGAAGAAGGTCGGCGAATTCTGCTGTTTTCGCAGTTCACCTCAATGCTGTCGCTGATCGAGGACGAGCTGAAAAAGCGTGGCGTGGCGTATGCGATCCTGACCGGACAAACCCGCGACCGACGCACGCCGGTGAAGGAGTTCCAGAGTGGCAAGCGTCAGATCTTTCTGATCAGCCTGAAGGCTGGTGGCGTAGGACTGAACCTGACCGAAGCGGATACGGTGATTCACTATGACCCTTGGTGGAACCCTGCGACGGAAAATCAGGCGACTGATCGTGCGTATCGCATTGGTCAGGAGAAGCCGGTATTCGTCTACAAGATGATTGCCAGAGGCACGGTGGAAGAGAAAATTCAGCATTTGCAGAAGGAAAAATCCGATCTTGCCGCAGGCGTGCTGGATGGGCGCAAAACCGGGGACTGGAAGTTGCAGAGTGATGATATCGAGGCGTTGTTTGCGCCGTTGCCGGAAAAAATTGATAGGTAGCGTCGATATCTCGACGCGCCTTCGCGGGCAAGCCTCACTCCTACAGGAAATCACTGTACCTGTGGGAGCTAGGCTTGCCCGCGAAGGCGTCACTGCGGCCCCACTGAAGAGATCAGCTATCAGGATTTGGGATCGGGCAAAGGCGCGAACAGCGCCTCAATATCACTCTGTTCAAGCTTCCACCCCCCACTCGCTCCACCTTCGAGCACGGCCCCGGTCAACGCCGCCTTCTCCTGCTGAAGCGCTTGTATTTTTTCTTCGACCGTACCGCGGGCAATCATCTTGTAGACGAATACCGGTTTGTCCTGACCAATTCTGTAGGCTCGGTCGGTCGCCTGGTTTTCTACTGCCGGGTTCCACCATGGATCGAAGTGAATCACCGTATCTGCCGCCGTCAAATTGAGACCGGTCCCTCCAGCCTTCAGGCTAATCAGGAACAACGGCACCTTGCCACTCTGAAAATCTTTTACCGGTGTGCGCCGATCCATGGTGTCGCCGGTCAATAACGAGTAACCAATGCCGCGTTGCTGCAGCTCCTGCTCAATCAACGCGAGCATCGAGGTGAACTGCGAGAACAGCAAAATCTTGCGATCTTCGCTGAGCAACTCTTCAAGCATCTCCATCAAGCTGACCAGCTTTCCGCTGCCTGAGCGAAGAGCTTTTGCCGTCAGCGTCGTTTTGATCAATCGCAGATCGCAGCACACCTGACGCAGCTTGAGCAAAGCGTCGAGGATGATGATCTGACTGCGCCCGACGCCGCTGCGGGCAATCTCATCGCGCACCTTCTTGTCCATTGCCACACGCACGGTTTCATACACGTCCCGCTGCCCATCGCTAAGGTCGACCCAATGCACGATCTCGGTTTTGGGAGGCAATTCGGTAGCAACCTGTTCTTTCTTGCGGCGTAGCAGAAAGGGTTTTATTCGGGCCGTCAGGTGTTGCATCCGCTCGCTATTGCCGTGTTTCTCGATCGGTGTGCGATAGTCGCGATTGAAGGTTTTACTGTCGCCGAGCCAACCGGGCAGTAAAAAGTGAAACAGTGACCACAACTCACCCAAGTGGTTTTCCAGTGGGGTGCCAGACAGGCACAAACGCTGCCGAGCCTCTAATTGTCGGGCTGCCTGAGCTGCTTTACTGACCGGGTTCTTGATGTTCTGTGCCTCATCGAGAATCAGCACGCTCCAGACCTGAGGCTGCAAAACCTCCAGATCGCGCGGTAGCAATGCGTAAGTCGTCAACACCAGGTCGTATTCGGCAAGGTTAGCAAAATCGTTTTGCCGTCCAGCCCCATGGAGCGCCAGGACTTTTAGTTGCGGAGTGAAGCGTGCCGCTTCGTCGAGCCAGTTGGGGATGAGGCTGGTAGGCATCACGGCAAGTGCCGGGCGGTCGAGACGTCCCGCCTGTTTTTCCAGTAGTAAATGAGTCAGGGCTTGCAGCGTTTTCCCCAAGCCCATGTCGTCGCCGAGAATACCGCCGACTTCCAGCTCGCGAAGGGTCTGCATCCAGTTCAGGCCTTCGAGCTGGTACGGCCGCAGCACCGCATTGAGGTCTTCTGGGGCAGCAACGTGTGCGTGAGTCGATTCACGCAAGCGTTTCGCGAAAGTGCGCAAACGCTCACCGCCCTGCCATACCAGTGGCAGACTTTCGAGCTCACTCAACCGCGCCGCATCAAGAGCATTCAGGCGCAACGAATTCCCGCTGCTTACGCTCAAATACAACTCGCCGAGCGTGGCCATTAATGGCTTGATCCGCCCGAGAGGCAGGGCGACTTTCGTACCTGGTTTCGCTCCTAACTGCCCACTATTGAGATCGATCAATACCTGATCGTTATCGTCGCGTCGGGTTAGCTCAGCCGGGCTCATCAACTGTGGCTGATTGCGTAACAAATGCAGCAGAATCGGCAGCAGGCTGTGGCGCTCGCCATTGACCACGATCCCCAATTGCAGATCGAACCATTCGCGGCCCGGCGATTCCTCAATATCGGCATACCACTCTTCTACGGACTGCAAATTGAAATGAAAGCCGTCAGTAATACTGATCTGCCAATTGGCCTCTCTGAGCGCCGGCACCCCGGATTGCACAAAAGCAAGCCATGTCGATTCATCCGGCAAGTCGAACATTTCGCCTGCGCTATCGGGTAACGCATTACTTTTACGCGTGGCCTTTTTAAAGCCTTGTTTTTGCAACGCCTGACGCAGGGCTTTTTCGGCAACCGGTTTACGCTGAATGCGCTGGGTTTCGGTGCCAAAGAGTACCGATACTTCCGTGGATTTTTTGTCCGCGGCCATGTGGCCGTTGTAAGTGAACGCCAGCGCTGCGCGGTGCTCCAGTTCGTATTTCCAGTTTGTATAACGCTTGGTTGTTGCGAGGGTCAGGAAAGCCTGGGGCTCAATATCATCGACGATCCGCTCGGTCAACGTGTGCGGCGCAGGCGCTACCCGAGTTACGGCGCTCATCCGATGACTGAATTGCATCGCCTGTCGCGCCGGGATGTCGGGAACCAAAGACAAGTGGCTGGCCAGTTTGTTGCCCAGCTCACTCAGCAGCGGTCCAACCTCCATCCTTTCGCGGTCCAGATAATATAAAGGCTCCAGCGCCAGAATCGTTTCCTCAGAAGTTTCATCGCTACGCCACTGCGGACGGAAACTGCCATTGCCTTGTTCAGCCCAGGCAAACTGCGCAGATCTCTTCTTTCCAAATGCCAAGGGCTGCAGTTGCTCGAAATCGAGAAACAATCGTGAAGTTTTCAACGCCAACTGAAGGACTTCGGCCCCGCTGCTGCCTTGCAAGGGATACCCACTGTAGTAAGAATGGGAGGAGTGGACTGCGACCAGCAATCTGGCGATGCGCAGGTCAAGCTCTGATAGATAGCCCGGCTCTCGCATCAGCGCATCTGACGGCGAAAACACAGATTTGATGTCCTGCAATCGGCCATCCTTGAGCTGACGAGCCTTGCAAATTTCCAGCAACCACTTGCCTGCGGTGGACGTGGCTTTGAGTTTGTACACCCAGCACGTGCCGGCACTCTGCACAGCTCCATCGCAGTCTGGAGCCTCGCGAGGAATATCATTGAGCCAGCGTTCCAAATCGCGGTTCAGGCGAACCGGGGCAGAGCTCTCGCTCGACTCAACAGGAACGTCTTGCAGATGATAAATGACCGTTGCACAGTGCTTGCAATCGATCACTACGGGACATGAGCAGCTGCAATCCAGCACGAACACACCGTCCTCATATTCAATGAGTTCGATGGACTGTTCGTAGATATTCCCTTCAGAGCCTTTGCAAGTCGCGCTAACCGTCAGATCATCAAGGTCGATGATCTTGACCCGATTCTCCTTGGCGTATCTGAGCGCCTTATCCAGAGCACGATTGCTGAATGCCGCCGTCCACGGCATCTGATGAAGTTGCTCAATGATTGTCGGCATAAATTCAACTTCTGATAATGACTGGATTATATGGGGGTTACGTCTTAGCCCTTCAACACCCACGCCAACGTCGACTTCACCTTGCCCATCCCGTCATGCAATGCCTGCTCGATCTCGGCCATGGTAATCACCGCTGTCGACTTGCCCGCCGCCGGGTTCACCACCAGCGCCAGACAGGCGTAATCCAGTTCCAGCTCTCGCGCCAATGCTGCTTCCGGCATGCCGGTCATGCCGACGATGTCACAACCATCACGTTCCAGCCGCGCAATTTCAGCGACGGTTTCCAGACGTGGCCCCTGGGTGCAGGCGTACACGCCTTGGCTGCTGTAGCCAACGCCTTCAGCCGCCAACGCCGCGATCAATTGCTGACGCAGGGGTTCGTTGTAGGGATAGCTGAAGTCGATGTGTGTGACCTGTTCCAGGTCATCGGCAAAATAAGTGTGTTCGCGACCGCTGGTGTAGTCGATCAATTGATGCGGCACGCAGAAATGCCCGGTGCCCATCGCAGTATGAATCCCGCCCACGGCGTTGACCGCGAGAATCGCTTTGGCACCGGCCTGCTTCAAGGCCCACAGGTTGGCGCGGTAGTTCACCTGATGCGGCGGGAATCGGTGTGGGTGCCCATGACGCGCGAGAAACAGCACTTCCTTGCCGGCGAACTCACCGATCTGCACTTCAGCCGAAGGCGCGCCGTAAGGCGTGTCCACCGCCAATGACTGACGAATGCTCAGGCCTTCAAGTTGTGTCAGGCCGGTGCCGCCGATAATCGCGTAAACCGTCATAGCGAAAAGCCCTTAATCAATCAATTGAGCTTCTCTGAGCGCGCCGATGGCCGCCAGCCAGCGCGGGTCTTGACGGTATTCGGTGTTGGCGTATGCCTGCCCGCGCATCCGCGCGATACGCGCCGAAGGCTTGACCTTCAAACGCTGGGCGGCGCTCAAGGCCAACTCGGCAGCTGCGCGATCGTTGCACACCAGGCCCATGTCGCAACCGGCGGTCAATGCCGCTTCGATGCGACTGGCGGCATCGCCGACCACGTGGGCGCCGGCCATCGACAGGTCGTCGCTGAAGATCACACCGTCGAACTGCAGTTCGCCGCGCAGGATGTCCTGCAACCAGCGACGGGAGAAACCTGCAGGCTGGGAATCGACTTGAGGATAAATAACGTGGGCCGGCATGACAGCGGCCAGTTGCTTGCTCAATCGCGCAAACGGCACCAGGTCGTTGGCGCGGATTTCGTCGAGGCTGCGCTCGTCGTTGGGAATCGCGACGTGGGAATCGGCCTCGGCCCAACCATGACCTGGGAAATGCTTGCCGGTGGCGGCCATTCCGGCACTGTTCATGCCGCGGATGAATGCACCGGCGAGCAAGGTGGCGCGCTCGGGATCACCTTCGAACGAACGGGTGCCAACAACGGCGCTGCGCTGGTAATCCAGGTCCAGCACCGGGGCGAAGCTCAAGTCGAGACCGACCGAGAGCACTTCGGTCGCCATGATCCAGCCACACTGCTCGGCCAGTTCTTCGGCATTCGGGTTATCGGCGATGGCACGCATGGCTGGCAGTCGCACAAAGCCTTGACGCAGCCGTTGAACCCGACCGCCCTCTTGATCCACCGCGAGCAGCAAGTCGGGACGAATGGCGCGGATCGAAGCGCTCAACTCGCGCACTTGGCGCGGGTGTTCGATGTTGCGGGCAAAAATGATCAGGCCGCCCACTTCGGGCTGGCGCAACAATTGGCGATCTTCAGCCGTCAGCCAGGTACCGGCGACGTCCACCATCAACGAGCCTTGCAGGCCAGCAGTCATAGAGATTCCTTGATTACGAGAAACCCGGCTCGCACGAATTCGCCGCCATGGGCTGGGCCCGGCAGGTCGGCGATATCAATGAGGAGCGGGTTCAGAACGAGAGTCGGCATGGGCGGCTAGCTTAGCGGATGTCAGCTGCCGCGCCCACCCGTGTGCGGTTAAACCTTGGCGGCGACCGGGGCCGATTTGCTGCGTGGACGCAACTGCGCGGTGGCCATGGCCGTGTCGGTGACACCGGTTTCGGCCCGCATGCCAGCGGCCAGGAACGGCACCATCAGACGCATCACTTGCTCGATGGAGGTGTTGACGCCGAAGTCGGTCTCGGCAATCGCACGCAAGGCCTTGATCCCCGACATGCTGAACGCCGCGGCACCCAGCATGAAGTGCACACGCCAGAACAGTTCGATCGGGGGAATGCGCGGCGCGGCCTCGTTGACCAGCATCATGTAGCGGCGGAATACCTTGCCGTACATGTCTTCCAGATAACGGCGCAAATGCCCTTGGCTCTGACTGAACGCCAGCCCCAGCAAGCGCATGAAGATGGACAGATCATTGCCGCTGCGTGGCTGCACTACCAGAGCTTGCTCGACCAGAATCTCCAGCAGCTCTTCAAGGGTTGGCTTGTTTTCGGGCTTGGCCTGACGGCGCTCCAGCTCTTTATCGAGACTGAGGCAGAACGGCCCGAGAAAACGCGAGAAGACCGCCTGGATCAGCGCCTTCTTCGACCCGAAGTGATAATTCACCGCCGCCAGATTGACACCAGCCTTGCTGGTGATCAGACGCAATGAGGTTTCAGCAAAACCTTTTTCCGCGAACAACTGCTCGGCAGCATCGAGAATGCGTTCAACGGTTTCCGACTGGGCCATGGCTACTCCGCCTGACAAACACTTGTTTGAAACATACGTTTCAGCCCTGGCCTTGTCAAGTCTGGCGGTTCGTTTTGGGAATGGTCGGTCAGGTATTTAACCATACAACAGTGCCGCTTCAATCAGCGAGCAAAATGACCGTCCAGCGGCCGACAAAAAAAGGGGCATTGCCAAGACCGGTTCACTGTATATAATCCCAGTCACTGTATAAAAAGACAGAGCGATCAATATGCTAAAGCTGACGCCACGCCAAGCAGAGATTCTGGCCTTCATCAAACGTTGCCTCGAAGACAACGGCTACCCGCCGACCCGCGCGGAAATCGCTCAGGAACTGGGTTTCAAGTCCCCCAATGCGGCGGAAGAACACCTCAAGGCGCTGGCCCGCAAGGGAGCGATCGAGATGACCCCGGGTGCCTCCCGCGGCATCCGCATCCCTGGCTTCGAAGCCAAGGCCGACGAGTCCAGCTTGCCGATCATTGGCCGGGTGGCTGCCGGTGCGCCGATCCTCGCCCAGCAGCACATCGAAGAATCCTGCAACATCAACCCTTCGTTCTTCCATCCTCGCGCTGACTATCTGCTGCGGGTCCATGGTATGAGCATGAAGGACGTCGGCATTTTCGACGGTGACCTGCTGGCCGTCCACACCACCCGTGAAGCCCGTAACGGCCAGATCGTGGTGGCGCGGATCGGCGACGAAGTGACCGTCAAGCGCTTCAAGCGCGACGGCAGCAAGGTTTGGTTGATTGCCGAAAACCCTGAATTCGCCCCTATCGAAGTCAACCTGAAAGATCAGGAACTGGTTATCGAAGGCTTGAGTGTCGGCGTGATTCGCCGCTAAAGGAGGCTTTATGCAGTTCCCACATACCTCACAGCAAGCCCAACTGCCGTTGTTCGAGGCGTTCATGGCACAGCCATTGGCGCCGATCCTGAAAGACGTGGTCGAATCGCCCTGGAGCGCCGAGCCTGAAGTTTTCAGCGAGCTATCACTGCGCGGCGCGGCCGGGAACTGCCTGAACCTTCTGGCACCGATTCTCAGGGAACTGAGCCAGGATCAGGATGCACGCTGGCTGACACTGATCGCCCCGCCCGCCAGCCTGACACAAGCCTGGTTACGGGACGCCGGTCTGAACCGTGAGCGCATTCTGCTCCTGCAACCGCGCGGCACGCAGAGCGCTCAGCAGTTGACCTGCGAAGCCTTGCGACTTGGCCGCAGCCATACGGTCGTCAGCTGGCTTAACCCGCTGAGCACAACATCGCGGCAACAGTTGATCAGCGCCGCCCGTATCGGGGATGCGCAAAGTCTGAATATTCGACTGGGCTAACTGACAAGCACTGTGCGCGCTGAATAACGCGGGGCTTCTCCAGGGATAGAGAAGCCAATCTGTAGAGGTATTCGAAGAATCCGACGGGCGGGATCAATGAAGAACCCGTGGCCCCTCTTCCTTATCAAATTCGCCTTCAACCAGGCGTCCTGCCATCTGAACACCGACGCTCAACATCGCCTTGGCGACTTCCACATGCTGGCCTTGCAGGAAAACCTTGGCATCCTCGGAGAAATCCAAAGTAACCAGAGAACCCTCGTCCTCGGCCCTGCGCAGCTCGATTCGGCCGTCTGGTAACTCGACAATTTCTAGAAAGGACGTTGGCATAAAGGTCTGTTCTCCACGAAAGGCGGGGATTATATAGGCATCAGCCAAGCTTCGCTCGGGATCTTGACCAGATGCCATCATGAAGGGAAATTTCTGACAGTACTCTTCCCTGAGCGGACCCCTCTCTAAACACTCAAACTTTCAGCACTCGTTCAACCCTTCGCGAAACCGAATCGCCAGACCTTTAAGGTTCTGACGCCAGCTCTCCAACTCTTCCCGACTCAACTCCTCCGGTGCCTCTTCTTCATCCAGATTAACGGCCAGAATGAGCGGCTGCGTCACATCGCCCTTGGGCTTGTGCGGAGCGCGAGGCGGCTGAAACAGTGCGGCATGTGCCGACAGCAGTTTGGCCAGCCAGGTTTCAGGGTTTTGCGCCAGTTCAACCATCTCGGCCATTTCCGGAATAGCGATGGTTTCGAGCACTTCGCGGGTCAGCAGCATCTCTGCACGCGGCGCATTGGCCTGAGGCAGCCGATAGAAACCGGCGATTTCATGGCACAGCCCCAACAGCGCACCGTACAGGTGAAACAACGCCGATTCGCGCCCGGCCTGAATCAGCGCCAGGGAGTTCATCGCCCGTCCCTCTTCGGCTTTGGCGAGCGCTTCCAGCGACAGGCCGGCGAAATAAATCTTCTGGTTGGTACGGGTATAGAGTTCGTGGGCCATGACGGCAGCCTCCACAACGAAATAATTGCTTCACGCAGGTCAGACAGTGTCGTGGATCACCTGAGCTCACCGCAAGCCCAAAACAAAAAGGCCGCATGAAAACCCGAGGGTTGTCATGCGGCCTTTTTGTGTACAGCGGCTTTTAAGCCTTGGCTGCTGGACGCTTGTCTTCAACCGTCCACTTGCCGCCGTCGTAATACGCCTTCCAGCCAGTCGGTTTACCGTCGACCTCAGTCTGCACGTATTGCTCTTTGGTCTTGCGGCTATAACGGATCACTGCCGGGAGACCGTCCGGGTCTTTCTTCGGCGCTTCGCAGAGGAAGTGATACTTCGGATCGATCTCATCCTTGTGCGGCACGATCTCCATGACCAATGGAGCACGGGTCTCGCGGTTTTTCGGGAACTGACTGGCCGCCAGGAACAGGCCGGAAGCACCGTCGCGCAGAATGTAGGTGTCGTTGACCTTCTCGCATTTGAGCTCAGGCATCTTCACCGGATCCATCTTCGGCGGCGCCGCGTCACCGCTTTTCAGCAGCTTGCGGGTGTTCTTGCAGGTGGCATTGGTGCAACCGAAGAACTTGCCGAAACGACCGGTCTTGAGCTGCATCTCGCTGCCGCACTTGTCGCATTCCAGGCTCGGACCTTCATAGCCTTTAATGCGGTAGGTGCCCTCTTCGATCTCGTAACCAGAGCAATCCGGGTTGTTACCGCAGATGTGCAGCTTGCGCTTCTCGTCGAGCAGGTAAGCGTCCATGGCCGTGCTGCAGATCGGGCAGCGATGCTTGCCACGCAGGACCAGCGACTCGGACTCACCCTCGTCGTCCGCGGCGATTTCATCGCCCGGCACCAGGTTGACGGTGGCTTTGCAGCGCTCTTTCGGCGGCAGGCTATAGCCCGAGCAACCGAGGAATACGCCCGTCGAAGCAGTGCGGATCTGCATCGGACGACCGCACAACACGCACGGAATGTCAGTCATCACCGGCTGATTGGCGCGCATGCCGCCTTCGGCGCTTTCGGCTACTTCGAGTTTCTTCTTGAAGTCGCCATAGAACTCGTCGAGCACGTTTTTCCAGTCGCGCTCGCCCTGAGCGACGTCATCGAGGTTCTCTTCCATGCCGGCGGTGAAGCCGTAGTCCATGAGATTGGAGAAGCTCTCGGCCAGACGCTCAGTGACGATGTCGCCCATCTTTTCCGAATAGAAACGACGGTTGTGCAGCGCCACGTAGCCGCGGTCCTGGATAGTCGAAATGATCGCCGCGTAGGTCGAAGGACGACCGATGCCGCGTTTTTCCATTTCCTTAACCAGGCTCGCTTCCGAGTAACGCGCCGGCGGCTTGGTGAAGTGCTGGGTCGGATCAAGCTTGATCAGCTTCATCGCATCGCCCTGAACCATATCCGGCAACACATCATCATCGCCAGGCTTGGCAATTTGCGGCATGACGCGGGTGTAACCGTCGAACTTCAGGATGCGGCCCTTGGCACGCAGCTCGAAGTCACCGGCACCGACGGTGACCGTGGTCGACAGGTATTGCGCCGGCAGCATCTGGCAGGCCAGGAACTGGCGCCAGATCAGCTCGTAAAGCCGCTCGGCATCACGCTCCATGCCCGACAGCTTGCTTGGCTCGGTATTGGCGTCGGACGGACGAATCGCTTCGTGAGCCTCTTGTGCGCCTTCCTTGCTGCTGTAGATGTTCGGGTTTTCCGGCAGGTACTTCTTGCCGAACTCGCCTTCAATATAGGTACGCGCCATCGTCACGGCATCGGCCGAGAGGTTGGTGGAATCGGTACGCATATAAGTGATGTAGCCAGCTTCGTACAAACGCTGGGCCATCATCATGGTTTTCTTCACACCGAAGCCCAGGCGGTTACTCGCAGCCTGCTGCAGGGTGGAAGTGATGAACGGTGCCGACGGCTTGCTGCTGGTCGGTTTGTCTTCGCGCTTGACGATGCTGTAGCTGGAAGCCTTGAGCTTTTCCAGCGCGGCCATGGCCTGGGCTTCGTTGAGCGGCTTGAAGGCTTCGCCTTTCTCGCGGGCTACGTCGAAGCGCACGGTCGCGCCCTTGGCGGTGCCGAGGTCGGCGTGGACTTCCCAGTATTCTTCCGGGTTGAACGCGCGGATTTCACGCTCACGCTCGACCACCAGCTTCACGGCAACCGATTGCACGCGACCGGCGGACAGGCCACGGGCGACCTTGGCCCACAGCAGCGGCGAAACCATGTAACCCACTACGCGGTCGAGGAAGCGACGCGCCTGCTGGGCGTTTACTCGATCGATGTCCAGCTCGCCCGGTTTGGAGAAGGCTTCCTGGATCGCTTTCTTGGTGATTTCGTTGAACACCACGCGCTTGTAGCGGCTGTCGTCACCACCGATGGCTTCGCGCAGGTGCCAGGCAATGGCTTCCCCCTCGCGATCCAAGTCGGTTGCGAGATAGATGGTGTCAGCATCTTTGGCGAGCCGGCGCAGCTCTTCGATGACTTTTTCCTTGCCCGGGAGGATCTCGTACTTGGCTTTCCAGCCATGATCGGGATCAACACCCATGCGCGAGACCAGCTGCTTGCGCGCTTTCTCTTTCGGCGAGAGCACCGGACCTTCACTTGCGGCGGCCTTGCCGCGCTTGGCGGCAGGCTCTTTGCTGGCGCTAGCCGAACCGCTGGTGGGCAGGTCTCGGATATGGCCGATACTCGACTTCACCACGTATTGGTTACCCAGATACTTGTTGATGGTCTTGGCCTTAGCCGGGGATTCCACAATGACCAGCGATTTGCCCATGGATCAGAAAATTCCTGAATTCTAGAAGTGAAAGGCGGTTGGCGCCTGACGCGGCACCGCTATATATAGTGGCTACAAGGTGAGGTCAAGCGCAGGGTTCTGCGCGCACTCCCCTTATGGCTGCGGAAAAACGCTCGGTTCGGCTTGCACCAAAGCAAAGCGTGGCACCTGTTCGCCGTCAACCTCGACCGACTCCAGGAACATGCTCAAGGGGCGCACCCAAAAGCCGTAATCGCCATACAGGGCTTGGTAGAAGACCACTTCCTCTTCGGTTTCCGAATGCCGCGCAACCGCGAATACGCGGTACTGCGGACCTTTGTAATGTTCGTAGAGCCCAGGTTGTATCGGCATGCTTTGGCCCTCACTCAAATTTTTTTAAAATAAAAACAAAATAAATCCGGAAAAACAAAAACCGGGGCACTTGGCCCCGGCTTCCATCAGCGAAACGCTTAAACGCGTTCGAAGACGGTGGAGATGCCTTGGCCGAGACCAATGCACATGGTAGCCACCCCGAAGGTGCCGCCATTCTGCTTCATCACGTTCAGCAAAGTGCCGGAGATACGGGCACCGGAGCAACCGAACGGGTGACCCAGGGCGATCGCGCCGCCGTGCAGGTTAACCTTCTCGTTCATCTTGTCGAGCACTTTCAAATCTTTCAGCACTGGCAGCGCCTGTGCGGCGAAAGCTTCGTTAAGCTCGAAGAAGTCGATATCGTTGATACCAAGGCCCGCGCGCTTCAGTGCTTTCTGCGTTGCCGGTACTGGACCATAGCCCATGATCGCCGGGTCCACACCCGCCACGGCCATCGAACGAATCACCGCCAGCGGCTGGATGCCCAGGTCTTGGGCACGCTGCGCCGACATCACGATCATGCACGAAGCACCGTCGGTGATCTGCGACGAAGTACCGGCTGTCACGGTGCCGCCCTTCGGATTAAACGCTGGCTTCAGAGCCGCCAGGCTTTCCAGGGTGGTTTCCGGACGAATGGTTTCGTCGTAGTCGAACAGTTTCAGGAAACCGTTCTCGTCGTAGCCCTGCATAGGGATGATTTCGTCTTTGAACTTGCCTTCCACAGTCGCCTTGTGGGCGAGCTGGTGGGAGCGCACGCCAAAGGCGTCCTGTTGTTCGCGAGTAATGCCGTGCATTTTGCCGAGCATTTCTGCGGTCAGGCCCATCATGCCCGAGGCTTTCGCCGCGTACAGAGACATGTGCGGGTTCGGATCGACACCGTGCATCATGCTCACGTGACCCATATGCTCGACGCCACCCACCACGAACACGTCACCGTTACCGGTCATGATCGCTTGCGCGGCGGTGTGCAGAGCACTCATCGACGAGCCACACAGACGGCTGACGGTCTGGCCGGCCGAGGTGTGCGGGATCTGCGTCATCAGGGACGCCATGCGGGCGATGTTCCAGCCCTGCTCCAGAGTCTGGTTCACACAGCCCCAGATCACGTCTTCGACTTCGCTCGGGTCGACCTTGACGTTGCGTTCCAGCAATTTGCTGATCAGGTGCGCCGACATGTCTTCGGCGCGGGTGTTGCGGTGCATGCCGCCCTTGGAGCGGCCCATCGGCGTACGACCGAAGTCGACAATCACGACGTCTCTAGGATTCAAGCTCATATACGTTCACTCTCGCTCTAGTGTGGGCGCTTAACCAAAGAAGCTCTGGCCGTTTTTGGCCATTTCACGCAGCTTCGCGGTCGGGTGGTACAGCGCGCCCAAATCAGCGTACTGGTCAGCCAGGGCAACGAACTCTGCAACACCGATCGAATCGATGTAGCGCAGCGCACCGCCACGGAATGGAGGGAAACCAATACCGTAGACCAGGCCCATATCTGCTTCGGCGGCGGTTTCGACGATGCCGTCTTCCAGGCAACGCACGGTTTCCAGGCACAACGGGATCATCATCCAGTTGATGATGTCTTCGTCAGTGACTTCGAGCTGTTGGAAAACGATCGGCTTGAGCACTTCCAGCACCGAAGGATCGGCGACTTTCTTCTGCTTGCCGCGCTTGTCGGTCTCGTAGGCGTAGAAGCCCTTGCCATTCTTCTGGCCCAGGCGCTTGGCTTCGTAGAGCACGTCGACGGCCGAACGGCGATCGTCCTTCATGCGATCCGGGAAGCCTTCAGCCATGACGTCACGACCGTGGTGACCGGTGTCGATACCGACCACGTCCATCAGGTACGCCGGGCCCATCGGCCAGCCGAATTTTTCCATGACCTTGTCGATGCGGACGAAGTCCACGCCGGCGCTGACCAGTTTGGCGAAACCGCCGAAGTACGGGAACAACACGCGGTTGACCAGGAAGCCCGGGCAGTCGTTGACGACGATCGGGTTCTTGCCCATTTTCTTGGCGTAGGCAACGGTGGTGGCAACGGCCACTTCGCTGGACTTCTCGCCACGGATCACTTCAACCAGCGGCATCATGTGCACCGGGTTGAAGAAGTGCATGCCGACAAAGTTTTCCGGACGCTTGAGGGCTTTGGCCAGCAAGGTGATGGAAATGGTCGAGGTGTTGGACGCGAGGATGGTGTCCTCTTTGACCTTGCCTTCAACTTCGGCCAGAACGGCTTGCTTGACCTTCGGGTTCTCGACCACGGCTTCGACGACCAGGTCGACATGACCGAAATCACCGTAGGAGAGGGTCGGACGAATGCCGTTGAGCACTTCGGCCATCTTCGCCGGGGTCATGCGACCTTTTTCAACGCGGCCAACCAGCAATTTGGCGGCTTCGGCCAGACCCTGCTCGATGCCGTGCTCGTTGATGTCCTTCATCAGGATCGGCGTACCTTTGGAGGCCGACTGATAAGCGATACCGCCACCCATGATGCCGGCGCCCAATACGGCAGCCTGCTTCACGTCCTTGGCGATTTCGTCGTAGGCCTTGGCCTTTTTCTTCAGTTCCTGATCGTTCAGGAACAGACCGATCAAGCTCTGCGCGGCAGAGGTCTTGGCCAATTTGACGAAACCGGCTGCTTCGACTTCCAGTGCTTTGTCGCGACCGAAGTTCGCGGCTTTCTGGATGGTCTTGATCGCTTCGACCGGCGCCGGGTAGTTCGGTCCCGCCTGGCCGGCCACGAAACCTTTGGCGGTTTCAAACGACATCATTTGTTCGATGGCGTTGAGCTTGAGTTTTTCGAGCTTCGGCTGACGCTTGGCCTTGTAGTCAAACTCACCGGAGATGGCGCCCTTGATCAGATTCAGCGCCGCTTCGTGCAGCTTCTGCGAATCGACCACGGCATCGACCGCACCGACTTTCAGTGCGTCTTCAGCGCGGTTTTCCTTACCGGCAGCAATCCACTCGATGGCGTTGTCGGCACCGATGATGCGCGGCAAACGCACAGTACCGCCGAAGCCCGGGTAGATGCCCAGCTTGACTTCCGGCAGACCGATTTTAGCGGTGCTGGCCATGACGCGGAAATCTGCCGCCAGGCACATTTCCAGACCGCCACCCAGCGCGATGCCATTGATCGCGGCGACAGTCGGGACGTTGAGGTCTTCGAAATCGCTGAAAATCTTGTTGGCTTCGAGGTTGCCAGCAACAAGCTCTGCATCCGGCAGCTTGAAGTTGTCGACGAATTCGGTGATGTCGGCGCCGACGATGAATACGTCCTTGCCACTGCTGACGATCACACCCTTGATCGAAGCATCTGCCTTGATGGTGTCTACAGCCTGACGCAGTTCGTTCAGGGTAAGACGGTTGAACTTGTTGACGGACTCACCCTTGAGGTCGAATTTCAATTCGACGATGCCACTTTCAAGAGCCTTAACCGTGATGGCTTTACCTTCGTAAATCATCAACTGATCTCCACGATATGGAAGCTGAACAGTACACGTCGGACGCAGGCGACTGGCTCGGCAAGGACGCTTATCGTCGATGCTACGCCAATTCACCCGGCACACCCGCCAACGCGATAGTCGGGATTCTGTAGGAGCGCTCTGTAATACAAACGCTCAATTCATACGCCCGTTTGATTTGGGTATGTCACCTTCACGGAATTTCCGGCAATTGTCAATCGCCCAAAATACTGGTTGAAACGCGACTTTCCGGTCACTTCCGTACCACGAAGCCCTGCAACACGCTGATGCATGTGAGGTCATTCATAGAATCAATAGTTAGAAAAATCGCCCTAATTAGCGGCAGCCTGTGTTTAACAAGCTACGCTGGCGGGACCCTGAAGAAAAAATTTGAACGCTTTTGACGAATGCCCAGCGTAAGATCAATGCCACATAGAATTACCGGCCTGCCTGGCCAACCTCAGCCCGATGATGATGTCGGGCTTTTTATTACCTTCTGTAGCAGTTGCCGATCAGGGGTTCAGGCGAGTGCTTTGAGCGTGGCATCGATCTGTTGCAGAACCTCGGCCTCGCCCTTCTCGCCCCAATACAGGGCAATCATTTGCTTGTCTGCTTCGACCTTGTAGACGTTGGCAGGCAATTTTTCGAAATGATTCAGCAGCATCCCATCCTCACAGACCTCCTGCCACTGATTGACCCACACGCCTGGCGCCTTCTGCCAATAACTCCAGCACGCCGGTCGCGTGCCACGGCGCGGCCGATGGTACTGGGCGCAAGGGCTCGGTGGCTCCTGGCTCAGCCAATGCGGCCATTCCTGAGGCGCCAGCTGCATGGCCAGGCCAATGCGCCGTGCCTCCATGCGCAGGGCTATGCGCCCGCTCTGAGCACGAGAGGGTCGCAACCAGGCCAGCGGACTCAAGACCACCAGCAGGATTGACACCACTATCCAGACCGTCATATGTGTACTCCCGATTCTTGATGAGCCCATTGAGTCACTTTGAAACCAATGCGCTTGAAACCAGCCATACTTACCAATATTGCAATCCTCAGGAGGTGCACCTCATGCCCTACCACCATATTCTGGTCGCTGTAGATCTAACCGAAGAGTGCGATCCTGTCATCCACCGCGCCCGCGAACTCTCGGTGAGCAATGGCGCGAAGCTGTCCCTGGTGCATATCGTCGAACCGATGGCGATGGCCTTTGGTGGCGACGTACCGATGGATCTTTCCCAGTTGCAACAGCAACAGTTCGATCAGGCCAAAGAGCGCCTTGAGCGATTGATCGTGAAATACCCGGAACTCTCCAAGGAATACAGCCACTTGACCTACGGCCAGCCGCGCCAGGAGATTCATCACCTCGCCAAGGAGCAAACGTGCGACCTGATCGTGGTGGGCAGTCATGGTCGACATGGCCTGGCGCTGTTGCTCGGCTCCACCGCCAATGACGTGCTGCACGGCGCGCCTTGCGACGTGCTGGCGGTGCGCCTGATCAAAAGCTGATAACACGGAACAATGTGGGAGCGGGCTTGCTCGCGAAGGCGGACATTCAGCCAGCATGAATGTTGAATGTAAGTCCCTCTTCGCGAGCAAGCCCGCTCCCACAGTGAATCCATGCCGGCCAGTAGATCGCATTTCATACGAAAAGCCCGGCGCTCATCACTGAACGCCGGGCTTTTTTATCGCCGGATCAATCAGGCATCCAGCTCGGCCCAGCGCTCGACCATCACGTCGAGTTCAGCCTGCAACTGCTCCAGCTGAGCGATCACCGCAGCCGTTTCGGCAGCAGGACGCTGATAGAACCCGGCATCCGCCATCTGCGCTTCAACCACTGCGATCTGCTGCTCCATGGCTTCGATCTGACTCGGCAACATTTCCAGCTCACGCTGCAACTTGTAGCTGAGCTTCTTTTTCGCCGCCGGCGCTGGTGTTTCCACTGCAACCACCGGCGCAGGTTCAGCCGTCACGACAGCCGAGTTCAGGTCGGCCTTGCCGGACTTGCTCTCGGTCACGCCCAGCAGGCGCGGCGAGCCGCCCTGACGCAGCCAGTCCTGATAACCACCGACGTATTCGCGAACCTTGCCTTCGCCTTCGAAGACCAGGGTGCTGGTGACCACGTTGTCGAGGAATGCCCGGTCGTGGCTGACCATCAGCACGGTGCCGTTGAAGGTCAGCAGGACCTCTTCCAGCAGCTCGAGGGTTTCCACGTCCAGGTCGTTGGTCGGTTCGTCGAGGACCAACAGGTTCGCCGGTTTGCTGAACAGTTTGGCCAGCAACAGACGGGCACGCTCACCACCGGACAGCGCCTTGACCGGGGTGCGGGCACGCTGCGGGCTGAACAGGAAGTCGCCGAGGTAGCTCAGCACATGGCGGCTCTGACCATCGATATCGATGAAATCGCGACCTTCGGCCACGTTGTCGATCACGGTTTTTTCCAGGTCCAGCTGATGGCGCAACTGGTCGAAATAGGCCACGTCGATGCGCGTCCCCTCTTCCACTTTGCCGCTGGTCGGCTGCAGACCGCTGAGCATCAGCTTCAGCAGCGTGGTCTTGCCGGTACCGTTGGCGCCGAGCAGACCGATACGGTCGCCGCGCTGCAGGACCATCGAGAAATCCTTGATCAGGAACGGACCGCCCGGGTGAGCGAAACTCACGTTCTCGAGGACCATCACCTGCTTGCCGGACTTGTCGGCGGTATCCAGCTGAATGTTGGCCTTGCCGGTGCGTTCACGACGCTCGCTACGCTCAACGCGCAGGGCTTTCAGGGCGCGGACGCGACCTTCGTTACGGGTGCGGCGAGCCTTGATGCCCTGACGGATCCAGACTTCTTCCTGGGCCAGTTTCTTGTCGAACAGCGCGTTGGCGGTTTCTTCAGCAGCCAGAGTCGCCTCTTTGTGCACGAGGAAACTGGCGTAGTCGCCGTTCCAGTCGATCAGGCCACCGCGATCCAGCTCCAGAATGCGCGTCGCGAGGTTCTGCAGGAATGAACGGTCGTGCGTGATGAACAGCACGGCGCCCTGGAAATCCTTCAGCGCTTCTTCGAGCCAGGCAATGGCGCCGATGTCCAGGTGGTTGGTCGGTTCGTCGAGCAGCAGCAGATCCGGTTCGGAAACCAGGGCCTGGGCCAGCAGGACGCGGCGACGCCAGCCGCCGGACAATTCGGCAAGGGTCTTGTCGGCCGGCAGTTGTAAGCGGCTCAAGGTGCTGTCGACCAGTTGCTGCAAACGCCAGCCGTCGCGGGCTTCGAGGTCGTGCTGGACATGCATCAGCTTGTCCAGGTCGGCGTCGGTGACAATGTTCTGGCTCAGGTGGTGATATTGCGCGAGCAGCTCGCCGACACCGTCCAGGCCTTCGGCAACCACGTCGAACACGGTCCGCTCGTCGGCGACCGGCAATTCTTGCGGCAATTCGCCAATCTTTAGGCCAGGTGCGCGCCAAACAGAGCCGTCATCAGGCTTCTGGTCGCCCTTGACGAGCTTCATCATGCTGGACTTGCCAGTGCCATTGCGGCCGATGATGCACACCCGCTCACCACGGGCGATCTGCCAGGACACCTTGTCCAACAACGGCATAGCGCCGAAAGCAAGGGACACATCGCTGAATTTGAGCAGGGTCATGAGCTTCTCCAAAAACCGGGCGCGCATTCTACCTGAGTTGAGGCTTCAGAAGGCCGGCAATTTCAATGTCGAAGCACTCTGCACAACAATTGTTGCGAACTTGTGCTGGCAGCTCGGCAAAGCTTTCACCCGCTGCTGGCAAAAGGCTAAGCTACAGATAATTCAGTGCTGCTCTTGCTGGCACTTGTCCTGATTTCTTTGCCCGGACGTCTCATGCGCAGTCGCCTTTTCAATCTTTTTTCGTGTTTGCTTCTTACAGCCGCTGCCGCTCAATCCGCCCAGGCGGTGGACCTGTCCACGCAACGCCAGTATTACGATGAAGCCAAGCGTGCCTTGGCCAAAGGCGATTCCGGCCCTTATTTCCGTTACAGCCAGGCCCTGAGCGATTATCCGCTGGAGCCCTATCTGGCTTATGACGAACTGACCGCGCGTCTGAAAACCGCGAGCAATGCCGAAATCGAGAAATTCCTCGCCGAACACGGTGACCTGCCGCAAGCCAACTGGATGAAGTTGCGCTGGCTGCGCTGGCTGGCCGAACGCGGCGATTGGGCGACCTTCGTCAAATATTATGACCCCAAGCTCAATTTCACCGAACTGGACTGCCTGAACGCGCAGTATCAGATCAGCCATAACCGCAAGGCCGAAGGGTATGCCAACGCCGACAAACTCTGGCTGAGCGGCAAAACCCAGCCCGAGGCATGCGATACGGTGTTCGGAATGTGGGCCGCCGAGGGTCAACTGACTGAACAGAAACGCTGGGAGCGCACCAAGCTCGCCGCCCAGGCACGCAACTATCCGCTGGCCAACAGCCTGATCAATGGCCTGACGACACTCGCCCCGCGGGGTCGCTTGCTGGTGGACGTGGCGCAGAAACCCGAGCTGCTCAATCAACCGTCGCGTTTTACCCCGGCCGATGAACCGATGTCCGACATCGTCAGCCTCGGCCTGCGCCGCCTGGCCCGTCAGGATCCGGACAGGGCCATGGCCCTGCTCGACGGTTACGCCAGCAGCATGCACTTCTCCCGCGACGAAAAAGTCGCGATTGCCCGGGAAATCGGGCTGACCCTCGCTCGTCGTTTCGACAGCCGCGCGCTGGACGTAATGACCAAATACGACCCGGAGCTGCGGGACAACACCGTTTCCGAATGGCGTCTGCGCCTGCTATTGCGCCTGGCCCGTTGGGACGATGCCTATCAGTTGACCCGCCGCCTGCCTCAGGATCTGGCCACCACCAACCGCTGGCGTTACTGGCAGGCTCGCAGCCTGGAGCTGGCGCAACCACAGAATCCGGAAGCACAGACGCTTTACAAGGGCCTGGCTCGCGAGCGCGACTTCTACGGTTTCCTGGCGGCCGATCGCTCGCAATCCCCCTATTCGCTGAACAACAAACCGCTGGTGCTCAGTCAGGCGCTGATCAACAAGGTACGCAACACCCCCGGCATACGACGCGCCCTGGAATTCCATGCGCGCGGGCAGATCGTCGACGGTCGTCGCGAGTGGTACCACGTCAGCCGGCACTTCAGCCGTGACGAAATGGTCGCCCAGGCGAAACTGGCTTACGACCTGAAATGGTATTTCCCGGCGATCCGCACCATCAGTCAGGCGAAGTACTGGGACGACCTGGACATCCGCTTCCCGATGGCCCACCGCGAAACCCTGGTCCGTGAAGCCAAGGTCCGTGGCCTGCATTCGAGCTGGGTATTCGCCATCACCCGCCAGGAAAGCGCCTTCATGGCCGATGCACGCTCCGGCGTCGGTGCCAGCGGCTTGATGCAACTGATGCCGGGCACCGCCAAGGAAACCGCGCGTAAGTTCAGCATTCCCCTCGCTTCGCCGCAGCAAGTATTCGATCCGGACAAGAACATTCAGCTCGGTGCCGCTTACCTGAGCCAGGTCCACAGCCAGTTCAACGGCAACCGCGTCCTCGCCTCCGCCGCCTACAACGCCGGCCCCGGCCGCGTACGTCAATGGCTGCGTGGCGCCGATCACCTGAGCTTCGATGTGTGGGTGGAAAGCATCCCGTTCGACGAAACCCGCCAGTACGTGCAGAACGTATTGTCGTACTCGGTGATCTACGGCCAGAAGCTCAACTCACCACAACCGTTGGTGGATTGGCATGAACGGTATTTTGACGATCAATGAGCCTGCTTTGGAACGCTGACAAAAATGCCCGCATCGATTGATGCGGGCATTTTTTTTGGTGCTCTACTGGGTCGGTTACTTAGTCGGTTACTTGGTCGGTTGAGGCATGGCGCCCATCACTAAACTGCAACGCCGCCAGCCGTGCGTACAGTGCATTACTCGCAATCAACTCCTGATGCGTCCCCACTGCCACCAGTTTTCCTTGGTCCATCACTGCAATTCTGTCGGCGTTTTTCACCGTGGCCAGTCGGTGGGCGATGACCAGTGTGGTGCGATTTTTCATCAGGCTGGGCAGGGCTTGCTGGATCAGGTGTTCACTCTGGGCGTCGAGGGCGCTGGTGGCTTCGTCCAGCAACAGGATCGGCGCATCCACCAGCAGCGCCCGGGCGATGGCCAGGCGCTGGCGTTGCCCGCCGGACAAACCGAGACCAGCGTCGCCGAGGTGAGTCTGGTAGCCGTTGGGCATTTGCTCGATGAAGTCGTGGGCATAGGCGATTTTCGCGGCTTCCTGGACCTGAGCCAAAGTCGCCGTCGGGTGACCGTAGCGAATATTCTCTTCGATGCTGCCGAAGAACAGCGTCGGGGTTTGCGAAACGAGGGCGAAGCAGCGACGCAGGTCCAGAGGATCGAGTTGGGTCAACGGCACGCCGTCCAGCAGAATGCGTCCTTCGGAGGGGTCGTAAAAGCGCAATAGCAGGTCATACACCGTCGACTTGCCGGCACCGGACGGCCCCACCAATGCAAGGGTTTCGCCGGCATTGATCGTCAGATTCAGACCATCGACGGCACGGCTTTGCGGACGCGACGGGTAGGAAAAACATACATCTTGCAGCACCAGGTCGCCCTTCACCCGTTCGGGCAAAGTCACCAGACCCTGGGTCGGTGGCTGGATGATGTTTTCCGAACGCAATAACTCGGCAATCCGTTCCGCCGCCCCTGCTGCACGCTGCAGTTCGCCGATCACTTCACTCAACGTGCCGAAGGCACCGCCGACGATCAGGCTGTAAAAGACAAACGCTGCCAGCTCACCCGCGGAAATCCGCCCGGCGATGACATCCATGCCGCCGACCCAGAGCATCACCCCGACCGCGCCCAACACCAGCAGGATCACCAGGGTAATCAACCAGGCCCGCTGGAAGATGCGCTTGCGGGCAGTGTTGAAAGCCTCTTCCACGGTCGTGGCAAAACGCTGCTCGTCCTGAACCTGATGGTTGTAGGCCTGCACGGTTTTGATCTGACTCAGGGTTTCGGAGACATAGCTGCCGATGTCGGCAATCCGGTCCTGGCTCAGACGCGACAGCGTGCGCACCCGACGACCAAAAATCAGGATCGGCGCGACCACCAGCGGCAACGCGACCACCACGATACTGGTGAGTTTGGGGTTGGTGATAAACAGCAGGACAATCCCGCCGATCACCATCAGCCCATTACGCAGGAACAGCGACAGCGAAGAGCCGATTACCGATTGCAGCAGCGTGGTGTCGGCGGTCAGCCGCGATTGGATCTCAGAGCTGCGGTTGTCTTCATAGAACCCCGGATGCAGGTAGACCAGATGGTTGAACACCCGACGACGGATGTCGGCGACAACGCGCTCGCCGATCCACGACACCAGGTAAAACCGTGCAAAGGTGCCAATCGCCAGACCAATCACCAGCAGCATGAACACGCCGATGGATCGGTTGAGCAAATGCGGCGACTGGGTCATGAAGCCCTGATCCACCAGCAGGCGAATCCCCTGTCCCATGGACAAAGTGATGCCGGCAGTGACGATCAACGCCAGTAAAGCGCCGAAGGCCGGCCAGCGATAAGGTGCGAGGAAACGGCTGGCCAGACGAATGGCGCGGCGGTGACGGGAAGAGAGCATGAAGATCATCCGATGGCGCAACCAATGGCTTTAACTCGACCAAGCCTACACCGGTCAATGGGATTGAACGCTGTAAATCATAATGAGTCAGGTTAATTATGACCGCCAATACTAGTGGCTAGAGATTATTGGTCTAAAGTCCGGGTGGAAACGTCAGGGTATTTCTGATGGACTGAGGATGCCGACCTGAAAGATCGCAGGGAGTTGTCACAGCCCGGTCACCTGGCGGTTTTACAGTAAGCACACAACCTGATGAGGAGACAGGCCATGTCCTTGCAAAACAGCAGCGATGACAAGATTGAAGTGATCCGCACCAAGCCAGGCCAAGCTCTGGGTTGCTCGATTATTGATAAGGATGGGCGCGAAGTACCGATCACTGAAGACATGATCCAGGACGCTTGCCGCGAACTGGAGAAGCGATTGGTCAAGCCTGCCGAACAAGAGTGATATAGCCACCGTCTTCTTGACCCGGCTCTTTTAGCCGGGTTTTTTATGGGTGTCTTTTGAGGGGGCTGCGCACCCTATCGCGGGCAAGCCCACTCCCACAGGATTACCGCGATTCCAAAATTGACGCATGACCTGTGGGAGCGTGGCTTGCCCGCGATAAGGCCAACCCGGTACTCAGACAGCCGAAGCACCCAACGCCGCCACAATCTGCCGCAACGCCGGCGAATCCCCCTCGATCCGCACCTTCAACCCATCAATCTCCCGCCGCAGCGGATAATGCTTGCGCAGTGCATCGAACGCCGCGCGCTGCTCGCTCACATTGCCTACAAGGCTGCGACGGAAATCCGCGTCATCACGGCGCGGGTCGTACACGCCACGGCACAACATCGCCAGTGCCCAGGCCGGATCGCTGTCGGCGTTCAACGTCACTGCCGACAACCAGGGTGCTGGCAGCAAGTCGCTCAGGTGGACCTGTTCCGGTTGCCCGAGGAGTTCGCAAAACGCTTGATAGATCTGTGCCGTCCCGCGCTGTTTGCCATCGAGGCTGTAACCGGCAATGTGCGGTGTCGCCAGTACACACAACTCTGCAAGCGCCACATCGACCTCGGGCTCAGCCTCCCAGACATCCAGCACCGCTTGCAGATCTTCACGCTGCAACAGCACCTGGCGCAGGGCGGCGTTGTCGATGACCGGGCCACGACTGGCGTTGATCAGCCAAGTGCCAGGCTTGAGCTGGTTCAAGCGGGTTTTATCGAACAGATGCCAGGTCGCCTGAGGGCCCTGCTTGTCCAGCGGAGTGTGCAGACTGATGACGTCGCATTGCTCGATGATCTGCTCGAGGCTGACGTAATCGCCCCCTTCAGCGGCTTGCCGTGGGGGATCGCAGACCAGCACGTTCCAGCCCAGACCTTGCAGAACCTTGACCAGCCGCCAGCCCACTTCACCGGCGCCAACCACACCGTAGGTGCGTTGAGTCAGGTCGGCACCTTCGATTTCGGCCAGGGTCAGCAGGCTGCCCAGCACGTAATCGACCACACCCCGGGCATTGCAGCCTGGCGCGCTGGACCAGGTGATGCCGGCCTGTTGAAAGTAATCCAGGTCCAGGTGATCGGTGCCGATGGTGCAGGTGCCGACAAAACGCACCTTGCTGCCTTCGAGCAATTCGCGGTTGACGTTGGTCACCGAGCGCACCAGCAGCACATCGGCCTGCTCGACAGTGGCGCGGTCGATGGCACGCCCCGGTACTCGGCGGATTTCACCGAAACCTGCGAAGAAGGCATCGAGCAGCGGGATATTTTCGTCGGCAACAATCAGCATGGCAGGCTCCTTTGGCGGATCGGCAGTGTAGGCGCAGATGACACTCTGCGCCTAGCACACATCTTCTGTGAGCTGCTGGGTTGAGGGATTACAAATCGGTAACACAGGATTTTTCCTGACCACTGCGTCAAGGCGTAGAATGCGCCGCCTGCGCATCAAAACCCTTTTGGACGTTTCGCCTTGAATTCCGTGACTGACCGCCCCACCGCTATTTCCCTCAACCGCCCGGCCCGGGTTCGCCTGGAGCTGAAAAACCTGCTCGGCCTGGCGTTGCCGATCATGATCGCGCAGCTGGCGACCACCGCCATGGGCTTCGTCGATGCGGTGATGGCCGGTCGTGTCGGGCCTCGAGATCTGGCGGCCGTCGCGCTGGGCAACTCGATCTGGGTGCCGGTGTTTCTGCTGATGACCGGCACACTGCTGGCCACCACCCCGAAAGTCGCCCAGCGCTTCGGCGCCGGCACGCACAGCGAGATTGGCCCAATCGTGCGTCAGGCCTTGTGGCTGGCACTGGTGGTGGGCTTGATGGCGACCGGCATGCTGTTCAGCGCCGAACCGATCCTGCACATCATGAAAGTCGACCCCGAGCTGATCGGCCCGTGCATGCAGTATCTGCACGGCATCGCCAGCGGCTTGCCTGCCGTCGCGCTCTATCACGTGCTGCGCTGCTTCAGTGATGGCCTGGGTCGCACCCGCCCGGCCATGGTCCTTGGCCTGTGCGGGCTGGCGTTGAATATTCCACTGAACTACATCTTCATCTATGGCCACTTTGGTGTGCCGGCCATGGGTGGCGTCGGCTGCGGCTGGGCCACGGCGATCGTGATGTGGGTGATGGCGTTGGGCATGGCCGGCTGGGAACGCTGGGCGCCAGCCTATCAGTCGAGTGAGTTGTTCAGGCGTTTCGACTGGCCACAGTGGTCGGTGATCAAGCGTTTGCTGGGCATCGGCCTGCCGATCGGCATCGCGGTATTCGCCGAGTCGAGCATCTTCGCCGTGATCGCCCTGCTGATCGGCAGCCTCGGCGCCACCGTGGTCGCCGGGCACCAGATTGCGCTGAACTTCAGCTCGCTGGTATTCATGATCCCCTACTCCCTCGGCATGGCCGTGACCGTACGCGTCGGCCAGGCTCTCGGCCGTGAGGAACCACGGGAAGCCCGCTTCGCCGCCGGTGTCGGCATGGGTACCGCCCTGGCTTATGCGTGCCTGTCGGCGAGCATGATGCTATTGCTGCGTGAACCCATCGCGGCGATCTACACCGCCGACCCGACGGTGATTCAGGTGGCGGCGATGCTGATTGTTTATTCGGCGTTGTTCCAGTTTTCCGATGCGATCCAGGTGACGGCAGCGGGCGCACTGCGGGGTTATCAGGACACGCGGGTGACGATGATCCTGACGCTGTTCGCTTATTGGGGAATTGGCTTGCCGGTGGGTTACGCCTTGGGCCTGACCGACTGGTTTGGCGCACCGAATGGCCCGAGCGGGCTCTGGCAGGGTTTGATCGTCGGCTTGAGTTGCGCGGCGCTGATGCTGTCGATCCGCCTGACGCGCAGTGCACGCAAGCGGATCCGCATCAGTCGTTCGGCGGGTTAAGCGAGCGCAAAAAAGGGCGCCGCGAAACCTGTGGGAGCGGCGGCGCGGCGATCCGACTTGCCCGCGATAGCGATCTAACTGTCACATTTATGTTGAATGTGCCGCCGTCATCGCGGGCAAGCCCGCTCCCACAGGGATTCGCGCTTAACTAATTTTTTGTGCCTGTTAAGCAAGTTTCTTGCGGATCCAATAGAGGTAGGTGCCTGCCTCTTCATGCTGCGCGACCAGTTCGTGATCGAGAAACACGCAGAACTTGGGAATGTCGCGACGGGTCGACGGGTCGGTGGCGATCACCTTCAGCAGGCCGCCGGGCACCAGGTCACGGATGTGCTGGTGCAACATCATCACCGGCTCCGGGCAATTGAGGCCGGTGGCGTCGAGGGTGCCGTCGACCGGCGTATCGATCATTTCACTCATGATTTACTCCTGAAACTTGCCGGCATTGTCGCGCATTGCCGGGTGTCTAGTCACTGGCAGCTGATCGTTCCCACGCTCTGCGTGGGAAGGCATCCCGTGACGCTCTGCGTCACATCCAAAGGCGGAACGCGGAGCGTCCCCGGCGGCATTCCCACGCGGAGCGTGGGAACGATCGGTACACAAAGTCAGCGGGACTTGGGTTTCTTTATATCGAGCCGGCGCAGGTGGCAGGTCACTTCCTCACGGTCGTGATACAGCTGCTTGCAGCCGATCTCGACCCGAATGCCCCGCGCCTTGAACCCGTCGGCAATACGTTCCAGCAAGCGCTTCACTTCGGCATAACGCTGTTTCATCGGCAGCTTGAGGTTGACCACCGCTTCCCGGCAATGCCCCTCGCCAATCCATTCTTCCAGCATCGCCGCGTTGCGCGCCGGTTTCTCGACGATGTCGCAGACCATCCAGTCGACCGGTTGCTTGGGTTTGAAGGTGAAACCGTCGGCCATCAAGTGCTGCACCAAACCGGTGTCCATCAGGCTTTCGGCCATCGGGCCGTTGTCGATGGCGGTCACCAGCATGCCGCGGTTGACCAGTTGCCAGGTCCAGCCGCCAGGGGCGGCGCCGAGGTCGACGCCGGTCATGTCGCTGTGCAGGCGTTCGTCCCACTGGTCACGCGGGATGAAATGGTGCCAGGCCTCTTCCAGCTTCAGCGTCGAACGGCTCGGCGCTTCACGGGGGAACTTCAGGCGTGGAATGCCCATCGGCCACATCGCCGAATTGTTCGACTCCGCCAGGCCCATGAACACTTCGCGGCCGCTCTTGAAAGTCAGCAGCAGCCGTGGCTTGTGGGCGTCGTCTACCAGTTTGCCGGCCGCCATCAGCGCCTTGCGCAGGTGGACTTCGAATTTCTTGCAGAAGTTCGACAGCTCCTTGCCATCGTTGGTGTCGACCATTTCCAGCCACAGGCTGCCGCACAGCGGGAAGTCGGCCATGTGCGCGAGGATCACGCTGATGCGATCGGTTTCCGGCAGATCAATAAAGATCCCCCGGGCCCACTGGCGCGGGAAGATCAGCTCGGCGAAACGCTGACCACGCATCAGGCGCTCGGCGCCGTCTTCTTCGGTGCAGATGAATTCGGCATAGGCGCTGGCGGTCTTGGCCTTGGCATAACCGGCCACATTCAGCCGCGCGGCATGTTCGGAGATCTCGGAACAGACTTCGCTTTCGAAGCCCGGCCGGCAATGCATAAAGAGGGTGTTCATTCTTACTCCTGGGCAGTTGGCGAAGAATTCAGCCACTGCGCGATGCCCAGACTTGCGTTGAAGCAAAGCCTGTCACGAAAACCGGCGCATGATAGCCGAGATCGGAACCTTGGACTTAACCATAGAGTCCAGTTATTAGCCTTAAGCACCAAACAGGACTAGGTTTAAACCTCTGCCCTTCCCTCCGTCCGTAGCCGTGTGGACTTAAAGGAGTCATTTCAATGCCGTCCCTCGATAGCCTGAAAACCCTTAAAACCTTACAAGTCGACGACAAGACCTACCATTATTTCAGCCTGCCCGAAGCCGCCAAGAGCCTGGGTGATCTAGACAAGCTGCCAATGTCGTTGAAAGTGCTGCTGGAAAACCTGCTGCGCTGGGAGGACGAAAAAACCGTCACCGGCGCCGACCTCAAGGCGATTGCCGCGTGGCTCAAGGAGCGTCGCTCCGATCGCGAAATCCAGTACCGCCCAGCACGGGTATTGATGCAGGACTTTACCGGCGTCCCGGCCGTGGTCGACCTGGCCGCCATGCGCGCCGCCATGGCCAAGGCCGGTGGCGACCCGCAGCGCATCAATCCACTTTCGCCGGTGGATCTGGTGATCGACCACTCGGTGATGGTCGACAAGTTCGCCAGCTCAAGCGCCTTCGAACAGAACGTCGACATCGAAATGCAGCGCAACCACGAGCGTTACGCCTTCTTGCGCTGGGGCCAGAGCGCCTTCGACAACTTCAGCGTGGTGCCACCGGGCACCGGCATCTGCCACCAGGTCAACCTTGAATACCTGGGTCGCACGGTCTGGACCAAGGACGAGGACGGCCGCACCTATGCCTTCCCCGACACACTGGTCGGCACCGATTCCCATACCACCATGATCAATGGCCTCGGTGTACTCGGCTGGGGCGTCGGTGGGATCGAAGCGGAAGCAGCGATGCTCGGCCAACCGGTGTCGATGCTGATTCCGGAAGTGATCGGCTTCAAACTCACCGGCAAGCTCAGGGAAGGCATCACTGCCACCGACCTGGTGCTGACGGTAACCCAGATGCTGCGCAAGAAAGGGGTGGTCGGCAAATTCGTCGAGTTCTACGGCGACGGCCTCGCCGACTTGCCGCTGGCCGACCGCGCGACCATCGCTAACATGGCTCCGGAATACGGTGCCACCTGCGGCTTCTTCCCGGTGGACGAGGTGACACTGGAATACTTGCGCCTGTCCGGCCGCACCGCACAAACCGTGAAACTGGTGGAGGCCTACAGCAAGATCCAGGGCCTGTGGCGCCTGCCCGGCAAGGAGCCGGTGTTCACCGACAGCCTGGACCTGGACATGGGCAGCGTCGAGGCCAGCCTCGCCGGGCCGAAACGCCCACAGGACCGCGTCTCGTTGCCGAATGTTGCACAAGCGTTCACTGACTTTCTCGGCCTGCAAGTCAAACCGACCAGCAAGGAAGAAGGTCGCCTCGAAAGTGAAGGCGGCGGTGGCGTCGCGGTGGGCAACGCCGATCTGATCGGTGAAACGGACTACGACCATGAAGGTCGCACTCATCGGCTGAAAAACGGTGCGGTGGTGATTGCCGCGATCACGTCCTGCACCAACACCTCGAACCCCAGCGTGATGATGGCGGCCGGACTGCTGGCGAAGAAAGCCATAGAGAAAGGCCTCAAGCGCAAACCGTGGGTCAAGAGTTCGCTGGCCCCCGGCTCGAAAGTAGTGACCGACTACTATAAGGCAGCCGGCCTGACTCGCTACCTTGATGAACTCGGTTTCGCGCTGGTCGGGTATGGCTGCACCACCTGCATCGGCAACTCCGGGCCGTTGCCGGAGCCAATCGAAAAAGCCATCCAGAAAGCCGACCTGACCGTCGCCTCGGTGCTTTCGGGCAACCGCAACTTCGAAGGCCGCGTACATCCGCTGGTGAAAACCAACTGGCTGGCCTCCCCGCCTCTGGTCGTCGCCTATGCACTGGCCGGCACGGTGCGCATCGACATCAGCAGCGAGCCCTTGGGTCACGACAAGGACGGCCACCCGGTTTATCTGCGAGACATCTGGCCGAGCACCAAGGAAATCGCCGACGCGGTGACTCAAGTGAACACTGCGATGTTCCACAAGGAGTACGCCGAAGTGTTCGCCGGCGACGAGCAGTGGCAAGCCATCGAAGTGCCGCAAGCGGCGACTTATGTCTGGAGCAACGATTCGACCTATATCCAGCATCCACCCTTCTTCGATGACATCGGTGGCCCTGCGCCGGTGGTCAAGAATGTCGAAGGGGCGAAAGTCCTCGCGTTGCTCGGCGACTCGGTAACCACCGACCACATCTCCCCCGCCGGCAACATCAAGGTCGACAGCCCCGCCGGCCATTACCTGCGCGAGCAAGGGGTGGAGCCACGGGACTTCAATTCCTACGGTTCCCGTCGTGGTAACCACGAAGTGATGATGCGCGGCACCTTCGCCAACATCCGCATTCGCAATGAAATGCTTGGCGGCGAAGAAGGCGGCAACACGATTTACATTCCAACCGGGGAGAAGTTGCCGATCTACGACGCGGCCATGCGTTACCAGGCGTCGGGCACACCGTTGGTGGTGGTCGCCGGGCAAGAATACGGCACCGGTTCGAGCCGCGACTGGGCTGCCAAGGGCACCAACCTGCTGGGCGTGAAAGCAGTCATCGCGGAAAGCTTCGAGCGAATTCACCGCTCCAATCTAGTGGGCATGGGCGTGCTGCCGTTGCAGTTCAAACTGGATCAGAACCGCAAGAGCCTGAACCTCACCGGCAAGGAAACCCTGGACATCCTTGGCCTCACAGGCGTCGAACTGACCCCGCGCATGAACCTGACACTGGTCATCACCCGTGAAGACGGCAGCAAGGAAAAGGTCGAGGTGTTGTGCCGGATCGATACCCTCAATGAAGTGGAGTACTTCAAGGCTGGAGGGATTTTGCATTATGTGTTGCGGCAATTGATTGCCTCGTAACAGCCTGCTGACAACGACACCGCCTTCGGGCGGTGTTTTTGTTTGTGTCCTGCACCGAACAAAAATACCCTGCGCGACACCGATCCACTGTGGGAGCGGGCTTGCCCGCGATAGCGGTATAGCTGTTACATCAATGTCGGATCTGCCGCCGTCATCGCGGGCAAGCCCGCTCCCACAAGGGACCGTGTCACACTGTAGAAATTACCGACACAAGGACTTCACATGCTTGCTCTGCCATGGACTTATCTGGCACTTCTCTCCATCGGCTACGGCTTGGCTTTGATCTACGGCCAACTTGGCTGGCTGGCCGCTATCTCTTTCGCATTGCTATTTTTCGCCGGTTTCGCCGTTCGCCAGCAACACGTTGCCATCGGCCGCTACCTCGGCCACGGCTTGTTCATCTTCCTGGCGGTGGCACTGGCAATGCACTGGCTTCCCGGTTTCTACAACGGTCGGGCCATTCAACCCCAGCGTTTCACCGACGATGCCGTGCCGTTTGCCATGTACCTGAATCAGGACAAACCGCTGATCGGTTTCTGGCTGTTGCTGGTTTGTCCATGGATTGTCGGCCGGCGCTCGTTGCGACTGTCCATTTATGCCACCGCCCTCGCCCTGAGCGTAAGCACCGTACTGGCCTTGGGTGGCGCGCTGTTGCTGGGCGTGATCAGTTGGGCACCGAAGTGGCCGGATCAGGCCTGGTTGTGGGTACTGAACAATCTACTGCTGGTGACGCTGGTGGAAGAAGCGTTGTTTCGCGGCTATATCCAGGGCGGGTTGAGCCGGCAGTTCAAACACCTGCCTTATGGCGAAAATCTTGCTTTGTTACTCGCATCAATGCTGTTCGGCCTCGTTCATCTGGGCGCTGGCTGGCAATGGGTATTGCTGGCGGGCCTCGCGGGGGTCGGTTATGGCCTGGCCTATCGTTTTGGCGGGTTGGGAGCAGCTATCGCCACCCACTTTGGTTTGAATCTGCTGCATTTCGGGCTGTTCACTTATCCGATGCTCGCCGGCTGACGCAACGGTCGTTTTGCGACGCGTCACTGATTAATGAAAAAAACATTTCAATAAATGCCTGACATTGCCGACAACCTCTCAAAGCCTTGCGGATTGAAAAAGTCATGCGTAACAACCAGCCCATTACACAACGCGAACGGACCTTCCCGGCTCAGCAACGGTTGATTTCCACCACCGATGCCAAGGGCGTGATTACTTACTGCAACGACGCTTTCGTCGAAATCAGCGGGTTTTCTCGTGAGGAACTGATCCGTGCACCGCATAACCTGGTCCGTCATCCCGACGTCCCGGCTGCGGTGTTCGCGCACATGTGGGGCACACTGAAACAAGGCTTGCCATGGATGGGCATTGTCAAGAATCGCTGCAAGACCGGTGACCACTACTGGGTTAACGCCTATGTCACACCGGTGTTCGACGGCAATCAGGTGATCGGTTACGAGTCGGTGCGGGTCAAACCCACCGCCGAACAGATCCGCCGCGCCGAAGCGCTCTACCAACGCATCAACCAGGGCAAGTCTGCGGTTCCCTCTACAGACAAATGGCTGCCGGTGCTTCAGGACTGGCTGCCGTTCATTCTGGTCAGCCAGTTGAGCTTCATGATCGGCGCCACCCTGACGTCCCAGTGGGGCTTCGCCCTCGCCGCCGGCCTTTCGGTGCCATTGGGCTTGATGGGCTTGGGCTGGCAACAGCGCGGTATCAAGCGTTTGCTGCGCCTGGCCGAACAGACCACGTCCGACCCGCTGATCGCGCAGATGTACACCGACAGCCGTGGCGCCCAGGCACGCCTGGAGATGTCGATCCTCAGTCAGGAAGCACGCCTGAAAACCTGCTTGACCCGTTTGCAGGACACCGCCGAACACCTGACCGAACAAGCGAAACAGTCCGACACCCTGGCGCATAACAGCTCCACCGGCCTGGAACGTCAACGCGTCGAAACCGAGCAAGTGGCGACCGCTGTGAATCAGATGGCCGCCACCACCCAGGAAGTCGCCAGCCACGTGCAGCGCACCGCCGACGCCACTCAGGAAGCCAATCGCCTGACCGGTCGCGGTCGCGACATCGCCGGGGAAACCCGCGAAGCCATTCAACGCCTGTCGGTGGTGGTCGGTGAAACTGGCCTCACGGTCACGCAACTGGCCAAGGACAGCGATGAAATCGGCGGCGTGGTCGATGTGATCAAAGGCATCGCCGACCAGACCAACCTGTTGGCTTTGAACGCTGCGATTGAAGCGGCGCGTGCCGGCGAGATGGGCCGTGGTTTTGCGGTGGTGGCCGACGAAGTGCGTCAACTGGCACAACGTACCAGCGAATCCACCGGGCAGATTCACGCCCTGATCGCCAAGCTGCAGCAAACCGCCAGCACCGCGGTACAAACCATGGAAGCCGGGCATCGCCAGGCCGAAGAAGGGGTGGCGCGGGTCTTGGAAGCGGATCAGGCGCTGGTGGGCATCAGCGAAGCGGTGGCCAACATCACCGACATGACCACCCAGATCGCCGCCGCGACCGAAGAGCAAAGTGCGGTGGCCGAAGAAATCAGCCGCAACATCAGCAATATTTCGGAACTGGCGGACCAGACCTCGGAACAGGCACAGCACTCGGCGCTGTTGAGCGAAGAACTGACCAAGACGGCGAATACCCAGTATTCGTTGGTGGAGCGGTTTAACCGCTGATAGCGCTTGAAGGCAAAAAAACCGGACGGCGAAAGCGTCCGGTTTTTTTATTATCCCTTTGAAATTTTGTTGCCTGTGAGGCCGCCATCGCGGGCAAGCCCGCACAGTGAACTGTGGTGTGGCTGGATTTTGGGATCGACACGAAACCCTGTGGGAGCGGGCTTGCCCGCGAAGAGGCCCGAACTGGCACTGCAAATCTTACTGAAGAAATGCCGCAACCTTCCCCGCCGCAGCCGCCAAATGCTGCTCATGGGTATACCCCGAAGCCTTCAGCGGTTTCAAATCATGGTCCGCCGCTTCCAGCCAGAACACCTCGATACTCGGCGCCAACGCGTAAGCCTCGACGGCCGCCCGATTACCCAGCGCATCCCGCTCACCCTGCACGATCAACGTCCGCGTCTTCAACCCGGCCAAATGCTCGACCCGCGGCTTCTCCGGTTTGCCCACCGCATAAAACGGATACCCCAGACACACCAGCGCATCCGCGCCCAACTCATCAGCCAACAAACTCGCCATCCGCCCACCCATGGACTTGCCGCCAATGGCCAGGCGCCCAGCGACATGGCGTCGCACCACGGCATACACCTCACGCCAGCATTCTTGCAATTTGGGCGCCGGGTTCGGGGGACGTTTACCGCCATCGATACGCCGCTGCGCCATGTAGGGGAACTCGAAACGCAGCACGTTGACCCCAAGCGCCGCAAGGCGCGCAGCCATGTCGCTCATCCAGTCACTGTCCATCGGCGCACCGGCACCGTGGGCGAGAATCAGCGTTGCCGAGGCCGGCGCTGAGGCGGCATTCCACAACCATCCATGATCCCGCACACACTGCGCCCATTGATCCCCGTCAATACTGGCCTTGTGCTGTTTGTCCATGCTTGCCTCGCTTTTAGTCTGCCTATAACTCCAGGCGAAGGGAGCGTCTGCCTTGCGGCTTACTCGCAAAGACGGGCCCTCACTTCGGCTGAACCGTGGATGGGGAACCATGAACACTTCTATCAGTACCGCCTACAACTACAAGGTGGTCCGCCAATTCGCCATTATGACGGTGGTGTGGGGCATCGTCGGCATGGGGCTCGGGGTTTTTCTCGCCGCCCAGTTGGTCTGGCCCGAACTCAACTTCAATCTGCCGTGGACCAGTTTCGGCCGGTTGCGCCCGCTGCACACCAACGCGGTCATTTTCGCCTTCGGCGGCTGCGCCCTGTTCGCCAGTTCGTTCTACTCGGTACAACGCACCTGCCAGACCCGCCTGTTTGCGCCGAAAATCGCTGCGTTCTGCTTCTGGGGCTGGCAACTGGTAATCCTGCTGGCGGCCATCAGCCTGCCACTGGGCTACACCAGTTCCAAGGAATACGCCGAACTGGAATGGCCGATCGACATTCTGATCACCATCGTCTGGGTGGCCTATGCCGTCGTGTTCTTCGGCACGATCATGCAGCGCAAGACCAAACACATCTATGTCGGTAACTGGTTCTTCGGTGGATTCATCATCACCGTGGCGATCCTGCACATCGTTAACAACCTTGAGCTGCCGGTGAGTTTCACCAAGTCCTACTCGGTGTACGCCGGTGCGACCGATGCCATGGTGCAGTGGTGGTATGGACACAACGCCGTAGGCTTTTTCCTCACCGCCGGTTTCCTCGGGATGATGTACTACTTCGTGCCGAAACAGGCCGAGCGTCCGGTGTATTCCTATCGCTTGTCCATCGTGCACTTCTGGGCGCTGATCACCCTGTACATCTGGGCCGGCCCTCACCACTTGCACTACACCGCGCTGCCGGACTGGGCGCAGTCGCTGGGCATGGTGATGTCACTGATCCTGCTGGCGCCAAGCTGGGGCGGGATGATCAACGGCATGATGACGCTCTCGGGCGCCTGGCATAAGTTGCGCAGCGACCCGATCCTGCGCTTCCTGGTGGTGTCGCTGGCGTTCTACGGCATGTCGACCTTCGAAGGTCCGATGATGGCGATCAAGACGGTCAACGCCCTCTCCCACTACACCGACTGGACCATCGGCCACGTACACGCCGGCGCGCTCGGCTGGGTGGCGATGATTTCCATCGGCGCGCTGTACCACATGATCCCGAAAGTCTTCGGCCGCGAACAGATGCACAGCATCGGCCTGATCAACGCGCACTTCTGGCTCGCGACCATCGGCACCGTGCTGTACATCGCGTCCATGTGGGTCAACGGCATCGCCCAGGGCCTGATGTGGCGCGCGGTCAATGAGGACGGCACGCTGACCTATTCCTTCGTTGAAACCCTGGTGGCCAGTCATCCTGGCTTCGTCGTGCGACTGGTGGGCGGTGCGATCTTCCTCAGTGGCATGTTCCTGATGGCTTACAACACCTGGCGCACAGTGCGGGCCTCGCAGCCTGCCGAAGCCGCCACTGCCGCGCAGATAGCCTGAGGAGTCCGCCATGAAACACGAAACAATCGAGAAAAACGTCGGCCTGCTGATGCTGCTGATGGTGTTCGCCGTGAGCATTGGCGGTCTGACCCAGATCGTCCCGCTGTTCTTTCAGGACGTGACCAATAAACCGGTGGAAGGCATGAAGCCCTACACCGCGCTGCAACTGGAAGGTCGCGACATTTACATCCGTGAAGGCTGCGTCGGTTGCCACTCGCAAATGATCCGCCCGTTCCGCGCCGAGACCGAGCGCTATGGCCACTACTCGGTGGCCGGGGAAAGTGTCTGGGATCATCCGTTCCTGTGGGGCTCCAAGCGCACCGGACCGGATCTGGCGCGCGTCGGCGGTCGCTACTCCGAAGACTGGCACCGCGCGCACTTGTACAACCCGCGCAACGTGGTGCCGGAATCGAAGATGCCGGCCTACCCGTGGCTGGTCGACAACAAGGTCGATAGCAGCCACACCGAAACCAAGATCCGCGCCATGCGCACCCTCGGCGTGCCGTACACCGACGAAGACATCGCAGGCTCGGTCGCCTCGCTACAGGGCAAAACCGAAATGGACGCGCTGGTCGCCTACCTGCAAGTGCTCGGCACTGCGATCAAGAGCAAGAGGTGAGCCATGTCCATACCCTTTGAAATAGTAAGCGAAATGAGCAGTGGAATGATCCGCGGCCTGGGCACGGTCGTGGTGTTCGTGGCCTTCGTCGGCCTGACGCTGTGGGTATTCAACGGCAAGCGAAATGCGGAATTTGCCGAAGCGCGCCTGCTGCCGTTCGCCGACGAGCCGCAATCGGAAAACAGCACCCCACAAGAATCTGCCACAAGGAGTACCCGGTCATGACCACCTTCTGGAGTACGTGGATCTGCGTACTGACCATCGGCAGCCTGATCGGCCTGACCTGGTTGCTGATCGGTACGCGCCGAGGGGAAACCAAGGGCAGCACCGACCAGACCATGGGCCACAGCTTCGACGGCATCGAGGAGTACGACAACCCGCTACCGCAGTGGTGGTTCATGCTGTTCGCCGCAACCTTGGTATTTGCCGTCGGCTATCTGGTGCTTTACCCGGGCCTTGGCAACTGGAAAGGCATATTGCCCGGTTATGAGAACGGCTGGACCGGTGTCCACGAATGGGAAAAGGAAATGAACAAGGCTGACGCGAAGTTCGGGCCGATCTTCGCCAAATTTGCTGCCATGCCAGTGGAAGAAGTGGCCAAGGACCCGCAAGCGCTGAAAATGGGCGGTCGCCTGTTTGCATCCAATTGCTCGGTGTGCCACGGCTCGGATGCCAAGGGCGCGTTCGGCTTCCCTAACCTGGCCGACAGCAACTGGCGCTGGGGCGGTGATGCCGAAATGATCAAAACGACAATCATGGGCGGTCGCATGGCCGCGATGCCGGCTTGGGGAGAAATCCTCGGCGACGCCGGCGTGAAGAACGTCGCCGCTTATGTGCGTCATGAACTGGCCGGCCTGCCCTTGCCGGAAGGCAGCACAGCCGATCTGCACGCTGGACAGCAAGCATTCAGCACCACCTGCGTAGCCTGTCATGGGGCAAACGGCAAGGGCACTGAAGCCATGGGAGCGCCGAATCTGACGCAACCGGCCGGATTTATCTACGGTACAAGCCTGGCGCAGCTTGAACAAACGATTCGTCATGGCCGCCAGGGCCATATGCCGGCGCAGAATGAACTGCTCGGCAACGACAAGGTGCAATTGCTGGCCGCTTACGTGTACAGCCTGTCTCAAAGTCTGAGCACCGAGCGTTTACAGGCTGAAGGCAAAAGCGAATAAATCTCGTCCGCTCTGCTGCCGCATTCACCCGGATGCGGCAGTTCCCTGCCCCTTTGCGACGCATTGTCGCACCCTCCCATGGTCTTCCTTTCGGTTCACCGGATTCAGGTCTAAGCTTTCCTGCGATGTGTGCTGACCAGCGCCGGTTCCAGGTCGATTCAACCCGATGTGTTCGACGAATTTGCTCGATGACAGGCCGCAAAGGCTGGTAGACACCGGCTATCGTCCCCATTGCCCTCTGTTACCCGATCGTCGTGTTTGAACATACCCCGTTACAACTGACCTGAACCCCTCGCCTCTTTCATTCGTTGCGACATTTTGTCCGAGGGCAATTTTGTCCTTACGCAGCGCATGGAAAGGCCGCAGAATCAGCTTTTGAAAGCATTGACCCACGTCATGGCGCGTTGCAATGACCCCCCGCTTTCTACATACTTGCGGCCGATTTTTACTCCTAATAAAACACCCAAACCGTGGAACCTTAGAATGAGCACAGCAATCAGTCCGACTGCTTATAACTATAAGGTAGTCCGCCAGTTCGCCATCATGACGGTGGTCTGGGGGATCCTTGGCATGGGGCTCGGTGTCTTCATCGCCTCGCAACTGGTCTGGCCGGAGTTGAACTTCGGTCTGGCATGGACGAGCTTTGGACGCCTGCGCCCGCTGCACACCAACCTGGTGATTTTCGCCTTCGGTGGTTGTGCTCTGTTTGCCACTTCCTATTACGTCGTGCAGCGAACCTGCCAAACGCGACTGATTTCCGACAGCCTCGCGGCCTTCACCTTCTGGGGTTGGCAAGCGGTGATCGTCGGCGCGATCGTTACCTTGCCGATGGGTTTCACCACCACCAAGGAATACGCGGAACTGGAATGGCCCCTGGCTATTCTGCTGGCCATCGTCTGGGTCACCTACGGTCTGGTGTTCTTCGGCACCATCGTCAAGCGCAAGACCAAGCACATCTATGTCGGTAACTGGTTCTACGGTGCCTTCATCGTCGTGACCGCGATGCTGCACATCGTCAACCACGCGTCCCTGCCAGTCAGTTTCTTCAAGTCCTACTCGGCTTATTCGGGGGCGACTGATGCGATGATCCAGTGGTGGTACGGCCACAACGCCGTGGGCTTCTTCCTGACCACCGGCTTCCTGGGGATGATGTACTACTTCGTTCCGAAGCAGGCCGAGCGTCCGATCTACTCTTATCGTCTGTCGATCGTGCACTTCTGGGCGCTGATCACCCTGTACATCTGGGCCGGTCCGCACCACCTGCACTACACCGCACTGCCGGACTGGGCTCAGTCCCTGGGCATGGCGATGTCGATCATCCTGCTGGCACCAAGCTGGGGCGGCATGATCAACGGCATGATGACCCTGTCGGGCGCCTGGCATAAGCTGCGCACCGACCCGATCCTGCGCTTCCTCGTGGTATCGCTGGCGTTCTACGGCATGTCGACCTTCGAAGGCCCGATGATGGCCATCAAGACCGTCAACTCGCTCTCGCACTACACCGACTGGACCATCGGCCACGTACACGCCGGCGCTCTTGGCTGGGTAGCGATGATTTCGATTGGCGCGATCTACCACATGATCCCGAAACTGTTCGGCCGTGCACAGATGCACAGCACCGGCCTGATCAACACGCACTTCTGGCTCGCGACCATCGGTACCGTGCTGTACATCGCATCGATGTGGGTCAACGGCATCACCCAGGGCCTGATGTGGCGTGCAATCAACGACGACGGCACCCTCACCTACTCGTTCGTCGAAGCGCTGCAAGCCAGCCACCCTGGTTTCATCGTTCGCGCCCTGGGCGGTGCGTTCTTCGCCAGCGGCATGCTGTTCATGGCCTACAACGTATGGCGTACCGTACGTGCCTCGAACCCGGCTGAAGCCAAAGCTGCTGAACAGATTGCTGTAGTTGGAGCTCACTGATGAAGCATGAAGCAGTCGAGAAGAATATTGGCCTGCTGGCCTTCTTCATGGTTATCGCCGTCAGCGTCGGCGGCCTGACCCAAATCGTTCCGCTGTTTTTCCAGGACGTTACCAACAAGCCGGTCGAGGGCATGAAGCCGCGCACCGCCCTTGAACTGGAAGGCCGCGACGTGTACATCGCCAACGGTTGTGTCGGCTGCCACTCGCAGATGATCCGCCCGTTCCGTGCTGAAACCGAACGTTACGGCCACTACTCGGTCGCCGGCGAAAGTGTTTGGGACCACCCGTTTCTGTGGGGTTCCAAGCGCACCGGTCCGGACCTGGCCCGTGTCGGCGGTCGTTACTCCGATGACTGGCAGCGTGCGCACTTGTACAACCCGCGCAACGTAGTGCCTGAGTCGAAAATGCCGGCTTACCCGTTCCTCGTGGAAAACAAGCTCGACGGCAAAGACACCGCCAAGAAAATGGAAGTCTTGCGCACGCTCGGCGTCCCTTACACCGACGAAGACATCGCCGGCGCCAAGGATGCTGTGAAGGGCAAAACCGAAATGGACGCGCTGGTGGCCTATCTGCAAGGCCTGGGCACCATCATCAAAAGCAAACGGTGATTTAGATGGATATCGGGATGATTCGTGGCCTGGGCACCGTTGTTGTGATGGTGGCCTTCATCGGTCTGGCGCTATGGGTGTTCAGCCCCAAGCGCAAGTCGGAGTTTGAAGACGCGACCTTGCTGCCTTTCGCGGATGATCCCGAAGCCATCAAGCACGTCGAGCAAGCTTCTAGGAGTAACAAAGAATGACTACGTTCTGGAGTCTGTACGTCACAGTCCTCAGTCTCGGCACCATCTTCGCCCTGACCTGGCTGCTGCTGTCCACCCGCAAGGGCCAGCGCAGCGAATCCACCGATGAAACGGTCGGCCACTCCTTCGACGGGATCGAGGAGTATGACAACCCGCTGCCGAAATGGTGGTTCATGCTGTTCGTGGGCACCATCATCTTCGCCCTCGGCTACTTGGTGCTGTACCCGGGCCTGGGTAACTGGAAAGGCCTGTTGCCGGGTTACAACTACCTCGACAACGAGAAGCAGACCGCATTCGCCAACGGCCAGACCGGCTGGACCGGCGTTCACGAATGGGAGAAGGAAATGCTCAGGTCGGACGCCAAGTTCGGCCCGATCTTCGCCAAGTTCGCTTCCATGCCGATCGAAGAAGTCGCCAAAGACCCGCAAGCCCTGAAGATGGGTGGCCGCCTGTTCGCCTCCAACTGCTCGGTCTGCCACGGTTCCGACGCCAAAGGCGCCTATGGCTTCCCTAACCTGACCGACGCCGACTGGCGCTGGGGCGGTGAAGCGGCAACCATCAAGACCACCATCATGGGCGGTCGTCACGCCGTGATGCCGGCTTGGGCTGAAGTGATCGGCGAGCAAGGCGTTGCGGACGTTGCCGCGTTCGTGCTGACCAACCTGGATGGCCGCAAGCTACCAGAAGGCGCCAAGGCTGACCCGGTTGCCGGTCAAAAGCTCTTCGCTGCCAACTGCGTGGCGTGCCACGGTCCGGCAGGCAAAGGTACGCCAGCGATGGGCGCCCCTGACCTGACCCACCCGGCCGGGTTCATCTACGGTTCGAGCTTCGCTCAACTGCAGCAGACCATCCGTTACGGTCGTCAGGGCCAGATGCCTGCGCAAGAACAGCTGCAAGGCAACGACAAGGTTCACCTGCTGGCCGCTTACGTCTACAGCCTGTCTCACGGTGAGAAAGCGCCCGTGGCGGACGCCCAGTAAGGCAAACGCTTGATGTAACAAAAAACGGCCCCGTCAGATGACGGGGCCGTTTTCGTTTCAACTGGATAATCGCAGATTATCGAACCTCAACCGTCTGGATCTCTTTGCGGCTTGGCCAGTTATTCTGGTTGACCTGAAACACCTTCAACGTTTTGCGATCCGTGGACACATCGGCGATCAGGTAGGACTGGTTCGACGCCCCACCGCTCAAGAATACCGGCACATCCCCGAAGTAATCCCGTTTGCTCCATCCGTAATAGCTCCCGGGCTCGGTATGCAAATGCCCGGCAAACACCGCCGTCACCTTGTATCGCTCGATGATCGCCTTGAACCGGGCAATCTGTTCGGCACTGCCTTTCCAGCTATCCGGCTTGTGCATATTCAGAAGAATGATCTTTGCACTCTCACGTGCGCGCTTTAAATCTTCCTCCAGCCAATCCAGAGACTCGGAAACCTGGTAACCCGTGGGCACTCCCCAATTCCAGGCGGTAAACGCAGTGGTATAGGTGGGCTCATTATGCAATTGAACAATGTGTACATCGCCAAAGTCCCTGGAATAAGCAAGACTACCAAAAACACCTTTTTTAACAGCACCTTCATCCGACATCCGCACATCCAGCGTCGTCAACTTACCCAAGTAACGATCCTTGAAATCAACAATACTGCCGGCCGCACAGTTATTCAGAAAACAATCATCGACGTTGTTTTCATAGTCATGATTCCCCAGCCCATAGTCATAAATACCCCCCAGTTGCTTTTCCAGTATCGAGCGGGTCATGTCGCGCTGGTAGCCGTGACCGAAAGCGGTCATGTCGCCGTTAACCATGACCGGAATGTGCGCCGGGTCAACAGAGTGATTACGCCTGAAGCTGGCGACATCGGAGTATTGGGTCTCAATCAACCACTTTGAACGCTGCTCTTTGTCCGAGGTTGTTTCATCCCACCCATGGTCGGAACTTTCAGTCCACGGGTACTGAGGATCCGAGGCAAACACTAAATACCGGGGCAAATAATTGTCTGTCGCATGTACACCAAACGTAGCAACACATAACAAAACGCCCAACAGCGCATTGACTTTTTTATCAAGAAACATAGAAATCCATCTCTATTGAAGTTAGATACAAGACACGCCGCCCTGTCCGAGCAAGTTATGACAACTTAAAAATTAACACAAATGTCTATCGCTTCAATATCAATAGTTCATGTTTCCTGCGATCTCATTAGTGCGCTATCGGAGATAGCCAGATGCATCACTGCCAGGCAAAAAATATCATCGCGCCACGCCTGTTTATTTCGGCCGTTACTTTGAAGGAACTGGAGGCGGGGTGCTTCGAATGGAGCGTCGTGATCCCGCTCAGGGGAAGGTATTGCGCACCTGGCTGAAGCGCCATGTCATGCCGGCTTTCGATGCCAGAATCTTGCCGGTCGATGCCGCCGTAGCACTGCGTTGTGCCAGCTTGCATGTTGCCAATGAAAGCGACGCCCTGATCGCAGCGACTGCACTGATTCATGGCCTTACGGTAGTCACCCGAAACATCAGCGATTTTCAATCCAGCGGTGTCGCACTGATCAATCCATGGGACGAATGAGTTCGCCGCTCCTGCAAAAACGTCCATACTTCACAAGTCAATTGATTCAAGTCATTACACCATCAATTGATTCCCCCCAACGCGACCAAAGGTCGCACCCTTGAGCTAGAGCTACAGGCGTATCATTGCGCCACTGCAACACCTCTTTTTGACCGCGGTCGGCACGTACTGACCGGGGCATTTTTCCACTGCCGTGGGATGCAATGATGAGCAATCAGATTCCGGTACACGACGTTACTCCGCCTGCCAAGAACGCGAACAACAGCGTCGACCTCTACGCCTCTCGAGAAAAAATCTACACCCGCGCCTTCACCGGCCTGTTCCGCAATCTGCGGATGATTGGCGGTGCCGGGCTGTTTCTGCTGTATTTCGGCACGGTGTGGCTGAACTGGGGCGGTCATCAGGCTGTCTGGTGGAACCTGCCGGAGCGTAAGTTCTTCATTTTTGGCGCGACCTTCTGGCCTCAGGATTTCATCCTGCTCTCAGGCATTCTGATCATCAGCGCCTTCGGCCTGTTCTTCATCACCGTGTATGCCGGTCGGGTCTGGTGCGGCTACACCTGCCCGCAGAGCGTCTGGACCTGGATCTTCATGTGGTGCGAAAAAGTCACCGAAGGTGACCGCAACCAGCGCATCAAGCTCGACAAGGCGCCGATGAGCGCCACCAAGTTCGTGCGTAAATTCAGCAAGCACACAATGTGGCTGCTGATTGGTTTCGTGACCGGCATGACTTTCGTCGGCTACTTCTCACCGATTCGCGAACTGGTGCTCGATTTCTTCACCGGCCAAGCCGATGGCTGGTCGTATTTCTGGGTCGGTTTCTTCACCCTCGCCACTTACGGCAACGCTGGCTGGTTGCGTGAGCAGGTGTGCATTTACATGTGCCCGTACGCACGCTTCCAGAGCGTGATGTTCGACAAGGACACGCTGATCGTTTCCTACGACCCGCGCCGTGGCGAAAGCCGTGGCCCGCGCAAGAAAGGCATCGACTACAAGGCTCAGGGCCTGGGTGATTGCATCGACTGCACCATGTGCGTCCAGGTCTGCCCCACCGGTATCGACATCCGCGACGGCCTGCAAGTCGAATGCATCGGCTGCGCGGCGTGCATCGACGCCTGCGACAGCATCATGGACAAGATGGATTACCCACGCGGCCTGATCAGCTACACCACCGAGCACAACCTGTCGGGGCAAAAAACCCATAAACTGCGTCCACGCCTGATCGGCTATGCCACGGTGCTATTGGCGATGATCGCGTTGCTGGTGACTGCATTCTTCATGCGCTCGCTGGTCGGCTTCGATGTCAGTAAAGACCGCGTGTTGTACCGCGAGAACGCCGAAGGCCGGATCGAAAACGTCTACAGCCTGAAGATCATGAACAAGGACCAGCACGACCACACGTATGTGCTGGAAGCCACTGGCCTGCCGGACCTCAAGCTACAAGGCAAGCGCGAGATCAAGGTCGCCGCCGGGGAGATTTTCAGTCAGCCGGTCGAACTGTCCAGCGCACCGGAACAACTGCCGTCGAGCACCAACGAGGTGACATTCATCCTCAAGGATGCCGATGACGCCAACGTCCACGTTGAAGCCAAGAGCCGATTCATCGGCCCACAAATTCGTTGAGAGAAGTGATCATGCCCGCAGCAACTGCCGCAAGTCCCTGGTACAAGCACCTTTGGCCGTGGATCATCATCGCCATCCTGGCCTGCTCGGTGACCTTGACCCTGTCGATGGTGACCATCGCGGTGAACAACCCGGACAACCTGGTCAACGACAACTATTACGAGGCCGGCAAGGGCATCAACCGTTCTCTGGATCGCGAACTGCTGGCCCAGACCCTGCAACTGCGTGCCAGCGTGCACCTGGATGACGTGACCGGCGAAGTTGACCTGCGCCTGAGCGGCAACAGCCAGCCGAAAACCCTTGAACTGAACCTGATTTCGCCGACCCAGCCGGAGAAGGATCGCAAGATCACCCTGGCCCGCAGCGAAACTGAACAGGGCCGCTATATCGGCCAGTTGAGCGACAAGATTGAAGGTCGCCGTTTCGTTGAGTTGCTGGGTGTTCAGGATGACAAAATCTGGCGCATGTTCGAAGAAGAACAGGTCAGCCATGCCAAGGATCTGTTGCTCGGTGATGAGCCCCTGCAGGGCGCGGAAGACCTGAAGAAGTAAGCCTTACCCTGATCGTTCCCACGCTCTGCGTGGGAACGCAGCCAGGGACGCTCCGCGTCCCAGCCGAAGCGGACGCGGAGCGTCCGGGGAGGCATTCCCACGCAGAGCGTGGGAACGATCATCGGACTACGCCTCATGACCACTCCAACCCCCTGCTACCACTGCGCCCTGCCCGTCCCGGCCGGTAGCCGCTTTACCGCCGCCGTCCTCGGGGATACCCGCGAGTTCTGCTGCCCGGGTTGCCAGGCGGTTGCAGAAGCCATCGTGGCCGGTGGGCTGGAAAGTTATTACCAGCATCGCAGCGAAGCCTCGGCCAACCCCGAAGCCTTGCCAGTGCAACTGGTGGACGAGTTGGCGCTGTATGATCGCGCCGATGTGCAGCAACCCTTTGTCCGCCACGAAGGCGAACTCGCCGAAACCACCCTGCTGATGGAAGGCATCAGTTGCGCCGCCTGCGGCTGGTTGATCGAGAAACACCTGCGCGCCTTGCCGGCGGTGGCCGAAGCACGCCTGAACCTGTCCAACCATCGCCTGCATGTGCGCTGGGCCGACGCGCAATTGCCCTTGAGCCAAGTGCTCAGCGAATTGCGCCACATCGGTTACGCCGCCCACCCTTATCAGGCCGACCGCGCCAGTGAACAACTGGCCAGCGAAAACCGCCTGGCCCTGCGTCAACTCGGGGTCGCCGGGCTGCTGTGGTTCCAGGCGATGATGGCAACGATGGCCACCTGGCCGGAATTCAACATCGACCTCAGCCCCGAGCTGCACACCATCCTGCGCTGGGTCGCGCTGTTTCTGACCACCCCGATCGTGTTTTACAGCTGCGCGCCGTTCTTCAAGGGCGCGATGCGCGATCTGCGCACCCGTCACCTGACCATGGACGTCTCGGTGTCGCTGGCGATTGGCAGTGCCTATCTCGCCGGGATCTGGACCTCGATCACCGGGGTCGGCGAGCTGTATTTCGATGCGGTGGGAATGTTTGCACTGTTCCTGCTGGCCGGGCGTTATCTGGAACGTCGTGCCCGGGAACGCACCGCCGCCGCGACCGCACAGCTGGTCAATCTGCTGCCCGCCTCCTGCCTGCGGCTGAGTGCTGACGGCCAGAGCGAGCGGATCCTGCTCAGCGAACTGCGCGTGGGCGATCAGGTGCTGGTGCACCCCGGCGCGATCCTGCCGGCCGACGGCAAGATCCTCGACGGCCAGTCGAGCATCGATGAATCCGTGCTTACCGGCGAATACCTGCCCCAACCACGAACCCCGGGCGACGCCGTCACCGCCGGCACCTTGAACGTCGAAGGCGCGCTGACCGTGGAAATCCTGGCGTTGGGCCAGGACACACGCCTGTCAGCCATCGTCCGCCTGCTGGATCGCGCCCAGGCCGAAAAGCCGCGACTGGCGGAAATCGCCGACCGCGCCGCGCAGTGGTTTTTACTGCTGACGCTTATCGCAGTGGCCGCCATCGGCCTGCTCTGGTGGGAGCTGGATTCTTCGCGAGCGTTCTGGATTGTCCTGGCGATGCTGGTTGCCACATGCCCGTGTGCCTTGTCGCTGGCCACGCCAACCGCCCTCACCGCCGCCACCGGCACGCTGCATAAGCTCGGTCTTTTGTTGACGCGCGGCCATGTGCTGGAAGGCCTGAACCAGATCGACACGGTGATTTTCGACAAGACCGGCACCCTCACCGAAGGTCGCCTGGCCTTGCGTTCGATCCGGCCGCTTGGGACCCTGACCAGCGATCAATGCCTGAGCCTCGCCGCCGCATTGGAAAACCGCTCCGAACACCCGATTGCCCGGGCTTTTGGTCGCGCGCCGCTGGCCGCCGAGGAAGTTCACAGTACACCGGGCCTGGGTCTTGAGGGGTTGGTCGGCGCACAACGCCTGCGCATTGGCCAACCGGGGTTTGTCTGCGAACTCAGCGGCGCTCAAGTGCCGATAATGCCCGATGAGCCCGGCCAATGGCTGCTGCTCGGCGACAGCCAAGGGCCGCTGACGTGGTTCGTGCTCGACGACCGTTTGCGCGCCGACGCGCCCGCCCTGCTTGCAGCATGCAAAGCTCGCGGCTGGCGCACGTTGCTGCTGTCCGGCGACAGCTCACCGATGGTTGCCAGCGTCGCTGCCGAATTGGGCATCGACGAGGCCCGTGGCGGTTTGCGTCCGGACGATAAATTGCAGGTCCTGCAACAGCTGCACAGGGAAGGCCGCAAGGTGTTGATGCTCGGTGACGGGGTCAACGATGTGCCGGTGCTGGCCGCCGCCGACATCAGCGTGGCGATGGGTTCGGCCACCGATCTGGCGAAAACCAGTGCCGACGCGGTGTTGCTGTCGAACCGCCTCGATGCGCTGGTGCAAGCCTTCAGTCTGGCCCGGCGCACCCGTCGGGTCATCATCGAGAACTTGCTGTGGGCAGCGCTGTACAATGGCCTCATGCTGCCGTTCGCTGCCCTCGGCTGGATCACTCCGGTATGGGCCGCGGTCGGCATGTCGATCAGTTCGTTGACCGTGGTGCTGAATGCCCTGCGCCTGACTCGCCTGCCGAGCGCGCCGGCTGCTCGCACCACGCCAGAAACCCGCCCGCTGCCGGCCTGAGCCGCGCGGGCATGGAGTCCAGATGCCAGCTCTCTACGTGATGATCCCGGCCGCGCTGCTGATCGTGGCCATCGCTATCTATATCTTCTTCTGGGCGGTCGACAGCGGTCAGTACGACGACCTCGACGGCCCGGCCCACAGCATCCTGTTCGACGATCAGGACCCGAACCACAAGGCAGCGGTCGACGAGGCCAGCGGCCAGCCGGCCAAACCGGACGACAAGGCGCCGCCCCATGCTTGAGTTGGCGCCACTGCTGGTGTCTGCGCTGATCCTCGGCCTGCTCGGTGGCGGGCATTGCCTGGGCATGTGCGGCGGATTGATGGGCGCGCTGACCCTGGCGATCCCCAAGGAACAACGCAGCCGACGCTTTCGATTGTTGCTGGCTTACAACCTGGGGCGAATTCTCAGCTACGCCGCTGCCGGCCTGCTGATCGGCCTGGCCGGCTGGGCCGTGGCCAATAGTCCGGCGGCAATGTTCATGCGCATCCTCGCCGGATTGCTGTTGATCGCCATGGGCCTGTACCTGGCCGGCTGGTGGAGCGGCCTGACCCGCATCGAAAGCCTCGGTCGCGGCCTGTGGCGGCATATCCAGCCGGTGGCCAACAAACTGTTGCCGGTGTCGAACCTGCCCCGTGCCCTGCTGCTGGGCGCACTGTGGGGCTGGCTGCCGTGTGGGCTGGTTTACAGCACATTGCTGTGGTCGGCGAGCCAGGGCAATGCCCTGGACAGTGCGTTGCTGATGCTGGCATTCGGGCTGGGCACCTGGCCGGTGCTGCTCGCCACAGGGCTGGCGGCCGAGCGCGTCACGGCGCTGTTGCGCAAACGCAGCGTGCGTATGACCGGCGGTTTGCTGGTGATAGTGTTCGGCATCTGGACCTTGCCGGGGCCGCATCAGCATTGGCTCATGGGGCATTAGATCGGCGGTGCGCGAGCAAGCCCGCTCCCACAGGGGGGTTGCGGCGTACACAAATCCAATGTGGGCGGGCTTGCTCGCGAAGGCGGCCTACCTGCAACACAACTCCCGACCGAATGACCCTTGATGCAAATCAAGATGCCCCACCGCACTTCCCCCTAGACTCGCCCACACTGCCAGCCTATCCGGGGGAATGCCCGCATGCTCGACGCCATTCGTTGGGACACAGATCTGATCCGCCGTTATGACCTGGCGGGACCGCGCTACACCTCGTACCCGACCGCCGTGCAATTCGACAGCCAGGTCGGCACCTTCGACCTGTTTCATGCCCTTCGCGACAGCCGCAAGGCCCTGCGGCCGCTGTCGCTGTATGTGCACGTGCCGTTCTGCGCGAACATTTGCTACTACTGCGCCTGCAACAAAGTCATCACCAAGGACCGCGGCCGCGCCCTGCCCTATTTGCAGCGCCTGGAACAGGAAATCCAGTTGATTGCCTGCCACCTCGACCCCTCGCAGAAAGTCGAGCAACTGCATTTCGGCGGCGGCACGCCGACCTTTCTCAGCCACGACGAACTGCGCCAGTTGATGGCTCAACTGCGCAAGCATTTCAATTTGCTGGACGACGATTCCGGCGACTACGGCATCGAGATCGACCCTCGCGAGGCCGACTGGTCGACCATGGGTCTGCTCCGGGAACTGGGCTTCAACCGGGTCAGCATCGGCCTGCAAGACCTCGACCCGGCGGTGCAACGGGCGGTCAATCGTCTGCAAAGCCTGGAAGAAACCCGAGCGGTGATCGACGCCGCCCGAACCCTGCAATTTCGCTCGATCAACATCGATCTGATCTACGGCCTGCCGAAGCAGACGCCCGAGAACTTCGCCCGCACCATCGACGAAGTCATCAGCCTGCAACCGGACCGACTCTCGGTGTTCAACTACGCCCATCTGCCGGAGCGCTTCATGCCGCAACGGCGGATCAACGACCAGGATCTACCGGCACCGGCACAGAAGCTGGAAATGCTCCAGCGCACCATCGAACAACTGACGGCCGCCGGTTACCGCTACATCGGCATGGACCATTTCGCCCTGCCCGATGATGAATTGGCGATTGCTCAGGAAGAATCGACCCTGCAACGTAACTTCCAGGGCTATACCACCCACGGTCATTGCGATTTGATCGGCCTGGGGGTATCGGCCATCAGCCAGATCGGCGATTTGTACTGCCAGAACAGCAGCGACCTGAATCAGTACCAGAATGCGTTGGCCAGCGCACAGCTGGCCACCAGTCGTGGTCTGCTGTGCAACACCGATGACCACCTGCGACGTGCGGTCATCCAGCAACTGATCTGCCATTTCAACCTGGAATTCGCCCAGATCGAACAAGCCTTCAACATCGACTTTCAGGGTTACTTCGGCGAACTCTGGCCACAGTTGCAGGGAATGGCCGACGACGGACTGATCGAACTGGATAACGAACGGATTACCGTACTGCCTGCCGGACGATTGCTGGTGCGTTCGGTGTGCATGGTGTTCGACGCGCACCTGGAACAACAAAATCGCCAGCGGTTTTCACGGGTTATCTAGCCATCAGCTCATGGCCAGCCTGCGAAACGCTGATTTTACGACCCTGCGACAAAATCGCCGCGTGCCTGAATGTCCTCCGGTGGGTTACCCTTACGTCTTATGTGTGTTTTCCCACAAGGATTGAAGAAATGTCCGAGCCAGTAAAGTTGCGCGCTCATAGCCAGGCCCATTGCAAGGATTGCAGCCTGGCCCCTCTCTGCCTGCCACTTTCTCTGAATCTGGAAGACATGGATGCGCTGGACGATATCGTCAAACGTGGTCGCCCGCTGAAAAAAGGCGAGTTCCTGTTTCGCCAGGGCGACACGTTCGATTCCGTTTATGCAGTACGCTCCGGCGCCCTGAAGACTTTCAGCCTGAGCGATGCTGGTGAAGAGCAGCTCACTGGCTTCCATTTGCCGAGTGAACTGGTCGGCCTGTCGGGCATGGACACTGAAAAGCACCCGGTCTCGGCGCAAGCCCTGGAAACCACCTCGGTGTGCGAAATTCCTTTCGATCGCCTCGACGAACTGGCCCTGCAACTGCCACAACTGCGTCGTCAGTTGATGCGGGTGATGAGCCGCGAGATTCGCGACGATCAGCAAATGATGTTGCTGCTGTCGAAGAAAACCGCCGACGAGCGCATCGCCACTTTCCTGGTCAACCTGTCGGCACGTTTCCGCGCCCGGGGCTTCTCGGCCAACCAGTTCCGGTTGAGCATGTCGCGCAACGAAATCGGCAATTACCTGGGCCTGGCAGTGGAAACCGTGTCCCGGGTGTTCACCCGCTTCCAGCAAAACGAACTGATTGCCGCCGAGGGCAAGGAAATCCACATCCTTGATCCGATCCAGCTCTGCGCCCTGGCCGGCGGTTCGCTCGAAGGCTGATAGCAACGATTGCGGCTGAGCGAAACGGTTCAGCCGCCGTTATACTGCGACGTTTGCAGCCCGCCAGGACACTTCGACGATGGTCTTCGACTCCTTCGACATCAAATCCTTGATCCGCCCCGTGATCGACTTCCCCAAGCCGGGCGTGATCTTTCGCGATATCACCCCGTTGTTCCAATCTCCTACTGCCCTGCGCCTGGTGATGGACAGCTTTGCCCATCGTTACGTCGAAGCCGACTTCACCCACATCGGCGCCATGGATGCCCGTGGCTTCCTGATCGGTTCAATCCTGGCCTATCAGTTGAACAAACCGCTGGTGCTGTTCCGCAAACAGGGCAAATTACCGGCCGACGTGCTGGCCGAGGGTTATCAGACCGAGTACGGCGAAGCCTTTCTCGAAGTCCATGCCGACAGCCTGTGTGAGGGTGATGCGGTGGTGATGTTCGATGACCTGATCGCCACTGGCGGCACGCTGATCGCGGCGGGGAACCTGATTCGGCGCATGGGCGCGCGGGTGCATGAAGCGGCGGCGATTATTGATTTGCCGGAGCTGGGTGGTTCGCAGCGGTTGGAGGATATGGGGATTCCTACTTTCTGCCTGACGCAGTTTGCCCTTACGGATAAATAAGCCGCGTCTGTACTGACGCCATCGCGGGCAAGCCCGCTCCCACAGTGATTTTTGTCGTATGCAAAATTTGCATTTAACGACAATCCCATGGGAGCGGGCTTGCCCGCGATGGCGTCAGCCGCAACACCGCAAAAACTCAAAGCCCCATTTGCTTACTGATGATCTCGTTCATCACTTCCCGCGTCCCCCCACCGATCGACAGAATCCGGTTATCCCGATACAGCCGTTCCACCAGACTCTCGCGCATGTAACCCAAACCACCCAGAATCTGCACCGCATCGCTGGTAATGCGGTCCGCCGTGTCGGTAGCAAAATTCTTGGCCATGGAAATCTCCTTGATCACACTCTGCCCCGCGGCCATTTTCGCCGCCTGGCGGTAGGTGAACTCCCGTGACACCTCCAGCGCCGTGGCCATTTCCGCGAGACGGTGCTTGAGCACCTGGAATTTGCCGATGGGTTTGCCAAAGGCTTCACGCTGACGAGCCCAATTCAGGCTCTCCTCCAGCGCCAACTGCGCGGTCATGTTGGCCATCAGCGCCAAGGCCAGACGCTCGCTCTGGAAGTTGCCCATGATGCAGGCGAAGCCCATGTTCTCGGCCCCGATCAAATGGTTCACCGGCACCCGGCAATCATCGAAAAACAGCTCGGCGGTGTCCGACGCCCACCAGCCCATTTTCTTCAACTGACGACCGACGGTGAACCCGGGCGTGCCCTTCTCGATCAGCAACAAACTGATGCCGCCAAAACCCGGCTCGCCGGTGCGCACCGCGACGGTGTAGAAATCCGCACGAACGCCGCTGGTGATGAAGGTTTTGCTGCCGCTGACCCGGTAAGAGTCGCCGTCACGTACGGCGCGGGTTTGCAGGTTGGCGACGTCGGAGCCGCCGCTGGGCTCGGTGACGGCCAGGGCACTGATCTTCTCGCCTGCCAGCACCTGAGGCACAACGCGATCGCGGACTTCGGGCCTGGCCCATTTGAGGATCGGCGGCAAACCAATGTCCAGCGAGCCCAGCCCCGCGACCAGACCACCGGAACCACAGCGCATCAGCTCTTCACTGGCGGCGATCTTGGCGAACACATCGCCTTCGTGACTGCCGCCCAAGGCTTCGGGATAACCAATGCCCAGAATCCCCGCCGCGCCGGCCTTGAGGTAGAGCTCACGGGGGAAGCTTTCGGCTTCTTCCCACTGATCGATGCCCGGAAGAATCTCGCGCTCGACGAAACGTCTGACACTATCGCGGACCAATTGGTGGCTGGGGTCGAAGTATTCCTGAAAGGCAGGCATCGGCGAGCTCCACTGAAGGTTCAGTGAAGTTAACCGAGCGCTTGCTTGGTTTTCAATAGAGTTGTGTGAATCAGATTGACCGAGGCTTGCCCGCGAAGAGGCCTGTTCAGACACTACAAGGCAATCGGCTTACGCCCGGCAAACGAATGCGCCAATGTCCCGCCGTCCACCAGTTCCAGCTCACCGCCCAACGGCACGCCATGAGCGATGCGTGATGCGATCAAGCCTTTGTTGCTGAGCAACTGGGCGATGTAATGCGCCGTGGCCTCGCCTTCCACCGTCGGGTTAGTGGCGAGGATGACTTCGGTGAACGTGCCCGCCTCTTCGATCCGCGCCATCAATTGGGGAATACCGATGGCGTCCGGCCCCAACCCGTCGAGGGGCGACAGATGGCCTTTGAGCACGAAGTAGCGACCGCGGAAACCGGTCTGCTCCACCGCGTAAACATCCATCGGACCTTCCACCACACACAGCAAAGTGTCGTCTCGGCGCGGGTCAGCGCATTGCGGGCACAGATCGTCTTCGGTCAGCGTGCGGCACAAGCGGCAGTGGCCCACCCCTTCCATGGCCTGGCTCAGCGCCTGGGCCAATCGCGAACCGCCGCTGCGATCACGCTCAAGCAGTTGCAACGCCATGCGCTGGGCAGTTTTCTGACCCACACCCGGTAAAATTCGCAGGGCATCGATCAGTTGGCGAATCAAAGGGCTGAAGCTCATGGAGAAAAGTCCGACATAACAACGAGACGCGGTTTATACCCGCGCCTCTGTTTAGCGTCAAATAGCACCGTCAATTATTCAGTCCGCGCAACCCGCACTACCAGTTTGCCAAAGTTGCGCCCCTCCAGCAGACCGATGAAGGCCTGAGGCGCGTTCTCCAGGCCGTCGACCACGTCCTCACGGAATTTCACCTTGCCGTCACGCACCCACGGCGCCATGGCACTGATGAATTCTGGCTGACGGTCGCCGTAGTCGTCGAACACAATGAAGCCCTGAATCCGCACCCGCTTGGTCAGCAGCGTGCGCTGCAATTGTGGCAAACGATCTGGCCCGCTCGGCGCTTCATGGGCGTTGTAGGACGCAATCAGACCGCAAAGAGGAATCCGCGCCTTGGGGTTGAGCAGCGGCAGCACCGCATCGAACACCTTGCCACCGACGTTTTCAAAGTAGATATCGACGCCTTTGAAGCAGGCCAACGCCAACTCCTCGGCGAAGTCCGGGCGCTTGTGGTCGATGCAGGCATCGAAGCCCAGCTCCTCAACCACATAGCGGCATTTTTCCGCGCCACCGGCCACACCGACCACTCGCAAGCCCTTGATCTTCGCCACTTGGCCGACCACCGAACCCACCGCGCCGGACGCAGCCGCTACCACCAGGGTTTCGCCTTCCTTGGGCTGCCCGATGTCCATCAACCCCATGTAGGCGGTCATGCCGGGCATGCCCAGTACACCCAGGGCCATCGACGGACTTTGTAGCCCGGACGGGATCGGAATGATGTTGCGCCCGTCACTGATGCTGTGGCTTTGCCATCCCGTAACGCCGACCACCAGATCACCCTCATGGAATTTCGGATGCAGCGAACGTTCGACACGACTGACAGCCCCACCGGTCATCACCTCGTCGATTTCTACCGGTGCAGCGTAGGACGGCGCGTCACTCATACGACCGCGCATGTAGGGATCCAGCGACAGATAAAGCGTCTTGAGCAGTATCTGATCGTCGGCCAGGTCTGGCAGCGCTACCCGCTCCAGGCGGAAATTCTCCGGTGTCGGCGCGCCCACCGGGCGAGACACCAGGACGATACGCTGGTTGAGGGTCAATGCTTGTGGCATGTGAGCGTCTCCTTGATCGATGAATTTCGGCGGTATAGGGAGCAGACCTTTGTGGCGCTGCCGGGTTCGAAGTTTCGTCAGTTGTACCGAGGTGACTTCATCGCGGGCAAGCCACGCTCCCACAGGATTCAGGTGATCCCTGTGGGAGCGGGCTTGCCCGCGAAGGCTGCCTCACAGGCATCACACTTCCAACAGACAGAAACAAAAATGCCAGGCGCGATGCCTGGCATTTTTTTGTGACCCATCCGACGCGCGTTGGCGAATCAGAATGGCAGTTTCATACCCGGTGGCAATTGCATGCCAGCGGTCACGCCGGACATTTTGTCCTGGCTGTTGGCTTCGATCTTGCGCACGGCGTCGTTAACGGCTGCGGCGAATACCGCCTCCAGCATTTCCTTGTCATCTTCGCTCAGGCCTTCGACCAGGCTTGGGTCGATGGTCACGCGCTTGACGTCATGACGACCGGTCATCACCACGGTGACCATATCGCCGCCGGCTTTACCGGTGACTTCGGCGTTGGCCAGTTCTTCCTGCATCTTGGCCATTTTTTCCTGCATCTGCTGCGCCTGCTTCATCAGGCCGGCCATGCCACCTTTCATCATGGGAATCACCTCAAAAGTACTTGGATAAAAACAGCGCCCGGCGAGTGCAGCCAGGCGCCTTCAGTTATTAGTCCTGACTGACCAGGGCCTCGACAGGTTCAATAGTATCGTGACGGACCACCGCCCCGAACTGCTGCATCATTTGCTGGATGAACGGATCGCCGTGGATCGATTCCTCGGCCTCGCGCTGACGGTTGGCACGACGGCGGGATGCGGCCTGGGCCGGGGTTTCCTGCTCTGGCTTGATCAGCTCCATGCTCAGGGTCAGCGTGCGCCCGTGAAACTGGTTCAGCGCATCGTTGAGGCGACGTTGTTGCGTCGCGTTGAACAAGGCGCTGTGGGCCGGGTCCAGGTGTAACAGCCAGTTGTCGCCATCAACGGCGATCAGCGTGCAGTTGGCGGCGATGCTACCGGTCATGCCGGACACCGGCAGCTTCGGAAACAACTCCAGCCATTGCAGGGCCAGACCGGTGGCCGGCATCGCGGCCGGTTCAGGTTCGGGTTCCGGCGCAGGTTCGGCGGTGTGCTCGCTGGCCAGTTCGTCGAGATAGCTATAGGCCGAATCCATGTCCGGCTCGATGTAGTCCTCGTCCAGCGGCGGCTCGTCGTCCTGATCCATGCCTGGTGTGGCGGCATCGACTTGGGCCACGGACGGTTCCGGGATCGGCGCAGCGGCCCATTCCGGCGCGTTCGGCACCACGCTGTCCGGCGTCGGCATGGGCATCGGTGGCAATTCGGGCTGTTCGCCGGCTGTTTCCAGGACCGGCTCGATGGCGGGCTGCTGGACAACTTCGGGTTCTATCGGGTCGTTCCACGGCAGGTCGACGACTTCTTCGACCGCTACGGGTTCGACAACAGGCTCGGGCTCAGGCGCGACCACGGGCACAGGTACGGTCGCGACCGGTTCCGGCGCAGCTACCGGGACAGGGGCCGGCGCCACCACGGGCGCAACCGGAGCCGGTGTAACGGCCGTAGCGACTACCGGCGCAACCACTCGCGCGGCAGCCACTGAGTTTGCGGAATCAACTGTGGCCTGGCTGATTCCCACTGTCTTTAGCGGTTGCCTCGGCGCGTCCTCGGTGTCTGCCGGCCGGAACGCGAGCATTCGCAGCAGGACCATTTCGAAACCGCCGCGCGGGTCCGGCGCCAGCGGCAAGTCCCGGCGCCCGATCAGGCCCATCTGGTAATAGAACTGCACGTCTTCGGCCGGCAATGCCTGGGCCAATGCCAGCACCCGATCACGGTCGCCATGGCCGTTATCGACACCTTCGGGCAGGGCCTGAGCGATGGCCACACGGTGCAGCACATTGAGAATTTCCGAGAGCACGCCGTTCCAGTCCGGGCCTTGTTCGGCCAAGTGACGCACGGCTTCAAGCAACGCCTTGGCATCGCCTTCGATCAGCGCATGCAAAACGTCGTAGACCTGGCCATGATCGAGAGTACCCAGCATGGCCCGCACGTCGGCGGCCAATACCTTGCCTTCACCGAAAGCGATCGCCTGATCGGTCAGGCTCATGGCATCACGCATCGAACCGTCGGCGGCGCGACCCAGCAGCCACAGCGCGTCGTCTTCGAACGGCACGTTCTCGACGCTCAGCACGTGGGTCAAATGCTCGACCACCCGTTCCGGGGTCATGTTCTTCAGGGAGAACTGCAGGCAGCGCGAAAGAATCGTTGCAGGAAGTTTCTGCGGATCGGTGGTCGCCAGGATGAACTTGACGTAGGGCGGCGGCTCTTCAAGGGTTTTCAACAGCGCATTAAAGGAATGGCTGGAGAGCATGTGCACTTCGTCGATCAGGTAGACCTTGAAGCGCCCGCGGCTCGGTGCGTACTGCACGTTGTCGAGCAGCTCGCGGGTGTCTTCGACCTTGGTCCGGCTCGCGGCGTCGATCTCGATCAGGTCGACGAAGCGGCCCTCATCGATTTCGCGGCACACCGAACACTCGCCGCAGGGGGTAGAAGTGATACCTGTTTCACAGTTCAGGCATTTGGCGATGATCCGCGCGATGGTGGTCTTGCCGACCCCGCGGGTACCGGTAAAAAGGTACGCGTGGTGCAGCCGCTGGCTGTCCAAGGCATTGATCAGAGCCTTGAGCACATGGGTCTGGCCGACCATTTCGCCGAACGAGCGCGGACGCCATTTACGTGCAAGAACCTGATAACTCATCGAAAACCGTCGCAACGAAGGAACAGAAGCGGCTAATGCTAGCGGAGCAAGGCCAAAATTGCATCCGGCGCGCTCGTCTATTCTGGCTAAGCTGCACTTTAAGGGGCTTTTATTGGCTCAGGTTTGAGCCGTACCGGAGCGTTTATGCGTTTTGCCTTGGGGGCACTGCTGTTGGTCAGCCTGAGCGTCGCGGCCGCCGAGGTGCCGTTGCGCTTTGTCGTGTCCGACAGCTGGGCCATGCCCATGGTGCAAATGGAACGCGGCCGACCGACCCAGGGCATTCTGCACGACATCATGCTCAGCCTGGCGACACAAGTCGGCATGCCCGCGGAGTTTCATGTATTGCCTCGGGCGCGAGTGCAAAACGCCATGGACCACGGCGAAGTCGATATCCGCTGCCATGTCTCACAGTCCTGGCTACCGAACCTGCCCGGGGACTATATCTGGAGCGTACCGCTGGTGGTCCAGCGCGACTTGCTGATTGGCCGGCGCGATTCACCCACATCAGTCAACCTGGCGGACCTGCCGCGACAGTCGATCGGCACCGTGCGCGGCTATAGTTACCCGACCCTGCAACCACTGTTCGACGCCAACCGGCAGCATCGCGAAGACGCGCGCAATCAGGAACAGGTGCTGGATAAGCTCCTGGCTGGACGCTACCACTACGCCGTGAGCAACCAATGGACCCTGGACTGGTTCAACCAGCGCCTGCTGCCCGACCGACAACTGCAAAGCGTAGCGCTGGTACACGAACAAACCGTCGGTTGCTACATGCGCAACGACCCCAAGGTGCCTGTGCAACGCATTCTGGACACATTGCTGCAAATGAAAATGTCCGGGGAGATCGATGACATTATCCGGCTCTACACCGGCAACCCTGCTGCCAACCAGTAGCAGCTGCATGATGGCTCAGGCTGTCTGGCCGAGCATCTGCCATTGCGACGGGGCGACAAAACCCGCCACCCAGTCTGGCACCTCTCCGGGCGGCATCGGGCGAGCGATGAAGTAGCCTTGAGCGACTTCGCATCCCAGCCTCAACAGCAATTCGCCGTGCTCAAGGCTTTCCAGTCCCTCGGCAATCACCTGCCGGCCGAACGCCCGGGCCAGGCCAATCACCGCCGTGGTCAGGGCCAGGTCGTCACGATCATTCAGAATGTCACGCACGAACGACTTATCGATCTTGATGGTTTGGGTTCGCAAACGCTTGAGGTAACTCAGGGACGAGTAACCGGTGCCAAAGTCACCCAGCGAAAACTGCACTCCCAACGCCTGACAGGCCTGCAAACAGGCACTGACATGCTGGATATTCTCGATCGCTACCGACTCGACGATTTCCAGATCGAGCATCTGCGGGGCGACCTGGGCATGTCGAGCGAGTAGCTGCCTGAGCCGGTCGACGAAATCAGCGCGCTGAAAATGTCGCGCCGCGATGTTGATACTGACCGGCCAGCCCTGCCCCGCTTGCTGCCAACGGTGCAACTGCGACAGAACCTGGTCCATCACCCATTCACCGATATCGATGATCAGGTCGGTATCCTCCACCAGCGGCAAAAACTCCCGGGGTGGCACCATGCCATTTTGCGGGTGCTCCCACCGCAACAACGCCTCGAAACCGACGACCACGCCACGGCGCATGTTCACCTTGGGCTGAAAATGCAGGCGCAATTCACCGGCGACCAGCGCCTGACGCACCCGTTCGACGGTCTGGTGAGTGGCCTTGACCTCCTGATCCCGAGAGACATCGAATAGATGAAAGCGGTTTCGCCCGCTCTGCTTGGCCACGTACATCGCCTGATCGGCATGACGCAGCAGGGTTTCGGCATCTTCGTTGTCATGGGGAAACAGGGTGACGCCGATACTGGCAAACACATTGATGTCCTTGCCATGCAGCGTGTAAGGCGCCGAAATCGCCCCCAACACGCGATTCAGCGCTGCGCACAATTCCGGCAGATCACGCACATAACGCAGCACCAGCACGAACTCGTCACCGGCCAGTCGCGCCACCACGTCTTCGCCGCGCACAATGTCGCGCAAACGCTTGGCCACTTCCACCAGCAACCTGTCGCCACTGGCGTGACCGTAACCGTCGTTGACCGCCTTGAACCCGTCGAGGTCAAGCATGCACACCGCCAACGGAATGTTCTCATGCCGGGAGAATTCCAGCGCCTGATCCAGCAAATCCGACAGGAACGCGCGATTAGGCAGCCCGGTTAGCACGTCATGCCCGACCCGCCATTGCAAGGATTGCAAGAGCTGGCGTTTTTCGCTGATGTCGAAACGAATCGACAGGTATCGGTGAACGCGCCCAGTGGCATCATCGAGCACCGGCACCATGGTGCTCTCGACCCAATACAGGCTGCCATCCTTGGCGCGATTACAGATTTCGCCCTTCCAGATATTGCCCAGGGCGATGGTGCGCCACATGGCGGCGAAGAAATCGGCGGGATGCAGGCCGGAGTTCAGCAGACGATGGTTCTGCCCCAGCAGTTCCTCGCGACTGTAGCCTGACACGGCGCAGAATTGATCGTTGACGTAGGTAATCCGGCCGTTCAGATCGGTCTCGGAAAAAATAGCGGCGGCATCCACGGCCCTGCGGTATTTCTCATCCATGAGTCAGGCTCACTGTCGCTAGCGGTGGTACCGCTCGACCAGCGCAGGATGCCCGGAAGAGATGTTTTGAGACGTACAGCGCAGAGACACGTTATCACTCCATGAACAGCATTTGATGGCCCCCCCGGACGCCTAAGATCCAGAGCAAAGTAACAACACCGACTCTGCTAATATTTCGCGAGGCTTCAGACCGCCAGAGGCCTTTGCGTATACCCGGCAGGGAACGCAATGCTGGCTGTTTCATATCGCCTAAACTTCAGAAAGCGGATCACCCAAAACCCTTCGAAGCGGCGATTCTACGAAATGCATCACATTTTGCAAAGCAAGGTGATGGATCATGCGGTTGCCTAATGCAAAAATCTATCGTTAAGTTCTTGATTCTAAATGGGAATTGAGCGATGCAAATTTCAAGTTTGGGTCCGGCCATCCGACGCTACCGTAAGGTCGCAGGGCTTACTCAGGCTGAACTCGGCGAAAAAACCGGTTTTGACCCTAAAACCATCAGTCGCTTCGAAACCGGCACCTATACCCCCAGCGTGGAAGCATTGTTTTTGCTTGCCGACGTGCTGGGCGTGAAGCTGAAAGCCTTTTTCGCAGATCTGGAAGACGAAGATGAACAGCGGGCATACCTGTTCAGCGTCATACACAAAGCCACCCCGAAGGATCTGGGAAAGCTGATCGCAGCGGTTGACCAGGCCTTGTCCAAGCCTAGTGCCAGTAAATGAAAAAAAGAGGCCGATCTGTCGAACGCGACAGATCGGCCTCCTTTTTATATCCCGTTCTTTAATTCGGAAACGACGAAACACCGCCCTGGATGAGCTCCATGGCAGGGAAAACAAAACAGTATTTTAAACAGAAAACACGAAAGAGGGTTCGTGCTGCGTTATGGAGGCAACCCCACCAGCCACACCCCGGCACACAATGTCACCGCTGCGGCTGCTCCCTTCCAGGCCTGACCGGGTTCACGGCTGATCGTTGCGGGGGGACCGATGGGGTCACCATAACGACGCTCACCTGACGGCGAGCCGCGCCATTGTACCTATCTGAGACGAAGTTACAACCATTCGGGCGGATTAAAAAATATGAGCCTCTTCAAGGACATGCGCTGACCCCGAAACACCGCGATCTGCTGAAGGCTGAGTTCGGCTGCGCCAGTTGCTACAAGGCTGCGATCTTTTTGATCCTATTGCGCCAACACCTCATCCGCCCTGCCGCCCTCTTGCTGGATCACCAGGTGAATGAAGTGCAGCTTGGCAATCACCGCCGGCGGCAGGACGAACGGATAGAAATCCGGCTGTCCCATGCTGCGTGACAGTTCATTGAGCATGCCGGCCAGTTCGATCCATGCATTGACGAACGACAGGAACGCCGGACCGCCGGGGTGCTGCGGGTCGAAGAGCGTGCTCGGCGGAAACGGCTGATAATCAAAATCCATTTCCTGCGCACTCATGCCAAAACCCAGCGCAGTGTCCACTGCATCCATCATGTGCAGATAGTGGGCCCAGGTTTCCGCCCAGTCTTCCCAAGGGTGCATGGTGGCGTAGGCACTGACGTAATATTGCTGCCAGTCGAGCGGAGCGCCTTGCTGATAATGCCGCTCAAGCGCCTCGGCGTAACTTTCACGCTCGTCGCCGAACAGGCCGCGGAACGGTTCCAGCCAATGACTGTTGGCGACCAAACGGTCCCAGTAGTAATGCCCTACCTCGTGACGAAAGTGACCGAGCAGCGTGCGATAAGGTTCGTGCATCTGCACGCGGACCTGTTCGCGGTGGGCGTCGTCGGCTTCCTTGATATCGAGGGTGATCAGACCGTTGGCATGCCCGGTGGTCGGCGGTTTGCCTTCGAGGTCGATACCGATGAAGTCGAAGGCCAGACCGGCCTCTTCGTCCACGGTTTTCGGAATGACCTGCAAACCCAGGCTGAACAGCTGTGCCACCAGACGACGCTTGGCGATTTCCACTTTGCGCCAGCGCTCGTGATTCTCGGGGATCGACAGGTCGGGGATGGTGCGATTCAGGCTACAGGCGGTGCACAACCCATCGTGATCATTGGCCGGCAGCAACCAGTTGCACGCGGCCGGGGAATCAAGATTGGCGCAGCGACGGAACACACCGGCGTCGGGATCGGCGTCGAGCAACCAGGTATCCGCTTGCGGGCCGGGCTGCAGCGAAGACAAGCGACTCTGCTGCGGCTGATAACCCAGCGCCGCCGAGCAGGCCAGGCACTGACTGTTGCGAAAGAACAGCGATTGCCCGCAGCGGCAATGCCAGACCTTGCTGTTGCGCGAACGCTCACCCATGAAGGGCGCGGCGATGCGTGAACTGAGCTGTTCGAAAAAGCGGTACATGGCGATCTCTCCCTGGGGCCTGCCAAGACTAGATCATTCTTGTACCGTGATCGTTCCCACGCTCTGCGTGGGAATGCCGCCCCGGACGCTACGCGTCCGTTGTGACGCAGAGCGTCACGGGATGCGTTACCACGCAGAGCGTGGGAACGATCAACAGGTGTAGGCGCTGCCGAAGGCTGCGATCTTGGCGATTTTAAACGTCGATACCGTGCTTCTTCAGAAACTCGACAAACGCCTCTTCATCCAGCACCTTCAACCCCAACTCATTGGCCTTGGCCAACTTCGATCCCGCGCCCGGGCCGGCGACCACGCAATGGGTCTTGGCCGACACGGAACCGGCCACCTTGGCGCCAAGGCTTTCAAGCTTGTCCTTGGCCACATCGCGACTCATCAGCTCCAGCGAACCGGTCAGCACCCAGGTCTGCCCGGCCAGCGGCAACCCTTCGACGACTTTTTTCTCGCTCTGCCAATGCATGCCGAAATCAAGCAGCTGCTTTTCGGCGGCCTCGGCGAGCTGACGATTTTCCGTGCCCGCAAAGAACTCGCGAACCGAAGTTGCCTGCTTCTCCGGCAGTGCCTGACGCATGTCCAGCCAATCAGCGCTCATCACCGCTTCGAGCGAGCCGAACTTATCGGCAAGCTTCTGCGCCCCGCCCGGCCCGACCGAAGGGATGTGTAATTTGTCGAGGAAGCCGCCCAGCGTGGTGCTGGCGGAAAACTCGGCACCCAGCTCGCCCTGATCCTGAATCTGCAGGCCATGCCTGAGCAGATCCTTGATCACCTGCTGGTTATGCGCGTCTTCAAAGAAGCTGTGAATCTCGTGAGCCACTTCCAGGCCGACATCCGGCAAGTACGTGAGCACGTGCGGCAACGCCTGCTGAACCCGCTCCAGCGAGCCGAGAGAACGCGCGAGGACCTTGGCCGTCTCTTCGCCGACATCGGGAATGCCCAAGGCGTAGATGAAGCGTGCCAGACTCGGCTGCTTGCTGTCTTCGATAGCAGCGAGCAGGTTCTTGCTCGACAGTTCGGCAAAGCCTTCCAGGTCGACGATCTGCTCGAACGTCAGGGCGTAGAGATCGGCTGGCGAACTCACCAGGCCTTCGTCTACCAGTTGCTCGACGCTCTTCTCGCCCAGACCTTCAATGTCCATGGCACGGCGCGAAACAAAGTGAATGATCGCTTGCTTGAGTTGCGCACCGCAGGCCAGACGCCCGACGCAGCGGTATACCGCGCCTTCGCTGATGGTCTCGCGCCCCTTGCTGCGCTTGACCAGTTGCGTGCGCTCGACATGGGAACCGCAGACCGGGCACTGCTCGGGAATCTGCACCGGCCGGGCATCCTGCGGACGACGCTCGACAACCACTTGCACCACTTGCGGGATCACGTCACCGGCGCGACGAATGATCACGGTGTCGCCAATCATCAGGCCCAGCCGCGCCACTTCATCCATGTTGTGCAAGGTCGCATTGGCCACGGTGACGCCCGCAACCCTGACCGGTTTCAAACGCGCCACCGGCGTCACGGCACCAGTGCGACCGACCTGGAATTCCACGTCGAGCAGTTCGGTGAGCTCTTCCATGGCCGGGAATTTGTGCGCAATCGCCCAGCGCGGTTCGCGAGCGCGGAAGCCCAGTTCACGCTGGGACGCAATGCTGTTGACCTTGAACACCACGCCGTCGATTTCATAGGGCAGCGCATTGCGACGCTCGCCGATGTCGCGATAGTAATCCAGGCATTCTTCGATGCCGTGCGCCAGTTTCAGCTCATGGCTGATCGGCATCCCCCAGGCTTTGAGTTGCTGCAGATTGCCAATGTGCGTGTCGGCGATATCGGCCGAAATCTGGCCGATGCCGTAGCAGCAGAATTCCAGCGGACGGTTGGCGGTGATCTTCGAATCCAGCTGCCGCAAACTGCCCGCCGCCGCGTTACGCGGGTTGGCGAAGGTCTTGCCGCCGACTTCCAGTTGCGTGGCGTTGAGCCGCTCGAAACCGGCCTTGGACATGAACACTTCGCCACGCACTTCGAGGGTCGCCGGCCAGCCGGTGCCGTGCAGCTTGAGCGGAATATTGCGCACGGTGCGCACGTTGACGCTGATGTCTTCGCCGGTGGTGCCATCGCCGCGAGTGGCGCCGCGCACCAGCACACCGTCCTGGTACAGCAGACTGACCGCCAGGCCATCGAGCTTGGGTTCGCAGCTGTATTCCACCGCTGCGCCACCGCCGAACAAGTCGCCGACCGGCAGGTCCAGCCCTTCCGTCACCCGGCGATCGAATTCGCGCATGTCGGTTTCTTCGAAGGCGTTGCCCAGACTGAGCATTGGCACTTCATGACGCACCTGAGTGAACGCCGACAATGCGGCGCTGCCGACACGCTGAGTCGGCGAGTCGCTGGTGATCAATTCGGGATGCGCTGCTTCGAGGGCCTTGAGCTCGTGGAACAGGCGATCGTACTCGGCGTCCGGAATGCTGGGCTCGTCCAGAACATGGTAGCGATAGTTGTGCTGATCGAGCTCGGCGCGCAGCTCTAGAATGCGGGTTTCGGCGGCAGTCATGGGTGTTCTCTCATAAAGCAAAAGAGCAGCCGAGGCTGCTCAATCTGTTGATGCTGTACAAATCATTGTAGGAGCCAGCGGTACGGCAAACCTGGCTCCTACAGATCAACGCTTCTGGGTCAATGCGCGGCGTTCAAACTCGACGATGCGCTGACGGTAGTGCTCAATCGTTTGGGCGGTCAACACGCTGCGCTGGTCGTCTTTCAGTTCGCCGTTCAGCTCCTGGGACAGTTTGCGTGCCGCAGCTACCATCACGTCGAAGGCTTGCTTCGGATGACGCGGACCTGGCAGACCGAGGAAGAAGCTCACCGCCGGGGTGCTGAAATGATCGATGTCATCCAGATCGAAGACGCCCGGCTTGACCGCATTGGCCATGGAGAACAGGACTTCACCGTTACCGGCCATGCTTTCGTGACGGTGGAAAATATCCATCTCGCCGAAACGCAGGCCGCTTTCCAGAATGTTCTGCAACAGTGCTGGGCCCTTGAAGCCGGCCGGATCGCGGCAGATCACACTGATCACCAGCACTTCTTCGGCTTGCGGCTGATCTTTATCGGCCGGGCTGGCAGGCTTGGTGTCATCCGGGAAATCGTCGTCACGGCTGTTGAAGCTCGGGCCGCCGTCCAGGTCCAGGTTGAGGTTCAAGTCGCCTTGCGATGGCTCGCCATGGCCACGCTTGCCGCGCTTGGAGCCCGATTCGCGGGACTCGCGGGGTTCGCGCGCAGGCATGCTCACCGACGGCAGGTCGTGCTCGTCCAGTTGCGGTTCCTTATGCGTGTCCAGCACACGGGGCGGGCCTAACAGCTCGGCGCTGGTGTCCTCGTCCGGCAGGTTGGACAAATTTCGGTCAAGACGAAATTTCAGTTTTCCCTTGCCGCCGCGCATGCGACGCCAGCCATCGAAAAGAATACCGGCAATGACAATAATGCCGATGACGATCAGCCACTCGCGCAGACCGATTTCCATGTAATCCCGTGCCTCTATAAAAAATGCTGAAAAATAAGGGGTTTACATTGTGCAAACCGCTTTAAAACGTGGCGCCAACTCTATGTTCTGACAGGCGTTTTGCCCACGTATACGAAAAATTGACATTAAACTAGCACGACCAAAGGCAACTTTACACCGTCTGTCACAGTGGCTTGCGCGAATTATGTCGATTGGCCAGCAAGTCAAGGCAGGTAAAAAGCCCTACAGCTCAAAAATACCTGCCCTACACGCAATGACTCAGGCGTCCACCATGGCCATCGCCTCCTCCACATCTACTGCCACCAGACGCGAGCAACCCGGTTCGTGCATCGTCACCCCCATCAATTGATCGGCCATTTCCATGGCGATCTTGTTGTGGGTGATGTAGATGAACTGCACCGTCTGCGACATCTCCTTGACCAGCCGTGCGTAGCGTCCAACGTTAGCGTCATCCAATGGCGCGTCAACCTCATCGAGCATGCAGAAGGGCGCCGGATTCAACTTGAAGATCGCAAATACCAGGGCCAATGCAGTCAGGGCTTTTTCGCCACCGGAGAGCAAATGGATGGTGCTGTTCTTCTTTCCTGGCGGCTGCGCCATGATCGTTACCCCTGTATCGAGTAGATCTTCGCCCGTCAGTTCCAAATACGCGCGTCCTCCACCGAAAACTTTTGGGAAAAGGGCCTGTAAACCGCCATTGATCTGATCAAAGGTATCTTTGAAGCGGTTTCGGGTTTCCTTGTCGATCTTGCGAATCACGTTCTCGAGCGTGTCCAGCGCCTCCACCAGATCGTCGTTCTGCGCATCCAGATAACGTTTACGCTCGGATTGTTGCTGGTACTCGTCGATGGCCGCGAGGTTGATCGCGCCGAGGCGCTGAATCCGCGCGGCAATGCGCTCGAGTTCTTCTTCGGCATCTTTCTCGCTGGTCTGCGCGACGAGGGTCGCTATCACGCCGTGGAGGTCGTAGCCGTCTTCCAGCAACTGATCTTCAAGGGTCTTGCGACGCACGGTCAGGGCTTGCCATTCCATGCGCTGGTGTTCGAGTTGGCCACGGATCAATTGCGATTGCTGCTCGGCCTGATTGCGGCGCTTTTCGGCGTCACGCAGTTCGCGGTCGGCATCTTCCATGGCCATTTGCGCGGTCTTGAGTTCTTCGTCGACGGTCATGCGCTTGTCGAGCAGCTCTTCGAGTTTCAGGCGCAGTTCTTCGAGTGGCGCCTCGCCCTCCTCCAAATTGAGGCTGAGCTGTTCGCGCTTCTCGGTCAGGCGCTCGGACTGCATTTCCAGCCGTTCAAGGGCCTGGCGAGTGGAATCGTGTTGCGCCTTCAGCGAACCGAGGCGCACCGCCAATTGATGCGCATGATCCTTGTGCTGCCGGGCTTCTTGACGCACCCGGTCGAGGCGTTCGCGCAGGCTGTCGCGCTGGGCCAGCAGCAACTCACGCTGCTCGGTGTCCAGCGCCATGCTGTCGAGGGCTTCCTGCAATTGCAGGCGCGCTTCGCCGATGTTTTCGTGTTCCAGGGCGCGCTGTTCGCTCAGCTCGGTAAGTTCTTCGTCAAGACGGGTGCGGCGCAGAGTCAACTGCTCGACCTTGGCTTTGCCGGCGGATAACTGGGCTTTTAACTCGCCCTGCTGGCGGGCTTCGTCTTGCAGCAGACGGCGCAAATGTTCGCGGCCGTTTTCCTGCTGACGCTGTTGCGCCCTGAGATTCTGAAGTTGGGTTTCCAGGGTTTCGACCGTGGCTTCGCGCTCTTCGCGTTCAAGGCCCAACCGCTGGATTTCCTGGCCACGGGCGAGCACGCCGCTTTCCGCTTCGCTGGCCCGGCGCACACGCAAAAAGTGTCGGCCGACCCAGTAACCGTCGCGGCTGATCAGGCTTTGGCCGGCGGCTAATTGCCCGCGCAAGGCCAAGGCCTGCTCAAGGCTGTCGACCGGTTTGACCTGCCCCAACCATGGCGACAAATCGATCTGCGCCTCGACCTTGTCGAGCAAACTGCCGGGCATGCGCACGCCATCGGTGGCCGGGCTGAGCAGGCGCAAATCGCCTTGGGCAAACCCGGCCAGATCGAAATCACCGAAGTCATCCACCAGCACCGCTTGCAGGTCGGCGCCGAGCACGGTTTCCACCGCCAGTTCCCAACCGGCCTCGACCTTCAGGCCTTCGGCCAGACGAGGACGATCCGCCAGATGCTGCTCGCGAAGCCATTCGGCGGTGCCGGTGCCAGGATCGAGCGCGGCTTGCTGCAAGGCTTCCAACGACGCCAGTCGTCCGTTGAGGCGCTGCAAATCACCTTGGGCCTGCTGCTGCGCCGACAGCGCTTGCTGCAGTTCCTGACGCAGTTGCTCAAGGCGCTCGACCTGCGCTTCTTCACTGGCCTGTAAATCTTCCAGCGTCGCTTCACTCGCGGCCAACTGCTCGCTGAGCTCCATGATCGCCGCGTCTTCCGGGTCCGCCGACAGCAACGCACGCTCTTCGCCAAGGCGCTTCTGGCGATCGGCCAAACGTTCCATGCTGGTTTCCAGCTGCTGGATTCGCGACTGCTGAACTTCAGACTGACGGCGCGGCTCGGCGGCGGTGAGGTTGAAGGTGTCCCACTGCTCCTGCCAACCGTGCATGGTGGTTTCGGATTCTTCGAGGGCCGCGGCGGCTTCTTCGGCGGCGGCGCTGGTGACTTCCTGTTCCGGCGTGAGCATGTCCAGCTCTTCGCCCAAGGTCAGCAGCAAGGTGCGGTCGTGACCCAGGTGAGACTCGGTTTCCAGCCGCGCGCGCTCGGCTTCTTTCAGGTCGTCCTGCAACTGACGCAAGCGCTGCTGACCGTGCTGAATGCTCTGCTCGACCCGGGCGATATCACCGCCGACCGAATAGAAACGCCCCTGCACCAGGTTGAAACGTTCGGACAGATCGTGATGACCGTCACGCAGGCGTTCGATAGCGGCGTCGGCATTGCGTTGCTCGGCCACCAGGGCTTCAAAGGTGACTTCCTGAGTGCCGATGATCGACTCGCGCTGGCCGACCTGTTCGTTCAACGCCTGCCAGCGCAGGGCCGACAGCTGGGCCTTGAGCTGACGCTCCTCGCCTTTGTATTCCTGATACTTCTTGGCGGCCTCGGCCTGGCGGTGCAAGCGTTCAAGCTGACGTTCGAGTTCTTCGCGCAGGTCGGTCAGGCGGGCAAGGTTTTCGTGGGTGCGGCGGATACGGTTTTCAGTCTCGCGCCGACGCTCCTTGTACTTGGAAATACCGGCGGCTTCTTCGATGAAATTGCGCAGGTCTTCGGGCTTGGATTCGATCAGCTTGGAGATCATCCCCTGCTCGATAATCGAATAGCTGCGCGGGCCAAGGCCGGTACCCAGAAAGATATCGGTGATATCGCGACGGCGGCATTTGGCGCCGTTGAGGTAGTAGGTGGTCTGGCTGTCGCGGGTCACTTTGCGGCGAATGGAAATTTCCGCATAGGCAGCCCATTCGCCGAGCAGGGTACCGTCGGTGTTATCGAACACCAGCTCAATGCTGGCCTGACTCACCGGTTTACGGCTGGTCGAACCATTGAAGATGACGTCGGTCATCGACTCGCCGCGCAAGTTCTTGGCCGAGCTCTCGCCCATCACCCAACGCACGGCGTCGATGATGTTCGACTTGCCGCAACCATTGGGGCCGACCACGGCCGCCATGTTACTGGGGAAGTTCACCGTGGTCGGGTCGACGAAGGATTTGAACCCCGCCAGTTTGATGCACTTGAGCCGCACGCTTAAGCGACCGTCAGGGCAGAAATCACCAGATCGCAACTGCGCTGGGCATACGCCGTCAGCACTACGCGAATCTGAGGAAAATCACGAGCCAGCACGGCAGCGAGCAAGCGTTCGAACAGCTCGAGGAACTCGCTCATCGAGGCCTTGCGCTGATCCAGCGCGAGGAAATACGCACGGCTCATGGCTGGCTGCAGATTCTCGACGGTTTCCTGCAAGTACGGGTTGTTGGCGAACGGATACGCGGCGCGCATCACACTGAAGCTGTCGTCGACGAACGTGCGGATGTCCTGGCGTTCGTAGCTGTCGGTCAGGCGCTGCTGGATCTGCACGAACGGCGCCATGTCGGCCTGGACTTGCCAGCCGCTGGCCACGGCGTTGCCGAGCAGAATGTACAACTCGCTCATTAACGTGCACAGGCTCTGCACCTTGTGCGCCGTGAGTTCGGTCACATGGGCGCCACGTCGCGGCAAAATCGCGATCAGGTGGCGGCGCTCGAGAATCAGCAAGGCCTCACGGACCGAACCGCGGCTGACATTGAGGGCCAGCGTGACCTTCTGTTCCTGGATGCGCTCCCCCGGCTTCATTTCGCCGCGAATGATACGTTCGGCGAGGTGGTGAGCGATTTGCTCGGCGAGGCTGTCCGGCGCCTTGAACGTCATGGTTGTCCTTCAAACTCTTCGATCTGCACAAGCGGCGCAGTGTAGCGCAATTGATGGGTCATGGCGGAGTGCCCACCCAGCGGTTTTTGGCACGATTCACGCAAAAGGCAAGCTATCCCGCGAGGGTCAATAATGAATGAACGAGTCGTTGATCGACAAAATGCTATTTCCTGACCTTTAAGTCAGAAAATCATTGACCGAAAAGTCAGACCTGATAAATTCGGCTCATGTCGGTTAACAACAATAATGAGTTTGCGAGGCCTTCCGTGATCCAGTTTTTACTAAACCAGGAACTCCGTAGCGAGCACGCCCTGGACCCGAACCTGACCGTGCTCAATTACCTGCGCGAACATGTCGGCAAACCCGGCACCAAAGAAGGCTGCGCCAGCGGCGACTGTGGCGCCTGCACCGTGGTGGTCGGCGAGTTGCAGACGGACGACGATGGCCGCGAACACATTCGCTATCGCAGCCTCAACTCGTGCCTGACGTTCGTCTCCTCCTTGCACGGCAAGCAACTGATCAGCGTCGAAGACCTCAAGCACCAAGGCGAGCTGCACAGCGTGCAAAAAGCCATGGTCGAGTGCCACGGCTCGCAGTGCGGCTTCTGCACCCCGGGTTTCGTGATGTCGCTGTTCGCGCTGCAAAAGAACAGCTACGAGCCCGACGCCCATAAAGCCCACGAAGCACTAGCCGGCAACCTCTGCCGCTGCACCGGTTATCGGCCGATCCTGGCCGCCGCCGAACAATCCTGCTGCGGTAAACAACCGGACCAGTTCGATGCGCGAGAAGCGGACACCATCGCTCGCCTGAAAGCCATCGCCCCTACCGACATCGGCGAACTCAACAGTGGCGACAAACGCTGCCTGGTGCCGCTGACCGTGGCCGATCTGGCCGACCTCTACGACGCTTATCCACAGGCTCGCCTGCTGGCCGGTGGCACCGACCTGGCGCTGGAAGTCACGCAATTCCACCGTACCTTGCCGGTGATGATCTACGTCGGCAACGTTGCCGAAATGAAACGCATCGAACGTTTCGACGATCGACTGGAAATCGGCGCCGCCACTGCCCTCTCCGACTGCTACGACGCCTTGAAGGCCGAGTACCCGGACTTCGGCGAATTGCTGCAACGCTTCGCTTCCTTGCAGATCCGCAATCAGGGCACCCTCGGCGGCAACATCGGCAACGCCTCGCCGATCGGTGACTCACCACCGCTGCTGATCGCCCTCGGCGCCCAGATTGTCCTGTGCAAAGGCGAAACCCGCCGCACCCTGTTGCTGGAAGATTACTTCATCGATTACCGGGTGACCGCGCGTCAGGAAAGCGAGTTCATCGAAAAGATCATCGTGCCGCGGGCCAGCGTTGAACAACTGTTCCGCGCCTACAAGGTTTCGAAGCGTCTGGACGATGACATTTCCGCGGTCTGTGCCGCCTTCAACCTGCGTATAGACAATGGCGTGATCGCCGACGCCCGGATCGCCTTCGGCGGCATGGCGGCTATCCCGAAACGCGCGAAAAACTGCGAAACCGCACTGGTTGGCGCGCCGTTCAACAACGCCACCCTCGAACGCGCCTGCGCCGCACTGGCCGAAGATTTCACACCGCTCTCGGACTTCCGCGCCAGCAAGGAATATCGCCTGCTCAGCGCGCAAAACCTGCTGCGTAAATACTTCATCGAACTGCAAACACCGCACATCGAGACTCGGGTGACCGCTTATGTCTAATCATCACGCTGTAGAGAAGACCCAAGCCGAACTGGCTGAATTGTTCGCCAAGGACCTGACCACCGGTGTCGGCCGCAGCGTCAAGCACGACAGTGCCGACAAGCATGTGTCCGGTGAAGCGCAGTACATCGACGATCGGCTGGAATTCCCCAATCAGCTGCACGTTTACGCACGGCTGTCGGACCGCGCCCACGCGAAAATCATCAGCATCGACACCCAGCCCTGCTACGCCTTCGAAGGCGTGCGCATCGCCATTACCCACGAAGATGTGCCAGGCCTGAAAGACATCGGCCCACTGTTGCCGGGCGACCCGTTGCTGGCCATCGATGACGTGCAGTTCGTCGGTCAACCGGTACTGGCCGTGGCGGCGAAAGACCTGGAAACCGCGCGCAAAGCGGCCATGGCCGCGATCATCGAATACGAAGATCTCGAACCTGTATTGGACGTGGTCGAAGCCCTGCGCAAACGTCACTTTGTGCTCGACAGTCATACCCATCAGCGCGGCGATTCGGCCACTGCTTTGGCCACTGCTGAACATCGCATCCAGGGCACACTGCACATCGGCGGCCAGGAACACTTTTATCTGGAAACCCAGATCTCTTCGGTGATGCCGACCGAAGACGGCGGCATGATCGTTTACTGCTCGACCCAGAACCCTACCGAAGTACAGAAACTGGTGGCGGAAGTGCTGGACGTGTCGATGAACAAAATCGTCGTCGACATGCGCCGCATGGGCGGTGGTTTCGGCGGCAAGGAAACTCAAGCGGCAAGCCCGGCATGCCTGTGCGCGGTGATTGCGCACCTGACTGGTCAGCCGACCAAAATGCGCCTGCCGCGGGTCGAAGACATGCTGATGACCGGCAAGCGTCACCCCTTCTACGTCGAGTACGACGTGGGCTTCGACAGCACCGGCCGCCTGCACGGCATTGCGCTGGAACTGGCCGGCAATTGCGGTTGCTCACCGGATTTGTCGGCATCGATTGTCGACCGCGCGATGTTCCATGCCGACAACTCGTATTACCTGGGCGACGCAACCATCAACGGTCACCGTTGCAAGACCAATACCGCGTCGAACACCGCTTACCGTGGTTTCGGCGGCCCACAAGGCATGGTCGCCATCGAAGAAGTGATGGACGCGATCGCCCGCCATCTGGGCCTCGATCCGCTGGCGGTGCGCAAGGCCAACTACTATGGCAAGACCGAGCGCAACATCACTCATTACTACCAGACCGTCGAGCACAACATGCTCGAGGAAATGACCGCCGAACTGGAAGAAAGCAGCCAGTACGCTGAACGCCGCGAAGCGATTCGTCGCTACAACGCCAACAGCCCGATCCTGAAAAAAGGCCTGGCGCTGACCCCGGTGAAATTCGGCATTTCCTTCACCGCCAGTTTCCTTAACCAAGCCGGTGCACTGATCCACATTTACACCGACGGCAGCATCCATCTGAACCACGGCGGCACCGAAATGGGCCAGGGGCTGAACACCAAGGTTGCGCAAGTCGTGGCTGAAGTGTTTCAGGTGGAAATGGACCGCGTGCAGATCACCGCGACCAACACTGACAAGGTACCGAACACTTCGCCAACCGCGGCTTCGAGCGGCGCCGATCTCAATGGTAAAGCCGCGCAAAACGCAGCGGAAATCATCAAGAAACGCCTGGTGGAGTTCGCCGCGCGGCAATACAAAGTCAGCGAAGAAGACGTGGAATTCCACAACGGTCACGTGCGGGTTCGCGATCACATCCTGACCTTTGAATCGCTGATCCAGCAGGCGTATTTCGCCCAGGTGTCGCTGTCGAGCACCGGCTTCTACAAGACCCCGAAAATCTACTACGACCGCAGCCAGGCCCGTGGTCGGCCGTTCTACTACTACGCCTTCGGTGCGGCCTGCGCCGAGGTGATCGTCGATACCCTGACCGGCGAATACAAGATGCTGCGCACCGACATCCTTCACGACGTCGGCGACTCGCTGAACCCGGCGATCGACATCGGTCAGGTCGAGGGTGGTTTCATCCAGGGCATGGGTTGGCTGACCATGGAAGAACTGGTGTGGAACGACAAAGGCAAACTGATGACCAACGGCCCGGCCAGCTACAAGATCCCGGCGGTGGCGGACATGCCATTGGACCTGCGGGTGAAGCTGGTGGAAAACCGCAAGAACCCGGAAGACACGGTGTTCCATTCCAAGGCCGTGGGTGAGCCGCCGTTCATGCTCGGTATCGCCGCGTGGTGCGCGATCAAGGACGCCGTGGCCAGTTTGGGCGACTACCAGCATCAACCGAAAATCGACGCACCGGCGACCCCGGAGCGGGTGTTGTGGGGCTGTGAGCAGATGCGCCAGTTGAAAGTGGCGAAGGCTGTTGCGATCGAAACCGAGTTGGCTCCGCTGTAAAACCGGGTCGCGGCCATCGCAGGCAAGCCAGCTCCCACAGGTACGATGCAATCCTTGTGGGAGCGTGGCTTGCCCGCGATGAGGCCCGAACAGACAACAATGTTGTAGGGGTGAAAACATGTACAACTGGATCGACGCCCTCGCCGACCTGCAAACCCGGGGTGAACCCTGTGTGTTGGTGACCATCATTGAAGAGCTCGGCTCGACACCGCGTAATGCCGGCTCGAAGATGGTCATCAGCGCCACGCAAACGTTCGACACCATCGGTGGCGGGCATCTGGAATACAAGGCCATGCAGATCGGCCGCGAGATGCTGGCCAGCGGCCGACAGGACACCCATCTGGAGCGCTTCAGCCTCGGCGCCAGCCTGGGCCAGTGCTGCGGCGGTGTGACCGTATTGCTATTCGAACCGATGGGGCAGGTCCAGGCGCAGATTGCCGTGTTCGGCGCCGGCCACGTCGGTCGGGCTCTGGTACCGCTGCTCGCCAGCCTGCCCTGCCGGGTGCGCTGGATCGACGCGCGGGAAGATGAATTCCCTGAACAGATTCCCCACGGCGTACGCAAAATCGTCACCGAAGAACCGCTGGACGAAGTCGACGACCTGCCCGCCGGCAGCTACTGCATCGTCATGACCCACAATCATCAGCTCGACCTTGAACTCACTGCCGCGATCCTCAAGCGCAACGACTTCGCCTACTTCGGCCTGATCGGTTCGAAGACCAAACGGGTGAAGTTCGAACACCGTCTGCGCGACCGCGGTTTCGACAGCAACGTACTGCAACGCATGCGCTGCCCGATGGGCATCGGCGAAGTCAAAGGCAAGTTGCCTGTGGAAATCGCCATCTCCATCGCCGGCGAAATCATCGCCACCTATAACGCGAATTTCGGCCAGCACACCGCCAGCGCCGGATCATCGATCGCCAAGCTGCTGCCTGCTTCGCGCCGCAGCCAAGCTTTGAACCAAAATTGAGAACCCCCATGCCTCTGACTCGCAAAGCCTACCGCGCCGCCCTCCTGCACAGCATCGCCGATCCCGCCGAAGTGGGTATCGAAGCCTCCTACGAGTATTTCGAAGACGGCCTGCTGGTGGTCGATAACGGCCAGATCAGCGCCATCGGCCACGCCAGCGAATTGCTGCCGACCCTGCCGGCCGACATCGAGATCACCCATTATCAAGACGCGCTGATCACTCCGGGCTTCATCGATACCCACATCCACTTGCCGCAAACCGGCATGGTCGGCGCCTATGGCGAACAGCTGCTGGATTGGCTGAACACCTACACCTTCCCGTGCGAAAGCCAGTTCGCCGACAAGGCCCACGCGGATGAAGTCGCGGATATCTTCATCAAGGAATTGTTGCGCAACGGCACCACCACTGCTTTGGTGTTCGGCAGCGTGCATCCGCAGTCGGTGAACTCGTTTTTCGAGGCAGCCGAACAGTTGGACCTGCGAATGATCGCCGGCAAGGTAATGATGGACCGCAACGCGCCGGACTACCTGACCGACACCGCCGAATCGAGCTACGTCGAAAGCAAGGCGCTGATCGAGCGCTGGCATGGCAAGGGCCGCCTGCACTATGCGGTCACCCCACGCTTCGCCCCGACCAGTACCCCGGAACAGCTGACCCTCGCCGGCCAGTTGCTGAGTGAGTATCCGGATCTGTACATGCAGACCCACATCAGCGAAAACCTCAAGGAAGTCGAGTGGGTCAAGGCGCTGTTCCCGGAGCGCAAGGGCTACCTGGACGTCTACGATCACTACCAACTGCTCGGCGAGCGCTCGGTGTTCGCCCACGGCGTGCACCTGTGCGACGACGAATGCGCGCGACTGGCGCAAACCGGCTCGGCGATTGCGTTCTGCCCGACCTCGAACCTGTTCCTCGGCAGCGGTTTGTTCAATCTGCCGATGGCCGAGAAGCACAAACTCAATGTCGGCCTCGGTACTGACGTCGGCGGCGGCACCAGTTTCTCGCTGCTGCAAACCCTGAACGAAGCCTACAAAGTCATGCAACTGCAAGGCGCGCGACTAAGCCCGTTCAAGTCGCTGTACCTGGCCACCCTTGGCGGCGCCCGCGCCCTGCGCCTGGAAGACAAGATCGGTACCCTGCAACCGGGCAGCGACGCGGACTTCCTGGTGCTGGACTACAACGCCACGCCACTGCTCAGCTATCGCCTTAAGCAGGCCAATAACATTGCCGAGACGTTGTTTGTGTTGATGACGCTGGGGGATGACCGGACGGTTCTGCAGACGTATGCGGCGGGGAATCTGGTGCATCAGCGCTAGTTTTCTCCAGGCATAAAAAATCCCCCGTAGCCGTACAGCCCGGGGGATTTTTATTGCCTGTCAGAAAGCCATCGCGGGCAAGCCCGCGATGGGCGCAACACGGTCTGACTTAAAGCTTGGCTGTTGAACGCCCAGGCTTCTTGGTCTGCAACAAATGCGAAAACACCGCATGCAAATCATCCGACGCGCTTTCTTCGTCGAGGTTGAGTTTGCTGTCGATGTGGTCCATGTGATGCATCATCAGATCCACCGCCAGCGTCGCGTCCCGCGCTTCGATCGCGTCGATCAACTGGGTGTGTTCATCATACGAACAGTGGGAACGGTTGCCACTCTCGTACTGGGCGATGATCAACGAAGTCTGGGACACCAGGCTGCGCTGGAAGCTGATCAGCGGCGCGTTTTTTGCCGCTTCGGCCAGTTTCAAATGGAACTCGCCGGACAGACGGATACCGGCACCACGATCGCCACGGGAAAAGCTGTCGCGCTCGTCGTTAACCATCTGCCGCAATTCGAGAAGTTGCTCGGCGGTGGCGTGCTGAACCGCCAATTCAGTAATCGCCCGCTCCACCAGACGCCGCGCCAGAAACACCTGACGGGCCTCTTCGACACTCGGGCTGGCGACGACAGCACCGCGATTCGGTCGCAGTAATACCACGCCTTCATGGGCCAGACGCGACAAGGCGCGGCGAATGATGGTGCGGCTGACCCCGAAAATTTCCCCCAGCGCTTCTTCGCTCAACTTGGTGCCGGGCGCCAGACGCTGTTCGAGGATAGCCTCGAAGATATGCGCGTAGACAATATCGTCCTGGGTACCGCTGCGGCCGGCTTTGCCTGCTCGCGGTTGTTTCTTGAGGGGTTGCAACTGTTCGTTCATGGGCACTCGAGTCGGGAGAACTGCGGCGAATTGACCGTGACTGTAATACGGCACAGTGGGTCGCTGGCAAGTATCGCGTAAAAAACACCGCGATTGTACACAATGGACGGTGGCAACACGACTGTACGGCTGTTTGTCGCCCTCGCTGTATTGCAACGACCGGTTACTTTTCAGTTTAGGCTTGAACGCAGAATCCGCAGCCTGAACGCAAACCCTGTGGGAGCGTGGCTTGCCCGCGAAGGCGCCGTGTCATTCAGCATTTATGTCGACTGACACTACGCCTTCGCGGGCAAGCCACGCTCCCACAGGGTTCAGCGTTGCTACGGACATCTTTATCAGACAAGGAACACCGCTGTCATGACCGACGCCACGCACACGCAGCTTCGCCCCCTGACTGACACGTCACCCTCGGCCATCGTCGCCGGGTTCATCGCCATGATGACCGGCTACACCAGTTCACTGGTGCTGATGTTCCAGGCCGGGCAAGCAGCGGGGCTGACTAGCGGGCAGATTTCGTCGTGGATCTGGGCGATCTCCATTGGCATGGCGGTGTGCTCGATCGGCTTGTCCCTGCGCTACCGCACCCCGATTACCATCGCCTGGTCGACCCCCGGCGCCGCGCTGCTGATTACCAGCCTGGGCGGTGTCAGTTATGGCGAGGCCATCGGCGCCTACATCACGTGCGCAGTGCTGGTGACCATTTGCGGCCTGACCGGCAGCTTCGAACGGCTGGTGAAAAAAATTCCGGCCTCATTGGCGGCGGCATTGCTGGCGGGGATTCTGTTCAAGATCGGCAGCGAGATTTTCGTCGCCGCTCAGCACCGCACTGCGCTGGTGCTGGGAATGTTCTTCACGTGTCTGGTGGTTAAACGCCTGTCGCCGCGCTACGCGGTGCTGGCCGCGCTGTTGATTGGCACTGCGCTGTCGGGGTTTATGGGGTTGCTGGATTTCAGTGGCTTCCACCTGGAAGTCGCAACGCCGGTCTGGACCACGCCGCATTTTTCCCTGGCCGCGACCATCAGCATCGGCATTCCGCTGTTCGTGGTGGCGATGACCTCGCAGAACATGCCGGGCATCGCCGTATTGCGCGCCGATGGCTACAACGTGCCGGCCTCGCCACTGATCACCACCACTGGCATAGCCTCATTGCTGTTGGCGCCGTTCGGCTCCCATGGGATCAACCTGGCTGCCATCAGCGCGGCGATCTGCACCGGGCCGCATGCCCATGAAGATCGCAACAAGCGCTACACCGCAGCCGTCTGGTGCGGGATTTTCTACGGGATTGCCGGGGTGTTCGGCGCGACGCTGGCGGCGTTGTTTGCTGCGTTGCCTAAAGAGCTGGTGCTGTCGATTGCCGCGCTGGCGCTGTTCGGCTCGATCATCAATGGGTTGAGCATTGCCATGGCGCAAGTGCAGGAACGGGAAGCGGCGTTGATTACCTTTATGGTGACGGCGTCGGGGCTGACGCTGTTTTCCATCGGTTCGGCGTTTTGGGGGATTGTGGCGGGGGTGGTTACGTTGATGATCTTGAATTGGCGCAAGGCCTGAGGGCCTGTAGTGGTTCAGCGTGATCGTTGGAGCGAGGCTTGCCCGCGAAGGCATCCCCGAGACCGACATCGCGAGCCAAGCCATGCGCCGACAAAAAGCAGGCATAAAAAAACGGCGACCCTTGGGTCGCCGTTTTTTAGAACATCAAGCTACCGGATTGATCGGCTTTTCCGGGTACCAGACGTCGATCAGCGGGCTGACGGTTGCTTCGGTCAGTTCGCTGCGGCCTTTGAGCCAGGCTTCAACAGCGGCACGCTGCTCTTCGGAGACCGAGCCACGCTTCTGCAGGCACACCAGACCGAAGTCGTCGCCGCCAACATAGCCCAGACCGTTAGCTTCCATGGCTTCTTTCAGGAACGCGTCGAGGAAAGCATCAATGGCTTCATCAGCCAAATCTTCTTTGAAATCCAGGTTCAGTTCGAAACCCAGCTCTTGAAATTCATCGACGCACAGTTTTTTGCGCAGACGCTGGGAACGGTTAGTCGCCATTGGAACAATCCTCATAAGTAATAACGGGCCGCACTTTAGCAGTTTAAGGCGCCGATTGCCCGCCTCGGAACAGCGCTACGCCTACCGTCGGTAAAAAAATAGCGGATTAGACGACCGGAGTACGGCACAAGCCGTTACACCTTGGGGCATAATGCCGACACTTTCATGACCGCTGAGGGAATTTATCTCCATGCCCTCGTCTTTTCCCCCTCGGCTGTAGGGTTTTATTTCAGATGATCACATCTTTGCGTCCATTGCTGCTGGCCAGCCTTCTTCTGCCCCTGGCCCTCCCCGTTTCCGCCGCTTCGATCAACACCGCCCTGTCGCCCAACGTCGAAAAGGCCCTCAAGGCCAGCAAACTGCAGGACAGCGCCCTGTCGCTGGTGATGATCCCGCTCAACGGCCCGGGCACCCCAACCATTCATAACGCGGATGTTTCGGTTAACCCGGCCTCGACCATGAAGCTGGTGACCACGTATGCCGCGCTGGAAATGCTCGGCCCTAACCATCAGTGGAAAACCGAGTTCTACACCGACGGCACCCTCAGCGGTGGCATCCTCAACGGCAACCTCTACCTCAAGGGTGGCGGCGATCCGAAGCTGAACATGGAAAAACTCTGGCTGCTGATGCGCGACTTGCGCGCCAACGGCGTGACCCAGATCACCGGCGACCTGGTGCTGGACCGCGGCTTCTTCGTGCAACCGCAACTGCCCGAATTCAACGACGACGGCAATGACGAGAACAAACCGTTCCTGGTCAAACCCGACGCGCTGCTGGTCAACCTCAAGGCCCTGCGCTTCGTGGCCCGCAACGACTCGGGCAAGGTCCTGGTGTCGGTCGAGCCGCCGATTGCCAGCATCCGCATCGACAATCAGGTCAAGGCGCTCAACTCCAAGCAATGCACCGGTGGCGTGCGTTATAACCCGGTGCCCCAGGCTGATGGCAGCGTCACCGTGACCGTTGGCGGTCAGTTGGGCGAAGGCTGCAGTTCCCAGACCTACCTGTCGCTGCTCGATCACGCGACCTACACCGCCGGCGCTGTGCGGGCGATCTGGAAGGAATTGGGCGGCAGCATCCAGGGCCAGGATCGTCTGGCACCGACGCCGAGCAACGCCAAGGTACTGGCCCGGGCCTATTCGCCAGACCTGGCGGAAATCATTCGCGACATCAACAAATACAGTAACAACACCATGGCTCAGCAGTTGTTCCTGAGCCTGGGTCAGAAGTTCCGCACTGATGCCGACGGTGACGACGCCAAGGCAGCCCAACGCGTGGTGCGTCAGTGGCTGGCAAGGAAAGGCATCACCGCGCCGCACCTGGTGATGGAGAACGGCTCCGGCCTGTCCCGCGCCGAGCGAGTGAGTGCGCGTGAAATGGCCGCGATGCTGCAAGCTGCCTGGCGCAGCCCGTATTCCGCCGAGTTCATCAGCTCGATGCCGATTGCCGGCACCGACGGCACCATGCGCAAACGCCTGAAGACCACCGCGATGCGCGGTGAAGCCCACGTCAAGACCGGCACCCTGAACACCGTGCGTGCCATCTCCGGTTACAGTCGCGACGTCAATGGCAATACCTGGGCGGTGGTGGCGATCCTCAATGACAAGGCACCGTTTGGCGCTTCCTCGGTGCTGGATCAGGTGCTGCTGGACCTGTATCGCCAGCCGAAATTGCCGGAAACGGCTTCGGTGTTGTAACTCCCAACCTGATCGTTCCCACGCTCTGCGTGGGAATGCTGCCAGTGACGCTCCGCGTCCCTGCCGAAGCGGACGCGGAGCGTCCATTGAGGCATTCCCACGCAGAGCGTGGGAACGATCATCTTGGCTGGGTTAACTCATCTGCCCCTCAACCCGATCCCTTCCCGCCTGCTTCGCCGCATACACCCCTGAGTCAGCCCGCAACAGCAGCGCATCCGCGCCCTCTCCGGCCCGCCAGCTGGCAATCCCGAAACTCGCGGTGACGATCCCGACCTCGTCGATCGGCGCACTGCGCAACCCTTGCCACAACTCCACGGCCAGCACCTGAGCCTGTTCGCCGTCGATATCCGGACAGAGCACCATGAACTCTTCGCCGCCCAGGCGACAAAACACATCAGTGCGCCGCAGGCGACCGCCAATGCGCTCGCACACGGCCTGCAATACCCGATCACCCACGGCATGACCGTGCTGATCGTTGATGCGTTTGAAGTGATCGATGTCGAGCATGATCACCGATAACTCGCCACCGCCGCGCTCGACCCGGGCCATTTCGGTGGTCAGGCGCTCCTGGAAGTAGCGACGGTTATGGATCCCGGTCAGGGAGTCGGTCACCGACAGTGCACGCAATTCCTCTTCCACACGCTTGAGATCGGAGATGTCCGAAATGTAGCCATGCCACAGCACACCGCCACCGGGCAGTTCCTCCGGCGTCGCTTCACCGCGGACCCAGCGCAGACCGCGCAGGGGCAATTGCACGCGGTACTCTTCACGCCAGGGGCTGAGGGTGTCCGCCGAGGCCAGGATCGAAGCGCGGACCCGACGCGTGTCCTGAGGATGAATCCGCGCAAACACCGCTTCGGCGTTGAGCAACAGCACGTCCGGCTCGAGTTCGTAGATATCGCGCATTCCGTCGCTGGCGTAGATCACGCTGAAGCGCCCATCGAATTCCATCTTGAACTGGTAAATCCCGCCGGGCACATGGGCACTGAGTTTTTTCAACAACAAGTCCCGTGCCGCCAGGGCTTCGTGGACGCGCTTGCGCTCGGTGATGTCGATACAGATCGCCAGGTGCCCGACCCACAAGCCTTGCTCGTCGAGGACCGGGGTCGCCAGCATGTTCACCGTCAAATGAGTGCCGTCGTGGCGCACCAGTGTCCACTCCCGGGCTTCGTGACCGCCCTCTTCCCCGCCTTCGACCAGCATCGCCTGACACCTCGGGATTGGCTTGCCATAGCGCGCGCTCAACTCCGCAGAGCGCGCTTCGAGCTCCCGGGGCAGGTGCAGATTTTCCAGGGTCATATGGCCCACGACCTGAGCACTGAAGTAACCGAGCATCTGCTCTGCGCCAGCGTTGAAGGTGCTGATGATTCCGCGCAGGTCGGTGGCGATGATCGCCACCTGAGTCGCGGCATCCAGCACACCACGCAACTGGCCATGCGTGCCGCGCAACTCTTGTTCACGGTCGTGAAGTTCCTGGGTCCGCAGCTCCACCATTTTCAGCGCCCGCTGCCGCTGGCTGACCAGCACATAGAGAAACACACTGAGCAGCAGGCTGAGCAAACTGCCGAGCACCACCAGGCTGGCCACCGAGGAATGGTTGGCTTTCAGGAACGCGGCGCTGGGGCGCATATCCACTTGATAATCATGGTCGGCCAGACGTAGCAAACGCGTGGAGGACAAGTCACTGGCCCCCGCCGTGTTGGTCGACTCGTACAACACTTCGTGTTGATCATCGGTGGACAAGTCGAGGATACGCACCGAGAGAGAGTCATGATTCTCTTCCGGCAGACCGTCCGCCAACAGCTGGTGCATGCTGATCACCGCCATGACATACCCGTCGGGCGCGGCGTTCGGCAGGTCCTGATGGATGACGGGCGCTACCAGCAACACGCCTCGCGAATAGGCGGGCTCGATGCCTACCAGATGCAACGGTTGCGACACGGCCATGCGGCCATTGCGATCGGCCCGTTCCAGGGTCGAACGACGCAGCGCTTGGGCCAGCAGGTCGTACCCCAGCGGCGTGGGCAATCGGCTTTGGGTTTGGGTGTAGAGCACCGGTACGTATTCGTCCCGTTCCGTGGCCAGTTGCAACTGGCCGTCGGCGGTGAGTTCGCGAAAGGTGAAACCGCTCAAGCCTTCTTCTCTCACCACGCGTTCAAGCAGGGGACGTTCGGCGCGGGAAACCCGAGGGGCCCAGGAATAGGCTAGGGTGCGCCGCAAAAGAGGTTTGGCGTAACCGTCGAATTCCTCGCGGGACACCGATTCGGAATTGACGAAGAACCGACGCAGCCCGTCGAGGCGCTGCTCCTGATCTTCGAAACGTTCTTCGATACGGCTGTAACGTTCACTGGCAAGCAGCTGGAAACGTTGCCGCAATTGCATATGAAATTGATTGAACGTCGCCCAGGCCAACAATCCCGTGAGAATCCCGCCAACGAGCAATACCAGCAGCGCGACCAGCCAGGCCGAAACATCTTCGCGGATAAAACCCAGGATCTTGGGGCGCACGGCGTGTAACGACATAAACGCAACTCATAACGCCAGGTGCCGGAAAGCCCATTGGCCATGGGTTGAGTTATAGCTATTAGCCACTAATTTGACCAGCACTGAAAGAACCCAAGAGCCTTTGAAAATCAAGGCTCTGTGGATCCAATCAGGCTCAAGTGTCAGCGAGCAGTGATCTTCCAGGCACGGTGGATCTTGCCATTACGGGCGAAATCGGGATCGATGGTCTGGGCCGTGATTTCTTCAACGGCATAACGCTCGGTGAGGTTTTCCTCGAGCTGGAACTTGCGGAAGTTGTTGGAGAAATACAACACCCCGCCCGGTGCCAGACGCGCCATGGCCAGGTCGATCAACTGCACCTGATCACGCTGCACGTCGAAGATCCCTTCCATGCGCTTGGAGTTAGAGAAGGTCGGCGGGTCGATGAAGATCAGGTCGTACTCGTCACGGCAGGCATCGAGCCAAGCCATTACATCGCCCTGCTCCAGACGGTTCTTGTCGGAGAAACCGTTCAGCGACAGGTTGCGACGCGCCCAATCCAGATACGTTTTCGACAGGTCGACGCTGGTGGTGCTGCGCGCGCCACCCTTGGCGGCATGGACACTGGCGGTCGCGGTGTAGCAATACAGGTTGAGGAAGCGCTTGCCCGCCGCCTCTTTTTGAATCCGCATGCGCATCGGCCGGTGGTCGAGGAACAGCCCGGTGTCGAGGTAGTCGGTGAGGTTCACCAATAGCTTCACGCCGCCTTCGTTGACCTCATTGAACTTGCCCTGTGCGCTCTGGCGTTCGTACTGCTTGGTGCCGCTCTGACGCTCGCGACGCTTGACCACCACGCGGTTCTTGTCGATGTTCAACGCTTGCGGGATTGCCGCCAGGGCATCGAACATCCGCGCCGAGGCTTTTTCCGGGTCGATGGATTTTGGTGCGGCGTATTCCTGGACGTGGACCCAATCGTGATACAGGTCGATGGCCATGGAATATTCTGGCATGTCGGCATCGTAGACGCGGTAGCAGTCGATGCCTTCACGCTTGACCCACTTGCCCAGCGCCTTGAGGTTTTTTTGCAGACGGTTGGCAAACATCTGCCCGCCTTCGCTCAAGCGCGGTTGCTCGATCACCACCGGGGCCGGTTTGATCGGGTTGCCGTTCTTGTTGTACTTCTCGTACTTGCCAGGTGCTACGTCGTTGTCTGCGACTTCGACTTCGGCCTGTTCGCGCTCGATCTGGCGCTGTTCCGGGGTGCGACGCTCACCGGTGACGAACTGGTCTGGCGTGACCTTGATCAGCAGCAATTTGCACGGCAAGGCGCCGTTCCAGAACGAGTACTGCTTATGGCTGCGGATGCCCATGCGCTTGCCCAGGTCCGGGGCGCCGGTGAACACCGCCGCTTCCCAGTTCAGGCAGGCCTGACGCAGACGTTCGCCGAGGTTCTGGTAGAGGTAGAGCAGGCTCGCCTCATCGCCCAGACGCTCGCCGTACGGAGGGTTGCAGATCACCAGGCCTTTCTGGTTCTGGTCCGGGCGCGGCTCGAACGTCGCGACTTCGCCCTGATAGATTTTGATCCACTCACTCAGGCCGGCACGTTCGACGTTATTGCGGCCCGGTTGAATCAGGCGCGGGTCAGCTTCGTAACCGCGAATCCACAGCGGTGGCTTGGCCAGACCGGCCGCGGCGCGTTCGGTGGCTTCTTCGTGGAGCTTTTTCCACAGCGCCGGCACGTGACCGAGCCAGGCGGTGAAGCCCCACTGCTCGCGACGCAGGTTCGGCGCCATGTCGGCGGCGATCATCGCGGCTTCGACCAGGAACGTACCGACACCGCACATCGGGTCAGCCAGGGCGCCGCCCTCGGCGGCAATTCGTGGCCAGCCGGAACGGATCAGAATCGCCGCCGCGAGGTTTTCCTTCAGCGGCGCGGCGCCCTGCTGCAAGCGATAACCACGCTGGTGCAGGCTGTGACCGGACAGGTCGAGGGACAAAATCGCTTCGCCACGGTCCAGACGCAGGTGAATGCGCAGGTCCGGGTTGAGCTTGTCGATAGACGGACGATCGCCCTGCGGGGTGCGCAGTTTGTCGACGATCGCATCCTTGACCTTCAAGGCGCCGAAGTGCGTGTTATCAATGCCCGAACCGTGACCGCTGAATTCGACCGCCAGGGTGCCATCGTTGAGCATGTGATCTTGCCACTCGATATCCAGCACGCCGTGGTAGAGGTCTTCGGCATCCTTCATCGGGAAGCGCTTGAGCACCAGCAGCACGCGGTTCGCCAGGCGCGACCACAGGCACAGGCGATAAGCGGTTTCCATGGTGGCCATGCCGCGCACAGCCGAGGTGTGCTCACGTGCTTCCTCAAGGCCAAGCCCGACGGCTTCCTCGATGAGCAGGCCTTCAAGGCCTTTTGGGCAAGTGAGGAAGAGTTCGAAACGATCGGACATGGTAGTTCCAGAGCCTTTAGCTAAGTGAACCGGCAACGCATTGCCGATCCGGTTTTCAATCAGGCGTTTTTCTAACAGAACGCCCGCGTGGCACGAAAGTGTGCCGTCCCACCCTGACTGCTCGGGTTAAAAGAGCTTAGATGCCAGGGCAGATAAAAAAGTTGATGCAACAAAATGTCATAAGTCGACCCTTCGTCGAATAGTCCCCAGGTGAACGGGTGTCATTCTCGTTAAAGGCCTCACCCCTCTCACCCCGCGCAGGGCCGATCATACCGGGCTTTGGCCAATAAACACGGGACAAATATCGTGTTACTTATGGCCATAACATCTTTATGGTTACGTTCTTATGACAAAACGATCATTCCCTCGATGTGACGCATTGGTTAGAACTCAACTCAGGTTGACGTCGCAACGGCGTCAACACCTTGGCTCGCGACGCCGGCAGCGAGCCGCCAACGGCAGGATTTTTCTGCCTGACCTCGATTGAGGTCGACGCGATAAATACAGTCAACAAGTGAGGGCAACACCCTATGAGAAGACTTAAGCGTGATCCGTTGGAAAGAGCATTTTTGCGCGGATATCAATATGGCGTTGGTGGTAAATCCCGTGAGCTTTGCCCTTTTACTCTACCGTCGGTACGCCAAGCCTGGATCAATGGCTGGCGAGAAGGACGCGGCGACAACTGGGACGGTATGACCGGCACTGCGGGAATCCACAGACTCAACGAACTTCACGCCGTCGGCTAATACAGGGCACACACTCCGACACGACAATCTGATTACGCAACGACTTAACCACGCACGTCCCATCCGGACGGCGGGCTTCGGCCCAGGGGCTCCTTCGAGGAGCCCTTTTTTATTCCTGTAAATATGGCGGCGGGGCTTTTTGTGGCGAGGGAGCTTGCTCCCGCTGGGCTGCGAAGCGGCCCCAAAAACCAATCAACTCGGTGTATCTGGTAAAACGCGATTGCAGGATTTACGACTGCTTCGCAGCCCAGCGGGAGCAAGCTCCCTCGCCACAAAAAGCCCCCCATCGACATCAGCCTCTAGCGCAGGGCCGCGATGGCGTCTACCGATTCACGAATCAACGCCGGGCCTTTATAGATAAAGCCCGAATAGATCTGCACCAAACTGGCACCCGCTGCGATTTTCTCAGCCGCGTGCTTGCCTTCGGTGATACCGCCCACGGCGATGATCGGCAAGCGACCGGCCAGTTCCGCCGCCAGCACCTTCACCGTATGAGTGCTCTTGTCGCGAACCGGTGCGCCGGACAGACCGCCCGCCTCGTCACCATGCTCCAGGCCTTCGACACCGACGCGACTCAGGGTGGTGTTGGTGGCGATCACCGCATCCATCCCGGTTTCGATCAACGCCTGGGCGACTTGAGCGGTTTCTTCATCGGTCATGTCCGGCGCGATCTTGATCGCCAGCGGTACATGTTTGCCGTGGCGCAGGGCCAGTTCCGCCCGGCGGGTGGCCAGGTCGGCGAGCAATTGCTTGAGCGAATCACCGAATTGCAGGCTGCGCAGGCCCGGGGTGTTCGGCGAGCTGACGTTGACCGTGACGTAGCTGGCGTGGGCGTAAACCTTGTCCAGGCAAATCAGGTAGTCGTCGACCGCGCGCTCAACCGGCGTATCGAAGTTCTTGCCGATGTTGATGCCCAGCACACCCTTGTATTTGGCCGCCGCCACGCGAGCGAGCAAGTGATCGACGCCGAGGTTGTTGAAGCCCATGCGGTTGATGATCGCCTCGGCCTCCGGCAAGCGGAAAATCCGTGGTTTCGGGTTGCCCGGTTGCGGACGCGGCGTGATGGTGCCGATTTCGACGAAACCGAAACCCAATTGGGCAAACCCATCGATCGCTGCGCCGTTTTTGTCCAGTCCGGCTGCCAAACCCACCGGGTTCGGGAACTCCAGGCCCATGACCGTCACCGGCAGTTTCGCCGGCGCCTTGCACAGCAAGCCGTTAAGGCCCAAACGCCCGCCCGCGCCGATCAGGTCCAGGGACAGATCGTGGGAGGTTTCCGGGGAAAGTTTGAACAACAGCTGACGGGCCAGGGTGTACATGGGCAGGCTTGACTCGGTTGGCGATGAGAGGCGGCGATTATAGCCGCGCATCAGGGCTTCACGCGAGGCGCGCAACAAAATCAGCCAGCGATGGCATATGCCTTGCACCGTCACCGGCATCAGCACTCATGCCAACGGCGGGATGAGTGGAAGGACAATGGCGTCGTCACCCGGCTTTGCCCACGCAAAGGCCTGGGACGACGCTTTTTTTTGGAAGGTGCGAAATCGATGAACGAACCATCAGCCGGCCCACTGGCCTGGGTCAATGGCAGCGATGCCCCGGAAAAAACCGCAATCAACCTCGGCTTCATGGCCCTGAGCGACTGCGCCTCAGTGGTGGTCGCGGCCACTCAGGGCTTTGCCCAACCCTACGGCCTGACCCTGAACCTCAAGCGCCAATCGTCCTGGGCCAACCTGCGAGACAAACTGGTCAGCGGCGAACTCGACGCCGCCCACAGCCTGTACGGCCTGATTTACGCCGTGCACCTGGGCATCGGCGGCGTAGCCTCCACCGACATGGCCGTGCTCATGGGCCTGAACCAGAATGGCCAGAGCATCAACCTCTCCCACGGTTTGCAGGCCCAGGGCGTGACCAGTCCTGAAGCACTTCACCTGCACGTGCACCAAAGTCGCCCAAAACTGACCTTCGCCCAGACATTTCCTACGGGTACCCACGCCATGTGGCTGTATTACTGGCTCGCGAGTCAGGGCATTCATCCATTGCAGGATGTCGACAGCGTGGTGGTGCCGCCGCCGCAAATGGTCGCGCACCTGCAAGCCGGGCGCATCGACGGATTCTGCGTCGGTGAACCGTGGGCCGCCAGTGCAGTGCAGCAGAATCTCGGTTTTACGATGGCCACCAGCCAGACCCTCTGGCCCGATCACCCGGAAAAGGTCCTCGGCTGCACCCGCGCCTTTGTCGAGCAATACCCCAACACCGCACGGGCCTTGGTGATGGCGATCCTCGAAGCCAGCCGATTCATCGAAGCCAGCCGCGAAAATCGCCGCAGCACCGCGCAACTGTTGAGTGCGCCTGAGTATCTGGATGCACCGCTCGATTGCATCGAACCGCGCTTGCTCGGTGACTACGCCGACGGTTTGGGTAATCGCTGGCAAGACCCGCACGCCATGCGTTTCCACGGTAATGGCGAGGTCAATTTTCCGTATTTGTCCGACGGTATGTGGTTCATGACCCAGTTCCGGCGCTGGGGTTTGTTGCGTGACGACCCGGATTACCTCGGCGTGGCCCGCCAGGTCCAGCAACTAGACTTATACCGTGAGGCCGCCACCGCTGTCGGTGTGCCCATCCGGAGTCAGGAAATGCGCAGCAGTCAACTGATCGACGGCAAAGTCTGGGACGGCTCGGACCCGGTCGGCTATGCCCGCAGCTTCACGCTGCACGCCATGAGCGACAGCGCTCCCCTTCTCGCCAGCCGCTGACAGGAGCCTGCGAATATGTTGCGTATCCTGCTGATCAACGACACTGCGAAAAAAGTCGGGCGCCTGAAAGCGGCTCTGACCGAAGCCGGGTTCGAGGTCATCGACGAGTCCGGCCTGACCATTGACCTGCCCGCGCGCGTCGAAACGGTGCGTCCGGACGTGATTCTGATCGATACCGAGTCACCGAGCCGCGATGTGATGGAGCAAGTGGTGCTGGTGACCCGTGACCAACCACGACCGATTGTGATGTTCACCGACGAGCACGACCCCGACGTGATGCGCCGGGCGATCAAGTCCGGCGTCAGTGCCTACATCGTCGAAGGCATTCACGCACAACGCTTGCAGCCGATTCTCGACGTGGCCATGGCGCGCTTTGAAAGCGACCAGGCCCTGCGCGCGCAACTGCACGCCCGCGACCAGCAACTGGCCGAACGCAAGCGCATCGAGCTGGCCAAGGGGCTGCTGATGAAAATGAAGGACTGCAACGAAGAAGAGGCCTACACCCTGATGCGCCGCCAGGCCATGAGCCGCCAGCAGAAGCTGATACAGGTGGCGGAGCAGATCATTGCCATGAGTGAACTGCTTGGCTGAAGCCTTGCGGAGCCTGTGCTGACGACTCGATCTCACTTGTTGGCACAGATCTCGCTAAGTAAATCCCTGCAAGGTAACCAACGGCGGTTGCCCCACCTACGACAAAGACGTCGCTCACCTCATTCGCCCCCTTGGCGGATCGGGTAGCGGCGTTTTTCCGTTTTGGCCCCAGAGACCGGGGCTGGTGGTGCGGCCGTTGTGGCGCCCCACCTGCAAGCTCATGACTCCTTCTTGATACGCCTGACAGCTGAGGTGCGCGATGAATTCAAGCTTCTGGAAATCCGGCCATACCCCGACACTGTTCGCAGCCTTCCTCTATTTCGATCTGAGCTTCATGGTCTGGTACCTGCTCGGCCCAATGGCGGTGCAGATCGCCGCTGACCTGCAGCTGACCACCCAACAGCGCGGTCTGATGGTGGCCACGCCGATTCTGGCCGGCGCCGTATTGCGCTTTGCGATGGGCCTGCTGGCTGATCGCCTGTCGCCAAAAACCGCCGGGATAATCGGCCAGGTGATCGTCATCTGCGCCCTGTTCGTCGCCTGGAAAGTCGGCATTCACACTTACGAGCAAGCGCTGTTGCTGGGCCTGTTCCTCGGCATGGCCGGTGCGTCCTTCGCCGTCGCCCTGCCGTTGGCCTCGCAATGGTATCCGCCCCAGCACCAAGGCAAAGCCATGGGCATCGCCGGTGCCGGCAACTCAGGCACCGTGCTCGCTGCGCTGATCGCCCCAGTGCTGGCTGCCGCATTTGGCTGGAGCAATGTGTTCGGCTTCGCCCTGATCCCCCTGATCCTGACCCTGATCGTCTTCTACTGGTTGGCCAAGAATGCGCCTGAGCGCCCGAAAGCCAAGTCCATGTCCGACTACTTGAAGGCCTTGGGTGACCGCGACAGCTGGTGGTTCATGTTTTTCTACAGCGTGACCTTCGGTGGCTTCATCGGTCTGGCCAGCGCCCTGCCCGGCTACTTCAACGACCAATACGGCCTGAGCCCAGTGACCGCCGGCTACTACACTGCGGCTTGTGTGTTCGGTGGCAGCCTGATGCGTCCGTTGGGCGGCGCGCTGGCGGATCGCTTCGGCGGGATTCGCACCTTGCTGGCGATGTACACCGTGGCAGCGATCTGCATTGCGACAGTGGGTTTCAATCTGCCGAGTTCCTACGCCGCGTTGGCGCTTTTCGTCTGCACCATGCTCGGTTTGGGTGCAGGCAACGGTGCGGTATTCCAGTTGGTCCCGCAGCGTTTTCGTCGGGAGATCGGTGTGATGACCGGCCTGATCGGCATGGCCGGCGGCATCGGTGGCTTCGCACTGGCGGCTGGTATGGGCGCGATCAAGCAAAGCACCGGCAGCTATCAACTGGCCTTGTGGTTGTTTGCCAGCCTCGGCGTACTTGCCTGGTTCGGTCTGCACGGCGTAAAACGTCGCTGGAGAACCACTTGGGGTTCGGCAGCCGTCACCGCTGCACGGGTGTGAGGACTGAATGAGCCTGCAACTGAGTTTTGCCGAACACAGCGCCATCGGCCCCCGCGAGGAGAACCAGGACGCTCTGCGCCTGGTCACTCCGGCCCCGGCGCTGGCGGCAAGCAAGGGTTACCTGTTCGCCATCGCCGATGGCGTCAGCCAATGTGCCGACGGCGGGCTCGCCGCCCGTTCGACCTTGCAGGCCTTGGCGCTGGACTACTACGCCACCCCGGAAACCTGGGGTGTCGCCCAGGCATTGGACCGTCTGCTACTGGCGCAAAATCGCTGGTTGCAGGCTAACGGCGGCGGGCAACCGCTGCTGACCACAGTCAGTGCCTTGGTGATGCGCGGCAGGCGTTTCACCTTGGCGCATGTCGGCGATTGCCGGGTTTATCGCTGGCACGCCGACACGCTGCAACGGGTGAGCGAGGATCACGTCTGGGACCAGCCGGGCATGCAACATGTGCTTAAACGGGCCCTGGGACTGGATCAGCATCTGGTACTGGATTTTCTGGATGGCGAACTGCGCCTGAACGAGAGCTTCGTGCTGCTCAGCGACGGCATCTGGGCCGTGCTGGGCGACACGGCCATTGCGGCGATTCTGCGCGATCAACCTGATCTGGACAGTGCTGCGCAGACGTTGGTCAGCGCTGCGCACCTGGCCGGCAGTCAGGACAACGCCAGCGCCCTGCTGGTGCGGGTCGATGCCCTCGGTGAAACCAGCATTGGCGACGCGCTTATTCATCTACAGCAATGGCCACTCCCGCCTGCGCTGAAGCCGGGCCAGACCTTCGAAGGCTGGCAGGTCGAGGGAATACTCGGCCAGAGCCAGCAATCGCTGCTTTATCGGGTACGCGACGCACAACAACAACCCTGGCTGCTGAAAACCTTGCCCGGTGCGCTCCGTGACGATCACCAGGCCGGGCAGGCATTGTTGTCGGAGGAATGGTTTCTCAAGCGTGTGGCCGGGCGGCATTTTCCTGAAGTCCATACCGCCAGTCAGCGTCAGCATTTGTACTACGTGATGCGTGAATATTCCGGATCTACCTTGGCTGAGTTGCATGAGCGTGTCGCAACGCTGCCGCTGGCTCAATGGCTGGATCTGGCCGAACGCCTGCTGCGGGCCGTCGGCATCTTGCATCGACGGCAAATTCTGCATCGCGATATCAAACCGGAGAACCTGCTGCTGGGGGACGACGGCGAGTTGCGCTTGCTGGATTTCGGCCTCGCCTACTGCCCCGGGCTGTCCGAAGATCAAGCTTGCGCCCTGCCCGGAACGCCCAGCTATATCGCGCCGGAAGCCTTTCGCGGCGACCCGCCGACACCCCAACAGGATTTGTATGCCGTCGGCGTGACCTTGTACTACCTGCTGACCGGGCATTATCCCTACGGCGAAATCGAAGCGTTCCAGCGCCCTCGGTTTGGTGTGCCTGTCAGTGCCAGTCGCTACCGGCCCGACCTGCCGGAGTGGATCGCGCAAAGTCTGGAGCGGGCGGTGGCGGTGGCTCCGGATCAGCGTTTTGAAACGGCCGAGGAATGGTTGCTGGTGCTGGAACAAGGGGAACGTCGCAGTTTGAGCGTGCGCCCCAGACCGTTGCTGGAACGCGAACCGTTGAAGGTCTGGCGGACATTGGCACTGGTGTCATTGCTGGTGAATTTAGTGCTGCTGTTTTTGTTGTTTCACGGTTAAAAGATCAAAAGATCGCAGCCTGCGGCAGCTCCTTCGGGTGCCCACGATCTCCTGCGGGAGCTGCCGTAGGCTGCGATCTTTTGACTTTTTTGCTTCAAAACCGGGCATAGCGCATTGAACCGGTGCACGAAAACACCCTTCTCCCACGCTGAGAGCCGATAAATTCGGCATATGTCCGACTTGGCACAACCACTGCATTACCTTTCCCAACATACATAAAGCCCAACCTTCAACGTAGAAGGCTGCGCTGCCCGAGAGAACGGGACAAGGACAAAGGCGTCCTCGCTAGTTAACTGGCGGGACGCCTTTTTTTGTTTGCGCAAAATTTTGTCGAGCAAGGCCTGAATGCCCTGATGAGGCAGGCCCGAGCTCCCCGGAGAACCTGATGAAAAAACTAAAACTGGTGATGATCGGCAACGGCATGGCCGGGGTTCGTACCCTGGAAGAGCTGCTCAAGCTGAGTAACGAGCTGTACGACATCACGGTCTTCGGCGCCGAACCCCATACCAACTACAACCGCATCCTGCTGTCGCCCGTGCTGGCCGGCGAACAGACGTTCGAAGAGATCGTGCTCAACGATCTGGACTGGTACCTGGAAAACAACATCAAGCTACTGCTCAACCGTAAAGTGGTGGAGATCGACCGGGTCAAACGCCGGGTCATCGCCGAAGACGGCACCGAGGCCGAATACGACCGCCTGCTGATTGCCACCGGCTCGACCCCGTTCATCCTGCCGATCCCCGGCAATACCTTGCAGGGTGTGATCGGCTACCGCGACATTGCCGATACCCAAGCGATGATCGACACCGCCAAGACCCACAAACATGCCGTGGTCATCGGCGGCGGCCTGCTGGGCCTTGAAGCCGCCAACGGCTTGATGCTGCGCGGCATGCACGTCACCGTGGTGCACATCGGCGAATGGCTGCTGGAACGGCAACTGGATAAAACCAGCGGCCAACTCCTGCAAACCGCCCTGGAAGCCCGTGGCCTGCATTTCCGCCTGTGCGAACAGACCCAAGCCCTGCACGACGCCGGCAATGGCCGGGTCGGCTCGGTGCAGTTCAAGAACGGCGACATCATCCCCGCCGATCTGGTGGTGATGGCCGCCGGTATTCGCCCCAATACCGAACTCGCGGAAAAATCCGGCATCCCGTGCAACCGCGGGATTCTGGTCAACGACACCCTGCAAACCTACGACCCTCGGGTCTACGCCATCGGCGAATGCGCCAGCCACCGTGGAATCGCCTACGGCCTGGTCGCGCCGCTGTTCGAACAGGCCAAGGTGTGCGCCAACCACCTCGCCCAATTGGGTTTCGCCACCTACAAGGGTTCGGTGACGTCGACCAAATTGAAAGTCACCGGCATCGACCTGTTTTCCGCCGGCGACTTCATGGGCGGCGAAGGCACCGAGACCATCACCCTCTCCGACCCGATTGGCGGGGTCTACAAGAAACTGGTGATCAAGGATGACGTGCTGGTCGGCGCCTGTCTGTACGGCGATACGGCAGATGGCGGTTGGTATTTCCGGCAGATCCGTGAGAACCATGCCATCGGCGAGATCCGCGATCACCTGATGTTTGGCGAAAATGCTTTAGGCGATGTAGGACACCAAGGCCAGGACAAAGCCATGAGCATGGCCGACACCGCCGAAGTCTGCGGCTGTAACGGCGTGTGCAAAGGCACCATCGTCAAAGCCATTCAGGAACACGGGCTGTTCAGCGTCGACGACGTGAAGAAACACACCAAGGCTGCCAGCTCCTGCGGCTCCTGCGCCGGCCTCGTCGAACAGATCCTGATAAACACCGTGGGCGGCGCGGCGGACGTCAAACCGAAAAGCGAAAAAGCCATCTGCGGTTGCAGCGACCTCAACCACGGGCAAATCCGCCAGGCCATCCGTGACCAGCACCTGCTGACCATCGCCGGCACCATGAGCTACCTGAACTGGCGTACCCCGAACGGTTGCGCCACGTGCCGTCCGGCGCTCAACTACTACCTGATTTCCACCTGGCCGGGCGAAGCCAAGGACGACCCGCAATCGCGTCTGATCAACGAACGCGCCCACGCCAACATTCAGAAAGACGGCACTTACTCTGTAGTCCCTCGGATGTGGGGCGGTGTGACCAATCCTTCTGAGCTGCGGCGCATTGCCGACGTGGCCGACAAGTACAACGTACCGATGGTCAAGGTCACCGGCGGCCAGCGTATCGACTTGCTGGGGATCAAAAAGCAGGACCTGCCTGGCGTCTGGAAAGACCTGGACATGGCGTCCGGCCACGCCTACGGCAAATCCATCCGCACCGTGAAAACCTGCGTCGGCAGCGAGTTCTGCCGCTTCGGCACCCAGAACTCCACGCAATTGGGCATCGAGCTTGAGCACGACCTGTTCAACATGTGGTCGCCGCACAAAGTGAAACTGGCCGTTTCCGGTTGCCCACGCAACTGCTCGGAAGCGGGGATCAAGGACGTCGGAATTATCGGCGTAGACTCCGGCTGGGAAATGTACATCGGCGGCAACGGCGGGATCAAAACCGAAGTTGCAGAGTTTTTCGTCAAGCTGAAAACCGCCGAAGAAGTACGCGAATACAACGGCGCATTCCTGCAGCTGTACCGCGAAGAAGCCTTCTACCTCGAACGCACCGTGCACTACCTGCAACGGGTCGGCATGGAACACATCAAGAAAGCCGTGCTGGAAGACCCGGAGCGGCGCAAGGCCTTGAACGATCGCCTGCAATTTTCCCTGTCGTTCGAACAGGACCCTTGGAAGGAACGCCTCGAACAGCCACTGCTGAAAAAAGAATTCGAGGTCATTCCCGTGAAGAACCTGGAGGTGTCGGTATGAACTGGCTGGATATCTGTGCACTGGAAGAGATCAACACCCTTGGCTCGCGGATCATCGCAGGCCCGAAAGGCGACATCGCGATTTTTCGTACGAGCGACGATGAGGTTTTCGCCCTCGACGACCGCTGCCCGCACAAGGGCGGGCCGCTGTCCCAGGGTTTGATCTACGGCAAGCGGGTGGCCTGCCCGCTGCACAACTGGCAGATCGACCTGGAAACCGGCGAAGCCCAAGCCCCGGATATCGGCTGCGCCCACCATCATTCGGCACGAGTCGAGAACGGCCGCGTGCTGCTGGCCCTACGGGAAGCAAGCTGATGGACCGTCAAATCACCGCCTCCACCTGCTGCTACTGCGGGGTCGGCTGCGGCGTGCTGATCGAACACGACGGCGAGCGCATTCTCGGCGTCAGCGGCGATCCGGCACACCCGGCCAACTTCGGCAAATTGTGCAGTAAAGGTTCGACCCTGCACCTGACCGGCGACCTGGCCGCACGGGCGTTGTACCCGGAACTGCGCCTGGGCAAAGGCCTGGCCCGCAGCCGCACCGACTGGGACACTGCGCTCGATCACGCCGCCAACGTTTTCGCCGAAACCATCGCCGAGCATGGCCCGGACAGCGTTGCATTCTATATCTCCGGGCAGTTGCTGACTGAGGATTACTACGCCTTTAACAAACTGGCGCGAGCGCTGGTGGGCACCAACAACATCGACAGTAATTCGCGGCTATGCATGTCTTCGGCAGTGGTCGGCTACAAGCGCAGCCTCGGCGCCGACGCTCCGCCTTGCAACTACGAAGACCTGGAATTGAGCGACTGCGTGATGATCGTCGGCAGCAACATGGCCTACGCCCACCCGATCCTGTTTCGTCGCCTGGAAGAAGCCAAATCCCGCCGCCCACAGATGAAAGTCATCGTCATCGACCCTCGGCGCACCGACACCTGCGATTTGGCTGACATGCATTTGGCGATTCTGCCCGGCACCGATGTCGCCTTGTTCCATGGGATTTTGCATCTGTTGCTGTGGGAAGACTGGGTCGACCGCGATTTTATCAAGGCCCACACCGAAGGCCTGGCCGAGCTGAAAAACCTGGTGCGCGATTACACCCCGACAATGGTTTCGCAACTCTGCGGCATCAGCGTCGAGCAACTGCAGCAATGCGCGCAATGGGTCGGCACTTCGCCGAGTTTTCTGTCGCTGTGGTGCATGGGGCTGAATCAGTCCACCGCCGGCAGCGCGAAGAACAGCGCGCTGATCAACCTGCACCTGGCCACCGGGCAAATCGGCCGGCCCGGCGCAGGACCTTTCTCGCTGACTGGTCAGCCGAATGCCATGGGCGGCCGGGAAACCGGCAGTTTGTCGAACCTGCTGCCAGGTCATCGCGAAGCGGCCAATGCCGAACACCGCGCGCAAGTGGCCGACTACTGGGGCGTTGATCAACTGCCCGCGAACACCGGGCTGACCGCCATCGAACTGTTCGAGCAGATGCGCAGCGGCAAGATCAAAGCCCTGTGGATCGCCTGCACCAACCCTGCACAGTCGCTGCCGGATCAGACCGCTGTGCGCGAAGCACTGCAAGCCTGTCCATTCGTGGTGTTGCAGGAAGCCTTTCGCACCACCGAAACCGCCGCGTTCGCCGACCTGCTGCTGCCCGCCGCCAGTTGGGGCGAAAAGAACGGCACAGTCACCAACTCGGAACGGCGCATTTCCCACGTCCGTCAGGCCATCGGCGCACCCGGTGAAGCACGGCCCGACTGGGCGATCACCGTGGATTTCGCACAGCGCCTGGAAAAATATCTTCGCCCTGAAGCAACCAGCCTGTTTGCCTTTGAAACCCCGGCGCAGGTTTTCGACGAATACAAACACCTGACTCGCGGCCGCGACCTCGATCTGTCCGGAATCAGTCATGAATTGATCGACCAACTTGGTCCGCAGCAATGGCCCTTCCCCGCCGGTGCCCGCGAAGGTACTGCACGGCTGTACCTCGACGGAGTTTTCCCGACCGCCAGCGGGCGCGCACAGTTCGTGACCGACCCGTATCGCGCCGCCAAGGAACAACGCGATGCGCGCTTCCCTCTGACCCTGATCACCGGCCGCCTGCGCGATCAATGGCACGGCATGAGCCGCACCGGCACCGCCGCGCAGCTATTCGGCCATGTCAGCGAAGCCGTGTTGAGCCTGCACCCGGATGAACTGCGTCGGCACCGCCTGCAACCTGGCGATCTGATCAATCTGAAAAGTCGCCGGGGCTCGGTGATCGTGCCGGTCAGCAGCGATGACAGCGTACGTCCGGGCCAGGCGTTCCTGCCGATGCACTGGGGCGACCGCTTTCTCAAGGGCGGCGTGAATACCCTCACCCTTCCCGCCTTCGATCCGTTGTCGAAACAACCGGAACTCAAACACAGCGGTGTGCGACTCGAGCCTGTGCAATTGCCTTGGCAGCTTTTCGCCCTGATAGAGGGCGATGTTCAACAGCATTTGGAGACGCTGCGACCGCTCTGCGAGGCATTTTCCTACGCAAGCCTCAGCCTTACCGGCCGTGAGCGCCCTGCATTGCTGATACGCGCCGCCAGCCCTACCGCGCCTGAGCCGCAGCTGTTGCGTGATATCGATCAATGCCTGGGACTCAACGATGGCCCGGTACTGGCCTACGACGATCCTCGGCGCTCAATCGGCAAGCGGGTACGGATCGAGAACGGTCGGATCACCGCGATTCGCCTGGCCGGCGAAACCCTCGCTCAGCACTGGCTGCAAAGCCTGTGGCTCGAAGGTCGCGCCGACGAACAGCTACGCCGCTGGCTGCTGGCGCCTTTGAGTGCGCCACCGGGCAGCGCCGGCAGCCCGGCATCGGGCACCAAAACCCTGTGCAACTGCATGAACGTCAGCCAGAACGCGGTCTGTGCCGGCATCAGCCGTGGCCTGGACTTGCAGGGCTTGAAACAAGAGTTGGGCTGCGGCACGCAATGCGGCTCCTGCGTCCCGGAAATCAAGCGTTTGCTGGCCGCCACTGCGCAGCCAGTCGCCGTCACCTTGTGAGGAAAACACTATGAACGCAAAAGTCTGGCTGGTGGGTGCGGGTCCTGGCGACCCTGAATTGCTGACCCTCAAGGCGGTTCGAGCGTTGCGCGAAGCGGACGTGGTGCTGATCGACGACCTGGTCAATACCGCGGTACTGGAGCATTGCCCGAATGCGCGGATTATTCCCGTGGGCAAGCGCGGTGGCTGTCGCTCCACGCCTCAAGCCTTCATTCATCGCCTGATGTTGCGTTATACCCGCCACGGCAAATGCGTGGTGCGGCTCAAGGGTGGCGATCCGTGCATCTTCGGGCGCGGCGGTGAAGAAGCGCAGTGGCTGCGTGAGCGTGGCGTCGAGGTTGAGTTGGTCAATGGCATCACCGCGGGTCTTGCCGGTGCGACCCAATGCGATATTCCGCTGACGCTAAGGGGCGTCGCGCGTGGCGTGACACTGGTCACGGCGCACACTCAGGATGACAGCAGCCTGAACTGGCAGGCCCTCGCACAAGGGGGCACCACGCTGGTGATCTACATGGGCGTGGCGAAGCTCAGTGAAATTCGCGAGCAACTGCTGGCTGGCGGAATGGCAGCCGATACGCCTGTGGCGATGATCGAAAATGCTTCCCTGCCGCACCAACGGGAATGTCGGAGCGATCTGACCGCGATGGAGAAAGATGCCTGCGCCTTTGAATTGAAAAGCCCAGCCATTTTGGTGATTGGAACCGTGGCAGCCTGTGCAACGTCATCTCTATGGGAGCGCGGCTTGCCCGCGATGATGGCGGCCGATCAATCAGCCTGAACCTAACTTCCCCTCTCCACTAAATCCCTCATCACCAAATCGCAGACAAAAAAAAGCCCGGCCTAAGCCGGGCTTTTCCAGAGCTGCGAGCTAATTACTTAGCGCTAGCTTCAACCTGCGCTTCTACGCGACGGTTTACAGCGCGACCAGCGTCAGTTTTGTTGTCAGCAACTGGGCGGGATTCGCCGTAGCCAACAGACTGAACGCGGGACGATTCAACACCGTACTGGTTGGTCAGAACTTGCTTAACGGCGTTTGCACGACGCTCGGACAGTTTCTGGTTGTAAGCGTCAGGACCGACGGAGTCAGTGTGACCTTCAACAGTAGTAGTGGTGGATGGGTACTGCTTCATGAAGTCAGCCAGGTTTTTGATGTCGCCGTAGCTGTTAGGCTTGACTACCGACTTGTCGAAGTCGAATTTCACGTCCAGCTCAACACGAACAACTTCAGCAACTGCTGGGCAGCCATCAGCGTCAACAGTTACGTTGGCTGGGGTGTCCGGGCACTTGTCAACGTTGTCGCAAACGCCATCGTTGTCGCTGTCGGCGCAAACTTCAGCTGGTGCTGGAACTGGAGCAGCAGCAGGCTTGGAGCCGCCACCGAAGTTCACACCGATACCAACGCTAGGAGCCCACTCGGTGTCGCCCTGGTCGATGTTGTACTGAGCTTCAACGCCGGCACGGGCGTAGAAGTTCTCGGTGAAGTACAGCTTGGCACCGCCGCCAACGTTGGCGAAGGTGGAACCGTTACGACCGCTTTTGCCGTTCTGACCAATGCTTTGGTCGGAGAAGCCAGCCGATACGTACGGACGCAGCATGTCGCCCGGGTTGTTGAAGTGGTACAGAGCATCCAGAGCGGTGTTGGAGCCCTTGATGTTACGGCCATCTTCGGCACGTGCGTTGTGCACTTCGTCGTAGGCCAGACGCAGTTCAACGTCGTCGGTCAGGAAGTAACCAACAGAACCGCCGAACAGGTTGCCGTTGTTCTTGAAGTCACGAGCGCTATCGAACATTTCTTTCTTAGCGAAGCCTTCGATTTCAACTGCGCCTTGGCCTTGTGCCAGAGCGCCGAACGAAGTGGCAGCAATAAGAGAACCAATGGCCAAGCCCAAGGTGTTTTTCAGTTTCATCCGTTAAATCCCCATCTGGTGATTGTGAAGCAGTCCCGCAAACCGGGGGACAACTCGGCGGCAAGTCTATCAGAACTTGCCTACACGTAAGAGATATTTGCGCCGAACTAAGTTTCAGCAATGCCTGCAAATTTCTCACGTAATTTGTCTAGAGCGCGTTTGTAACGCATTTTTGTCGCACTCAAACCCATGTGCATTATGTCTGCGATCTCCTGAAATTCCAGCTCTGCGACAAATCGTAGCACCAGAATCTCTCGGTCGATCGGGTTCACATACACCAGCCAGCGATCAAGTCCGCCCTTCTCCTCGGGTTTCGGCGCCTTTTCTTCAGACGCTTCCTCAAGGGGGTCCAGACTCAAAGCGTCCATCAAGCGACGCTTTCGCCGTTCTTTCCGATACTGCGTGATGCACTCGTTGTACGTGATGCTATACAGCCATGTCTTGAACTTCGATTTCCCCTCGAAGTTCTTCAGGCCGTACAGCACCTTCAACATCACTTCCTGACAGACATCATCTGCGTCACGATCGTTCCCGAGATACCGTGCACAAACGTTAAATAGTGTTCGCTGGTAACGCCGCATCAGTTCTTCATAAGCGCGCGTTACGTGAAACAGCTCGGTATGCGAGCGCGCGACCAACTCCTCATCAGAGAGCTCGCGGGGGTCGTAGCGCGTGGAGAGCGATTGAGCTTTATTCAAAACAAGTCTGGCCGACAGTCAGGTCAATGTCCGCCGCAGTCCTTCAGGACATTTTGCGGCGGCATACATTAGCAGGATTTGCCGGGTTAGCGGCTACTCACATGCTGCTCCAAGAGAATCCGATTCGAGAGAGAGACTAGCTCACCCTCATCGGTCAACACGGTGGTTTTAACCGTGCCGATCTCTTCGATCTGACCTTCGACCTCGCCAACTCGCACTTGTTGCCCTACCTGATACAACTCACGCACATAGATTCCCGCAAGAATCTGACCGGCAATTTCCCGGCTTCCCAAGCCCATGGCCAGCGCAACCGCCAGACCAACGGTAATCAAGACGATCACGATCACATGGTTGAGCAGGTCAGTTTTGACCTCCAACTGGCTGATCGCAACCGAAATACTGATGATGATCACCAGGCCCTGAGCAATTCGCCCCAGGCCCGCGGCGTAATCAAGTCCTACGCCTTCTGCCGCGCCACGCACCAGCCCATTGGCCAGTTGCGCCAGCAAGACACCCACCAACAGCACCAGCGCAGCGCCGAATACTTTCGGCAAATACAGCGCCAACATGTCCAGCGTAGCCGAAACTCGCTCAAGTCCAAGTGATTCTGCCGCCGAAACCAGAAAAATCAGCAGAACGAACCAATAGACGATCTTGCCGATCAGCGTCGAGATAGGCACTTGTAGGCCGGCGCGGGACAGCAACTTGGTCAGCCCCGTGCCGCCCATCAGGCGATCGAGGCCCAGTTTGGCAAGCAATTTGGAGAGCAGCGTGTCCAGCAGTTTGGCCACGACAAAACCCAGCAGCAGCACAACCAATGCGCCGAACAGGTTCGGAATGAAGTTCGCAACTTTGGTCCATAACGCAGTCATTGCAGTGACGAGGCTCTGAGTCCAGAGATCAAGTTCCATATTCAATCAGCCTTATCAGCAGTGCGTGCGGTAGGTTTACGAAGACGGGAAACCGGCGAGATATGGGCCGATCCGTTATTCAGGGCGATCATCAGCGCGGGCAACCAACGGCCCAGCAGGCTGAACAGATCGCCGGCACCGACCTGGCGGTTGGCGGTTTTCAGCACGCGACCCAAGCAAGCATCGTCGTCACGGCTGGACGGCGAAGCTTTGAGCATGTCACGCAAAGACTGTTCAAACGGATCGTGCATACGCACCTCTCGTGATATCTGTGAAAGACGCGGTCAAATTTGGTCGGGTCACATGACTCATCATCAGAACCAGCGCAAACGTCGGAATAGCCACCACTGCCCCAGCGCTACCGAGCCTGCCAGCAAGCAGGCGATCAGGAAGCCATAAGGGCTGGTGGAGAACGGAATACCGCCGACGTTGATGCCCAAAAGACCGGTCAGAAAACTCATCGGCAAAAAGATCCCGGTGATGATCCCGAAGCGGTACATCGTGCGGTTCATGCGCACGCTCAGACGCCGGTCTTCGGCCTCCAGGACCAGCCCCACGCGCTCCCGGGTCAATTCCAGCTCCTCGAGATAACGGGTCAGGCTGTTGTTCAATTCGTTCCAGTAATCGCCATCGTCTTCAACGAACCATGGCAGTTTTATCCGCGTCAGCTGACCGAAAATATCCCGCTGCGGTGCCAGAAAACGTTTCAGTGCGGCTGCTCTGCGACGGATCTGCAAAACGGCCCCATGCTCCGGTGTATACCGTTCGTCGGTATCCAGCTTTTCTTCTTCCTCATCGACGATTTCCGAGAGGCAGCCGACCAGATCCTGCACTTTATTAGTGAGGTATTGCGCCATATAAAGGATCAGTTCGGAAGCGGTTCTCGGCCCTTTGCCTTCGGCCAGTTGCACCAGCAACTCATCGGTGGCGCGCAACGGCCGCAGACGCAGGGAGATCACCCGCTGGGCCGAACCGAAGATCCGCACCGAGACCATGTCTTCCGGCTCGGCACCTGGATTGAGGTTGATCCCGCGCAGAAACAGTAACAGCTCGGAGTCCGGCAGCGGCAAAAGACGCGGCCGGGTGTTCTCTTCCAGCAACAAGTCGCAACTAAATTCACTCAGACCGCTGTATTTACGCAGCCAGGTCTGGGTTTGCGGGTGACTACGATCCCAGTGCAGCCACAGGCTTTCATGGGCCTGCAACTGCAAGTCATCGAGTTCAGTCCGGGCTATCGAACGCGCACCGCCTTTACCGTCCAGCACCAGGGCATGCACCAGCCCCCACTGCGCGTTTTCTTCCTCGAACATCCTCACCCCTTTGTTGAAACGCGCTTTATTCAGGCATCTTCAGCGGGCTTGGCGAAATGATCACGCCGTTGTTGTCCGCATAAACATAGTGACCCGGGTGGAAGGTCACACCCGCGAAGGTCACGGCAATATTGAGTTCACCCACACCGCGTCGGTCGGTTTTCATCGGGTGACTGGCCAGGGCCTGAACCCCCAGATCGGTTTGCGCGATGACGTCGACATCGCGAATGCAGCCGTAGATCACCAGCCCTTCCCAACCGTTATTGGCGGCTTTCTCGGCCAGCAGGTCGCCCAACAGCGCGCGGCGCAGGGAACCGCCACCGTCTACCACGAGCACTTTACCGTTACCCTTGAGCGCGACTTGCTCCTTGACCAGCGAATTATCTTCGAAACATTTGATGGTCACGATTTCGCCACCGAAAGAATCACGGCCACCGAAATTGCTGAACATCGGTTCCAGCACCTGCACCAGCTCCGGATAGGCGTCGCACAGGTCAGGCGTAAGGTAATGGTTCATCGAGAAACTCCTGTAAAAAGGAAGACAATCGAGTAGACCGCAGAGGCGGGCCAAGGCTGAACGGCTGCAAACGCGCCGATCGAATCAATCACCAAAAGTGACCAGAACCGCTTAATGCGTCATATCTTAGCCGCAAGCCGTTCAGAGCGAAATGCCCTTGTTAGAGCATCAGGCTCAAACGGCCGCGGCCAAATCCGGCTTTCCACCCAGCAAAGGTGTCTGTTGATCCGCCAGCCAACGCGCCACCAACGGCCAGACTTCAGTCTGTGAAGCCTTGCTCACAAGCATTTCCACATGACCGAAATTATCGCCAAAACCTTGCTCGCGGCCAAGGGTGATGAATTGCTTGTGCTCGGAGCCGACCTGATCGAACAGCTTGCGGCAGGCCCAGGTCGGGTCCTGATGATCGCCTGCGGCGCTCACGGCCAGCACTGGCAACTGAACCTCGGCCAAACCCGCCCACCAGTCCTTGTCGGCATCGCCAAAGCGGCCGAACAGTCCGTACCAGCGCATGCTTTCCAGGGCCAGGCCAATCGGCTCATCCTCCGGGCCGCGCTTGAGCCGTGAACCTGACAGTTGGGCAAATCGCTTGAGAATGAAGCGCCCGCTCCACTCCACCGGCGGAAACTTCAACGGCCAGTAGGTGCGGCTGACCTGCGTGCCAAAAAACGCCGCAGAGGCCACGGCAGGTTCGCCCAGGTACTGACCGCCCAATGCCGCAGCCAGGGTAATGCCACCCAGCGAATGACCGATCCAGTGTGGGACCTGGCCGCTTTGCTCGCGCACGAACGCGCCAATGGCCGGCAGATCGTAACGCGCGTAGTCAGCGACGCGGTTCTTGCGATAGTCCTGATTGCGCTGAGACAGCCCATGGCCGCGCATTTCCGGAATCCACACATCGAAGCCCAGACGCGTCAGATAAGCCCCCAACCCCAGACCTTTGGGAGAGAACCAGAACCGTCGATTGGAAAAGCTGCCGTGCAACAGAATGACCGGCACGCCACGCACCGCCGGCTCATCGGCCAGGCCCAAGCGGGTCACAGCCAGTTCGACGGTGCCGTCGGGGCTGTTACCGGGTTTCAAACGATAGACGTCTTCGCTCAGATCACCGCGCCGCTCGGCGCTGATCAGGGCGACAGGAAATAGGTTGCTGCTGCTTTGCATAATGCTCTTGCACAAAAAAGGGCGGCGTCCAGAGGAGCCCGCCCTACTTGAATCTTAAAACCCCGGCCCACCGAAGCGGGCCGGGGCTTCATTCACCGATCAGACCGAAGCCTGACCTTCAGCCAGGAAGAACCAGGTTTCCAGCACGGAATCGGGGTTCAGCGAAACGCTTTCGATGCCCTGCTCCATCAGCCACTTGGCCAGATCCGGGTGGTCCGAAGGACCCTGACCGCAGATGCCGATGTATTTGCCAGCCTTGTTGCACGCCTGAATAGCATTGGCCAACAGCTTCTTGACCGCAGGATTTCGCTCGTCGAACAGGTGCGCGATGATCCCGGAGTCACGGTCCAGGCCCAGGGTGAGCTGGGTCAGGTCGTTGGAGCCGATGGAGAAGCCGTCGAAGAACTCGAGGAACTCTTCAGCCAGGATCGCGTTGGACGGCAGTTCGCACATCATGATCACGCGCAGACCGTTTTCGCCACGGGCCAGACCGTTTTCGGCCAGCAGGTCAACGACCTGGCTCGCTTCGCCCAGGGTACGGACGAACGGCACCATGATTTCAACGTTGGTCAGGCCCATCTCGTTGCGCACGCGCTTGAGGGCACGGCACTCGAGCTCGAAGCAGTCGCGGAACGATTCGCTGATGTAACGCGAAGCACCACGGAAGCCCAGCATCGGGTTCTCTTCTTCCGGCTCGTAGAGTTTGCCGCCAATCAGGTTCGCGTATTCGTTGGACTTGAAGTCCGACAGGCGCACGATGACCTTTTTCGGCCAGAACGCTGCCGCCAGGGTGCTGATGCCCTCGACCAGTTTCTCGACATAGAAGCCGACCGGGTCGTTGTAACCGGCAATGCGCTTGTCGACGCTGTCCTTGATTTCTTGCGGCAGGCCGTCGTAGTTCAACAGCGCTTTGGGATGCACGCCAATCATGCGGTTGATGATGAATTCCAGACGGGCCAGGCCCACACCGGCGTTCGGCAGCTGCGCGAAATCGAAGGCGCGGTCCGGGTTGCCGACGTTCATCATGATCTTGAACGGCAGATCCGGCATGGCATCCACAGAGTTTTTCTTGATGTCGAAGCCCAGTTCGCCTTCGAAGATGTAACCGGTGTCGCCTTCAGCGCAAGAAACGGTCACGCCCTGGCCGTCTTTCAACAGCTGGGTGGCGTTGCCGCAACCGACCACGGCCGGGATGCCCAGCTCGCGAGCGATGATCGCCGCGTGGCAGGTACGACCGCCACGGTTGGTGACGATGGCGCTGGCGCGCTTCATGACCGGTTCCCAGTCCGGGTCGGTCATGTCGGAAACCAGAACGTCGCCCGGCTGGACTTTATCCATCTCGGACACGTCCTTGATGATCCGCACCTTGCCGGCGCCGATGCGCTGGCCGATGGCGCGACCTTCAACCAGCACGGTGCCGGTTTCTTTCAACAGATAGCGTTCCATGACGTTGGCCGAGGTACGGCTCTTCACGGTTTCAGGACGGGCCTGAACGATGTAGAGCTTGCCGTCGTCGCCATCTTTGGCCCATTCGATGTCCATCGGGCACTTGTAGTGCTTTTCGATGATCATCGCTTGCTTGGCCAGTTCACTGACTTCGGCGTCGGTCAGGCAGAAACGGGCGCGATCCGCCTTGTCCACGTCGATGGTCTTGACCGATTTACCGGCCGTGGCGACTTCGCCGTAGATCATCTTGATGGCTTTGCTGCCCAGGTTGCGACGCAGGATGGCCGGACGACCGGCTTGCAGCGTGCCTTTGTGGACATAGAATTCATCCGGGTTCACCGCGCCTTGTACGACGGTTTCACCCAGGCCGTAAGCGCCGGTGATGAACACCACGTCACGGAAGCCCGATTCGGTATCGAGGGTGAACATCACGCCGGCGGTGCCGGTTTCGGAGCGGACCATGCGCTGCACACCGGCCGACAGTGCCACCAGCTTGTGGTCGAAGCCCTGGTGGACGCGGTAGGAAATCGCACGGTCGTTGAACAGGGAAGCGAACACCTCTTTGGCGGCGCGAATAACGTTTTCGACACCACGGATGTTCAGGAAGGTTTCCTGCTGGCCGGCGAAGGAAGCGTCCGGCAAGTCTTCGGCGGTAGCGGAAGAGCGCACGGCCACGGCCATGTCAGGGTTGCCGGCCGACAGCGTGGCGAACGCGGTGCGGATCTCGGCGTTGAGCTTCTCGGGGAACTCGGCTTCCATGATCCATTGACGGATCTGGGCACCGGTTTTGGCCAGGGCGTTGACGTCGTCGACATCCAGCGCGTCGAGGGCGGCGTGGATCTGATCGTTCAGACCGCTCAGTTCCAGAAAATCACGATACGCCTGAGCTGTCGTGGCGAAGCCACCGGGCACCGATACACCGGCACCTGCAAGGTTACTGATCATCTCGCCCAGGGATGCGTTCTTGCCCCCCACATGCTCTACATCATGGACGCCGAGCTTATCGAGGGAAACTACGTACTCTACCAAGGTGATCTCTCCACTAACTGTGTTGGAAAAGCTCAGAAGCCGGCGACTCGGGGGAGCATTTGCCGGCTGTATGGCCTGGACCTGGAAAATAAGTGAGAATGCTGGCCACTGGCGGCCGACAAATCGCGCCTACTATATCCAAGAATCGTCACAAGTGTCCTGTGTTGCAAATGCGTTCCTTTTTGGCGAGTGACTGTTGTTGCCAGACAAGGCGCCGCGACGAGTCATAGCTGGCTATGGCGAGGAGCGGCAACGCAGTATGGCGACAACAGCCGCCGTCAAAAGGGAACGCATTTGTGACACAGGACACTCACTTAAGGCCCAAGGTGCAAATGAAACGATCTGCTTTCTTTATCTCCGATGGCACGGGCATTACGGCCGAAACCCTCGGTCAAAGCCTGTTGGCGCAGTTCGAAAACATTACCTTCAGCAAAATCACGCGGCCCTACATCGACAACGCGGATAAAGCGCGGGCCATGGTACAACAAATCAACAAAGCCGCCGAAAACGATGGTTTTCGTCCGATTATTTTCGACACCATCGTCAATCAGGACATTCGTGAGATCCTCGCAACGTCCAATGGTTTCATGATTGACATTTTCTCGACCTTCCTCGCTCCGCTGGAACAGGAACTGACCGAGCATTCTTCCTACACCGTCGGCAAATCCCACTCCATCGGTGGCAACTCCAATTACATGGAGCGCATCGAGGCGGTGAACTTCGCCCTCGACAACGACGATGGTGCGCGCACGCACTATTACGACAAAGCCGACCTGATACTAGTAGGCGTGTCGCGCTGTGGTAAAACCCCGACGTGTTTGTACATGGCCATGCAATTCGGCATCCGCGCAGCCAATTACCCGTTGACCGAAGACGACATGGAGCGCCTGCAACTGCCAACCGCCCTGCGCGCCCATCATCACAAGCTGTTTGGCCTGACCATCGACCCGGACCGCCTCACCGCGATCCGCAACGAACGCAAGCCCAACAGCCGCTATTCGAGCTACGCACAGTGCGAATTCGAAGTGCGCGAGGTGGAGAATCTGTTTCGCCGCGAGAACATTGCCCACATCAATTCCACGCATTTCTCTGTGGAAGAAATCTCAGCGAAGATTTTAGTAGAGAAAGGTGTGGAGCGGCGGTTCAAATAAATTTTCGGCGCCTGCTCCACAGCCATCGCGGCATAGGTATCTACACATCTCTAAAGTCTTCGGCTGGCCACCCAGCCGATGGCCTCTTTAGCAAAACCCGCCAGTTCCTGGGGCGTGTATTGCTCCAATGTCTCGCACATGGCCAAAAGCATGTATAAACCGGCCAGCAG